>CACNWB010000006.1 GCA_902624095.1 uncultured PS1 clade bacterium
CGTGAAAATGCCCCGGACAGCGCACCGCACATGATTTTGCAAGCGCGCGATACCAGCTCGTTTCAATCTCATAAAGGCGCATATTGCCGCCGGTTTCCCGGCTCACTGGATCCTTCGCCGGGCATTTCGCAATGATTGTCGCCGGAGCCTTTACAGCGACCTCCGACCAATCAAGATGCAGCCGAAAACTGTCGCCGACCTGACCAGTGCCGACAGGCGCAAACTCTATCGCCCGAAGCGCACCTGCTGGATGGCCCAGCACACCGGCCAGCCAATCGGGTTCAAATTTCCCTGGGTGGTCGAAAAACCCACTCAAGACAGAATTCCGTCAAGCAGGGCTTCAAAACCGCTGGGCGTGTGCGGGCCGATAAATAATTGTTCGGCTACGCCGCGCCCTTCATGGGTTCCGGCTTGCGTTTCCAAACTGGCTGTGACAGGCGCCTGCACATGCAGAAAATGCATCATGCCCTGTCGCAAGCTAGCTTCGGCATCGTCGAGATTAACACTGTCAAAAGCGGTTTTTGCCGCGCCCTGATTTTTGCCATGACCCCATTCAGGATGGGTGTAGCCCAATCCTTGCATGTAAAAAAATGGCGTGTGCGTTTGCATGCGAACTTGGGCTTGCGCGCCATCGGGCGCCGTCAGGTCAAGCTCTAACCCTGCTACACGGCGCGTGCCATCATGATAGCGCACGTTGAGGCCGAACCGGTCAAAATGACGGGCAGTGCCGGATTTCAGCTCTTGCAGCACCGCGCGGCGGTTCCACGCCACACCGTCACCATCATCATTGGTGTGACAAAATAAAACATGGTTTTCGAAATTTATCGGCGTCCATAGCCAGTAAAATTGCGGCGCCATTTCGGGAACGCCGCTTTGCGGGTCCTTCTCGCCCACCGGCCGGATGCCCCAGCTCCTGTCGCGCGTGCCGTACCAGCCAGTGACCTTATGCGTGGTACCGTTGAAACCGATCTCGCCCTGCCAGCTAACATTTTGCGTTGCCCGTGTGTAATCCATAAATAGGCGCGGCCCGTTGTGGCGCGTAAAGCGCGGCTCTTCCACCGCCGCATGGCGTGCCGTGGCTTCGAGACTGGCAGTAATTCCATTTTCGGGATCATCAATGCTCACACGCACGCGGGAGAGTGGCTCGATAATTTCGATGCACACCGGCCCGACTACCAAATCCAGCCGGTCGCCCAGCATGTGTTTGGACCCGCGTAAATTATGTTGCTTGCCATCAACTGTCAGACAGAAGCTCGCATCCATAATATTCAGTTGCGGATAGACACCCAGCGCCGCGGCAAAAAACACCGACCCATCGGCGGAGTATCCGTTGAAAAAGAACCGGTCGTAAAAATTCCGCTCGCCGGAGGCCAAGGCCATCGGCTCCGGTGTCTGGTGAAGCGGATAATCGTCAGCGGGCGTTAGCATCGCTGGCTCACATTGCCGAGATGCCGCCATCGATCTTAATTTCGGAGCCGGTGACGAATTTTGACTCATCGCTCGCCAGAAACAAAACCGCATAGGCAACATCATCCGGATCGCCGATTGTTTTCAGCGGCACCTGCCGCGCCAGTTTATTGCGCAACTCTTCGCGGCCAATATGTTCGGCCATCGGATCGAGAATTGGCGTGTCGATGAAGGTCGGGTGGATCGAATTGGAACGAATTTGATAGCCGCGATTGGCGCAGTGCAGCGCCACGGACTTCGACAATAGCCAGACACCTGCCTTGGCCGAGTTATAGGCCGCCATATTGTGCCCGGCAATCAGGCCCGCAATAGAGGAAATATTGATGATTGAGCCGGGTGCGTGGTCGCGCATTAGCGGAATGGCGTATTTGCAGCCCAGAAACACGCTGTCGGTGTCAACCTCATGCACGCGCTTCCATGTTTCGAAATCGGTATCCTCAATCGTCGAGCCGCCGCCAATGCCAGCATTGTTGAGCAAAATATTAAGCCCGCCCATGTCTTCATGCGCGGCGCCCAAAGCCTCTTGCCATTGCGCCTCGTTTGTGACATCCAGCCTATAGGCGAATCCCTGCCCAGGATAAAGCGCATTAATTTCATCGGCTACAGCCCTGGCGCCATCGGCATTGACGTCCGAAACGGCGACCTTGGCGCCCTCTTTGGCCAGCATTAGTGAGGATGCTCGGCCCAGCCCGGAAGCCCCTCCGGTTACAAAAGCCATTTTTCCGGCTACTCGCATATCTCTGTCTCCTTTTCAGATAATATTATTCCGACCGATCAAAAAATTTGCGAATTGCGGACTTGTTTTCTTCCGATCCGGCAAGCAGAGCATATTGCTCGCGATCCATGAAGGACGCCGCGTAGTTGAGGGCGTGGGCATGCGCATTAATCGCCTGCTTTGTCATGCGCACTGGCAGGGGCGGCAAGTCGGCCACTTTTGCGGCTAGCTCTCCGGCAACCTGCAAGCTGGCGCCGGGCGCGGCCAGCCGATCAACTAGCCCCCAGTTAAACGCCGTCGCAGCGGGCACATCTTCGCCCAATATGATAATTTCCTTGGCCCGCGCCGGGCCCACCAGCGCGGTAATGCGTGGATTGGCCTGCCAGCTCATATTGATGCCGAGCGGCACCTCCGGCAGGCGCAGGGCGGCATTGTCTGCACATACGCGCCAATCGCAAGCCACCGCCAGAGCCAGCCCTCCGCCCAGACAATAGCCTTCAATGGCAGCGATCGTTACCTGCTCGAGCGCCTCCCAGGCCGCGCACATGTCTGGGCCTAGCAACAAGGCCTGCCGCTGGCTCAATTTGTCAAGATGGTCGGTGCGCATATCGGGGTCTTTCAAATCCGCACCGGCACTGAAAACGGGCTCACCGGTGAGCATCACGACATGTGTTTCAATGTCCGATTTCAGCCACAGGGCCACATCGCGCAAACCCCGCATAATTTCAGCCGACAGCGCATTGCGTCTGTCTGCGCGGGCCAGTGTGACCGTGGCGCGGGTATCTGAACGCTCGAGCGTCAGGCCGTCGGGCAAAGCCGGCAGTTGCATATGTTCCCTCCCCAGATGGCTTGAGCCTATCATGGCTGACGGGCGACGCAAGCCCGTGTCTGAGGCACTTGGGCCCGAACGGCCCTAACAAAAAAGGCGGATTCCAGAGCCCGCCCCTGACAATAATTATGCCTGATTAACGACAGAAGCGATGCTTACCGGACAGCTTAATTGGAAAACGTATGTGGCAGCACACCAGGGTCGCCATAGAGCAGAACTTCGTTGTCCGACTTGCTGGACACAGTTGCAAAACTCAAACGGTCGGAACGCACACTGGCGTCGAAGGTGCGGCCGTTATCTTTAGAAACCAGCACCAACCCCGACAAGCCGGTCAGCACAATTGTACCATCGGCGAGCTGGGTACCACCGGAGATAGACCGGTCGGTATTGGTTTCAGAACGCACCCAGCTCCGCCCGCCATCGCGCGATACGTAAGCGTTTCCGCGCATGCCCCAAATTAGAAGATTATTATTGGTCAACGCCATGCCGCCCCAGAATGAGCCTTCATAGGCTGTCTGAATGCCTGCAAATGTGCGGCCACCGTCTTTTGATTTGTAAATCATGCCAAATTCAGCAGGAATATACAAACTTCCAGCGGCATCTGTGAACAGGCCGTTTAGGTGGTAGTCGTCATAAGCGTCTTTGATAAGTGGACGCTGCGCCCATGTTTCGCCGCCATCTTTAGTTTCCATGACGGTAGAAAACGCCCCCACCGCAAGGCCAAAAGTGGCGCTGGCAAACTGTATACCGAACAACGGATTTTCGCCACGCCGCTCAATATATTTTAGCGACCAGCTTTCGCCGCCGTCTACGGTTTTCAAAATTGTCGCATCATGGCCAACGGCAAAGCCGGTCTTTTCGTCGAGAAAGGTAATGGCAGTGATAGTGTTACGTGTCGGCACATTTTGCGCTTGCACCCAGCTTTCACCGCTATCGTCTGAATATATAATGTGACCGAACTCGCCGACTGCGACTAGGCGGTCACCTATTTCGGCCACATCAAGGATTAACGCCTTAGTGGCCATGGAACTTGGGTTGGCGTATTCATATGGCTCAACCGCCTGCGCATGTATTTGCGGCGCGAGCGCGCTGAAAACGCCGAAAAGGGCTGCTATCAGCATGTTCCATTTCATCATGTGTCTCCCATTGCGGTGGAGAAAACCCCACACTTCTGGCGCGATAATATGATTAGCGGCGCGCCCTGACAAGCAGCAAATTCACGCAAACGCAATTTATGTACATACGGTTTCGGCGTGTCTTGCAGATTTTGCTCACTAGCGGCCAAGGCGGCGAATATTGCCTGGGGTGTAGCGCCTGGGGTCAAGGTGCCCCGCATCAAAATTCACCGGAACCTCGGGGTTACCCGTTCCGACCAGATATCTGCCGACAATAAGGTCATATATTGTCGCGCCGTTGCCCCAGCAAACTGGCACATCATACCTAGTGGTTGCATCAAGTTCTTGGACTCTCCACAACTCCTGACGCCCGTCGTATATCTCAGTGGCCAAAATTTGGTTCACATCCTCATCTATATAAAATATTCGCTTCGCGTATATATGCCTGAAGTTTTCTTTTTTTGTTCCTTGTATCTCCCAAACACGGTGGCGCTCATAACGCAATTTCGATTGATCTAAGTGCTTGGGACCAACCAGATCTTCGTGAGGAATAGTGGCCCGTTCATAATTATTATACGAAACAAACTTTTCGCTCCGGCCGAGCACCGTCCAATTGAAGCGGTCGGGTGCCCCATTAAAGCCACCAAAGCTATCCGAAGTTGTTATGCCGTCAGAATTAGTTCCTGGATTGTCATAAGCAATTGTTGGTGCACGCCTCACTCTTCTTGTGCCTGGACTATATGTCCAGGCGCGGCGAGCTTCGACGGCCATATTCAGTGACTCTTGAACAAGAACGACATATCCGGCTCGCCTCGGCGGAGCTTTCACTTGCAATAAAAACAAAATCGATATGTTTTCTAAATCTTCAGCAGAAGTGAATTGGGGATTTGACCAACGAAGAATAGCATCCTGAAGAGTTGTAACCTTGTAGAAATCACCATTTTGATTCACTGGAACCGCAAAAGCTTGACTTTGCACCTTAAAATCTCTGTATCGAAGTGTGTGATTCCAAACTATCTCTAGTGCATTGTTTGGTATCGGAAATGGAGATGACATAATAGCTCGTGCTACACCGTTCCCATCTGCCACCAACTCACCTACTACTGCGTTTCGGCGCGCGGCCTCATAAACGTATTCTGGTTGCCCACAACTGCGCCGCGTTGGGTAAACATTCATAAAATAGCTTTCATGGCGTTCCATCAAGGCCCGCTGACCGCGAGTGATGTAGGTGTCATACTCGTCGGCATTTTCGGCGCTCACCGTAAATAGAACTTTGTCGTTAGAAAATGGGTCGGGCAAGTGTTTGCCTTTTTCATAGCCAATACCATCTGGTGGGCTGGTCAGGCCGCCCGTCCAAGCCGGTATAGTGCCATCGACATTACCCGCGCGCTCCGAGCCCAGTGGGGTTAGATCAGCGTCGAGGCGCGCCTGTTGTTCTTCGGGAACCAGCGCAAGTGCGGGCCCCGCAAAAAACAGAACACCAGCCATGGCGGCACGACTTGGCAGTAACCTGAAAAATATGGCGGCTGTGTCAAACATGAAAAGTCCTCTGCGTAGCATGTTTGGTGAATTGCAGGAACTTTAGCCCCAAGGCTGAGGATTTGTAAATGAAAAGTCCAAAACAAAAAAAGGGCGGGAACAAGGCCCGCCCTTTTCTAAATATACGCGGTTTGATTAACGACCCAGACGACGCACGTTCGCTGGCGTGTAGTAATCCTGCGTTAACCGGTCCAAGCCTGTCACAACATTCGCCGGGCGTTCTGACTTCATACCCAGACCCAGATAGCGGCCGGCCAGAAGATCCATGGTGAACTCGCCACCCGTGGTCCAGCACGTTTGGGCCTCTGGACGGAAATCGGGCGCCTGGCCAATTTCCTGAATGCGCCACATTTCGCCACGTCCATCATACATCTCGCCAGCATTCATCTGATTGCTGTCCTCGTCCATGCGCAACACACGCTTGGCATAAATGTGTCGAGCGCCACCTTTTAGATTGGCTTCGATAACCCATTGCCGACGAAGTTCGTATCGCATGACATCCTGGTTTGGATGACCTGGCTGGAGCAGTTCACTGTAAGGGGTTAGAACCGCATTATAGTTGTTTTGCTGAGAGAGCTTCTCCTGCTTTCCGACCACAGTCCAGTCATAACGGTCTGGGGCTCCATTGTACCCGTCATACTGGTCAGAAGTGCCTAAGCCATCACCATTGGTTACCGGATTATCGTAGGCAATGTTCGGCGCGCGACGAACGCGGCGAGTGCCAGGGCTATATGTCCATGCCTTACGACCCTCTTTAGCCATATTCAAAGTCTCGTGCACTAGAACGACATTACCTGCGCGGCGCGCTGGTGCGGACGTATAGGCAACGAACCAGATAGAGATGTTGTTCAGGTCTTCAGCACGTGTAAATTGAGGATTAGACCAATCAAACACCACCTCGTCGCGAGTATCCGTCAGGGTATATTGACCATTAGCTGTCGGTGCAGCATAGTTGAAATCACGCGCAATGCGCTGCCCACGATAGCGTAGCGTATGGTTCCAAACAATCTCCAGAGCAGATGACGGGATTGGGAATGGGGCAGACATGATGGCTTCTGAAACGCCGCTTCCTCCATCAACATTTTTTCCGACTAATGCATTCCGTTTTGCTGCTTTGTATACGAATTCTGGATATGTGCAAGAGCGCCGCGACTTATATACGTTCATCTTATACGTATCTGGATAGGTCGCAAACAAAGCTTTCTGACCATCGGTCAGGATTGCATCATATTCTCCAGCATTAGATGATGTGACCGTATAGGAAGGCTTATCTGAAGCATAGGGATTTGGCAATGAGCCGCCGTCATACCCTGCCAAAAGGCTAGAGCCATCAATCGCCTTGCCTGTCCATTCACTTACGCCACTTTTGCTACCGGCTTTTTCTGCACCCATCGGCGTTAGGTCTTTGCCCAGTCGATCGGCGACGTTTTGGGGCACTTCCGCCCATGCCGCACCGGCCGCGAGGCTCAGTGTCAGCGCTGTCGTCAAAATTCGGGTTTTCATTTTCATTTCCCTTCTAAATTAAGTAGATCGGGGGCAGGCGAGCCCGCCCCCGAGATGACACTGATCAGAATGCGTAAGACAAGCTTACGGAAACTGTGTTCCGGTCAAGGTTGTAAGTACGATGCGCATCACCAAGATAATCGCGATAAGCTAAAGTACCTTTCCACTTGCCCAAATATTCCACATTCATGCTAAAGGCAGCGCTGCCCTGACCTTCACGCCAGAATCCTGCTGGGAACGGCGAACGGCCGTCCATGCCCATTTGATATACAATTTGAGGCGACACCGTGAGCGGTGTGCCAAAAGCATTGTTATACTGCAATGAGCCCAACAGAGTCATGCCCCATGACGAGTTAGTAGAACGGCACTTGCCAGGTGCGTTCTCAGGGAACAGCTGACCTGTTAAAACGCTGTCGATTGACAAAACACCGTTAAGTGGAAGGTCACTACCACCAATGCAGTGGTTAGTTGACGGAGCAAGCGCATTAGGCGCGCCGCGCTCCTGATAGATATCCGGAACATTAATGCCCTGGAAGTCTGTTACCAGGATACCAACATCAGCGCCGACATATTGCACGAAGGGATTAGAGGACGTGAAAATAGATGTCGTGCCGATATTCCAGCTAGTTACATCGTATTCTTCCATCCAACCTTGCACATACGAGGTTTCGCGGCACCCAATCGCGGAATCCGCACCAGATGCGAGTGTCGTTGCAGCGCCTGCTCCTGAGGCCGGATCTACGGTGTATGTATTGTAATCGCCGCGCTCATTGGCCAAAGTAGCCATGCTTTCATACACTGGCTCAAAAATGCCCACTGATGTAAATGCGCATGCATTGAACAGCGCGTTGATAGTCAGCACATCTGTGTCGATCTGTATTGGCATATCTGGCCGGTAAGAGAAATCACCTTGGACAGTGTGGCCACCAATATTCGTATTGAAGCTTACACCCCAGGTTTCGATTTCAGGATGCTCTGCAAAAAGACTCAAACCATTATTAAGGCCCATGGTAATTGAGCCAGTAGGCAATTGGCCCGCACTGTCAAAAGGGCTACCCAGAGTTACAGCTGCATTCCGCTGTGCAATCACCAGCCCAGTTTGTATTTCCTGGTACTGAGCAATCGTGTTTGGTGTTGCTGAGAGATTATAATTATTGTTGACGCCTCTGAGGCCAGCAAGCGCGGTTGCTTGAACAACCGCATTTGAAAGCAGGCCGTGGGGATCATCAAGTCCGATATTGTTATATTGCGGATTGTAAGCCGCCACGCCGCCATTAACGGTCGCATATTGCCCCAGCAGACCAGCAAGTCCTGTTCCCCTGCCAACGGTTGAGGCGTTCCAACCTACCGCGTTGCCAGTAATTGATTGCTTGCGAGTTCTGTAGGAGATGTAAGGCAGTCGGCTATCTGCAGATTGATAGTAGAGACCGAATTCAGTTGAATTGAGGTTCTCGGCGTAATAACGCACAGCAAGCCCGTAAGCCTCATCACCCTCATCATTGGCTCCATCTAGAATGCCAAACTCGCCCGCGGCGAACCGCTGCTGCTCGGCTGATCCTACCGTCCAAGGCGACAGAACATCTACGTTCGGAGAGTCCGTACACGCATTGAACGATGTAGCCTGAATTGCGGTAGATAGTGTCGCCGCTGTACCAAGTCCAGCAGCAGTAAGTGCTGCTGTATTACAAGCGAAAGAAATACCGGAATAACTACCACCACCAATTAGGTATCTGTTATTATTACCATTTTTAGATCCGGGGGTAAAGGTGTCGCTGGCTCCAAATAGCGTGCCGCCAGCATCCAGTTTGTAATCATCCCAACCGCCATAATAAGCTTCAAGGGTAAGATTGTCTGTTACAGCCAGTGAACCGTAAATTGCTTCTACGGGCAAAAGAGCATCTTTAATTTCTGCACCAGGACGACGTAGCGCAGCAACATCAATTGGGTTAAATGATGAGTTGCCGCCCGGAATGAACGTATTCTCACCCCAGTTGATAACTTGGCGTCCAACACGGACCATATAAGGCATGCCAGCGGCATCGCCGTCGACAGTAACAAAGGCATCGAGAACATTAAATTCTCGGCCAGCATTGTTTTCACCCTTATCGGTGAGCCCGCCGCGCTCGAAGGATCCGTCTTCCATCAGTGCAATGTCCCAATACATGGTCGTACGCAAAAATGCCTGCACGTTACCCCTACGAGTTTCAAACTCGAGGGTTGCCTTCAGAGGGGCACTCGTAATATCGCCCTGGTCAAAATTTAACCGGCCATCATCAGAGTTGATCGACCCGTCATGATTGAAACGCGTGCTCCCCGCTGCCGCAATTTCCTGGCAAAAGGTGTTGTATGTTGTGGGCCCCGCGCATGCAGATGCCGCTAAACCAGCTGGCGTAAGTGCAAAAGCAGGATTTGTTATACCGAATGTTGGATTTTGGTTAGGATTACCGCCATTCGCCTCAGGCAAGTATGCGTCATTTCGATCACTCGTCAGCCAGGTTGATCCCACGCTAAGTGTGGTGTCCATGTTCACCTCAAAACCGCCAATATTATAAGTCGCGGCATGGGCCATAGATGCTGCCAATGCACCAGCCATAACGAGGCTGCCAAATTTGGCATGTTTAAATAATTTGATGTGCATTGTTGCACTCCTCCCAAGTTTTAAGCGGATGTGACAGACCCTCCAAGCCATAGCCAACAACCCCCTATATTAATCGGCTAAGCTTGCCTGCTCCAAATAAGTTAAGTCAATTGAATTATTAGAGTTAAGTCCAAATAATTTTTTATCATCGTGAATGGTGCAAAAATGCAACAGCCCCAATTTTTGGGTTGCACAGCAAAAGTGGCGCAGTGCTTTGCGATCTAATTGGGGCTGTGATAAAAACTTTGAACGCTTGCCGCTTTAGCTCAGTTGGTAGAGCACGTCATTCGTAATGACGGGGTCGCGTGTTCGAGTCACGCAAGCGGCACCATGCATTCTTTTGCATGTTTTCGAAATACTGGAAAAAGTACTGGGTTTAATTCCAGTAGTTAACTAATACTGAGATTCACTACTCCGAGGGCGCCAAAGTCGGCTTGGTATTGGCCTTTTTCCGCGGGAACAACTTGGCCGCAGGCACCGGTCATCAAAATCGGATCGGGCAGCAAATTAAAGCGACGCGCGCGCGCCTCAGAACTGATAAGTCCAGCTGACAACGAAGGGCCGCCCAGCGCTTCTTGCACGTCGCCTAAATTTACCCGCGTGCCATTAAGCGACAACGAGATGGCCAAACGGTCAAATTCCCTTTTCCACAGCTGGAATTCGCCCAGGACAATAAATTCCGCGCCCAGATTGGCGGCCAGTAAATTGGTGGCATTCATATCCGTCTCGCGTGCGAAATCCAGCGACACCAATTCCAGCGCCGGCGCACAAGCAATGGGGCGCCCGCCCCCGTCCACACGCAGTGCGACCTCACACTCAATCAGCCTGCCCGCGCGAAACGGAACCTCCCAGCCGGAGGCCTGCACGGCTTCTGGGCAAATACCACCCAGCAGAAATTTGTCTATCCCGAAAAAAGATTGAGAACCAGACGTGGTCATACCGGCCTTGATGCCCGCCAACCCTTCCGGCGCGCACAGGCCAAGAACATCGTGCTGCACGCCATAGGCTTCATCCAGCGTCATGGTCGCGTCAAATGTCGGCAATTGCTCACCTGCCAAAATGGCAGATGCAATGGCGGGTGCGAGTTCGGGTGCGGGATTATTCGTCATGTCAATTGCCCCGGTCAGATTATCACTTCGATAAGATGGGGGCCCTTCGTGCCCATGCAATGCGCCATGGTTTGGTTTACTTCATCCACACTTGATGCGCGCATGGCGTGAACGCCCATACCATTTGCAAGCTGACACCAATCAAGGCTGGGGCGGCTGAGGTCAAACATATCCAGTGCTTTGGGTCCGACATTTTCGGCACCCACCCGCATGATCTCCATTTCGAGTATCATGTATTTTCGGTTGCTGAAAATAATGTTCACGACATCGCAATTTTCGCGCTCCTGCGTCCACAGAGCTTGCAATGTATACATGGCCCCGCCGTCGCCATGGCCGCAAATTACTTTGCGGTCTGGACACGCAATCGAGGCGCCCAGAGACAAAGGCAGTCCAATTCCGATACTGCCGCCGGTCAGTTGCAGATAATCATGTTGGGGCGCATTGGCGAGAAACATCTGAGAGGCGAATCCACTTGTCACGGCCTCATCAACGACGATGGAATTATCCGGCATGTAATGCGCCATGGCAGCCCAAACCGCGGTGGCAATATCGCCGCCATTTGCTAGGTCGGGGCGGACGAGTTCCATTTTGCCCTCTGGGTTTTGTGGCGCCTTAATCTCTTCTGCGACAGCTTCCAGCCCGGCAATGGCATTTTCCGCATGGGTCGCCAATACATATGTCGCGCAGCCTTCGGGAACGAGATAGTTTGGAATATCAGGATAGGCGAAAAACGAGACGGGTGATTGCGACCCGACGATAATCAATTGCTCGGTGCCTGCAATCGTCTCGACAATCTGTTCGGCAAAATACGGTAGTCTTTTAATGCCATAACGCCCGGCTCCTTGCTCGGTCCTCGCGTTAAATGTATCGGCGAAAATTTGGGCGCCGGACTTTGCCGCAATGCGGTTTGCTGCCTCGAGGCCACGTGCGCGCAAGGCCTGGCCCGTTATCAGGATGGACGTTTTTTTGCCGTTTGAGAGCAAAGCCGAAGTTTTTTCGATTGCAGAGGCAGGGGGTGCTTCCGGAGATGAGGGCCTGCGATAGACACCATAATCATGTGCCGGCGTCCAAGCCGTATCCGCGGGCAATATAAGAGAGGCGATTTGTCCACCATTAGAATTTGCCGCCCGTACAGCGGCAGCAGTATCATGGCCCACCTCGGCACCATTGGGACTTGATTTGATCCATTGCGAAACCGGCGCTGCGAATGCCTTCACATCCGAGGTAAGCGGTGCCTCCAGCAATTGGTGATAGGTTGCATGGTCGCCAATGATATTCACGACAGGTGAGCGGGCTTTTTTAGCATTGTGTAAATTGGCAAGACCATTGGCTAGTCCCGGCCCCAAATGCAACAAACTTGCCGCCGGTTTGTTGCTCATACGAGCATAACCGTCGGCGGCACCGGTTGCAACGCCCTCAAACAGAACAAGCACGGCGCGCATATCCGGCTCATGGTCAAGTGCCGACACAAAATGCATCTCAGACGTTCCTGGATTTGTAAAACAAACCTCAACATCAGACCGGACAAGCGTTCCGATTAAACTTTGTGCACCATTCATGGTTTTTTTCCCTCGCTAAAGCGCTGTTCAAGCACTTGGTAGGCAATTTGGCCGCGATGCTGCCGCGCCGTGCAGGCTTACTTTTTCATACGCATGCAACAAGACCCATTGCTGACGCACCCATGGCCCTTGTGTCAACTAAACGCTGCTGACCGGCGTTCTCATCACATTATGTGCCGATGCTGCACTCCATTTTAAAAAAGAGTTACTTGCCAAAATCAATGCATTGAAATTAACAATCACATCAGGCAAGCGACACCATTTCCTCTTCAGGTTTTTTTTCCTCCAAAGCTATGTCGGAAATTTCTCCCAAATTTTGAGGCGCCGGCAGGGCGACATCGGTCACATTTCCCTTCCCCCTCTCCTGCCAGACCACACCACCCAGCGCACCCGTGACCGGACATAGAGGTTGCCAGTCATCCAGCCGCAACCCTCGCGCCGTCCATCCGGCTTCCAGCGGGGCGTGACGCGCCTTGTCGAGCCAGACGCGCGCGCGGGCCTCATTTTCTTCTGCGGTTTCAATATCGGCCATGAGCTGGCACAGGCGCCGGTCGGGATTTTCCAGATAGGGCTCCAGAAACTTGCGGGCAAAATTGTAACGCCGCGCCGAACACGCAACGCGGGCACGGAAAATACGCGCCTCGATATGCTTCTCATGCCCGCGCACCATTTGGGCCGCAAGCCGCATACGGCTTGCGGCAGGTTGGTCGGCATGGGCGGCGAGCCAGGAATCACCCAAATTCGGATGCGGGTAACGTGCCCAGGCATCACGTAACGTTTTGCGCGCTTTGCGGTGATTGCCGGCGCGCGCCTGCAATTGCGCCTTGAGCGCTGTTGCGGGCACCAAATCGGGTTCGGCGGCACTGGCCTGTTCTGCTTTTTTAAGCGCTTGTCGGCGCGCCGCGGCATTGTCATCGACCGCCAGCGCCTGAGCGGCTGCCGCGTATATGACCGCACGACTGGCATTAACTTTTTTGCGTCCCGCGCCACTGCGTGCCCAGCGGCGCAACCAACGCTCGGCCTGGTCCCAATCGCCATGTTGGACAGCGAGTGCCATCAGACCTTCAAGTGCCCATGAAGCCTTAGCGTCTTGCGCCAATGCCCGATGTGCCAGCGCTTCGGCTTCCGACGGGTTTTGCATACGCGCCAAATAAAACAGCCCTTCAAGACCCAGCTTGGCGAGTGCCGGATCTTCCGGGTCGCTTGCCATCAAGCGATATTTACCTTCGGCGGCAGCGGCGTCGCCCGACAAAAGATCGGTTTGTGCGGCAACCAGCAGTGGCATAGGCTCGTTTGGCAATTTGCGGCGTGCCAGATCAACTCCGGCGCGGGCTCCTTCTGCGTCGCCGCGCGCCAGAGCCATTAATGCCTCGGCCAAGGCTTGTGTACCCATGCGTTGACGCGCCATGGTGCGGCGGGCGTGCAACCGTGCAGGCAGGTGCCATAAGTACTGCGCCGTTAAGACCACGATGACAAGAGCGAGTGCCGCCACCAGCAACACGCCGACCGCCACCGAGAGATCGGTTGCCACATCAAACCCCATCAACGTGACGCGCAAGCGCCCCTCCAATCCGGCCACCAGCACAGCAAGGATGCTTAGAGCCGCCAAAACAAATAATGCCAGGATAAACTTGCGCATAGAGCTCTATCCCGGTTCGCGCACGGGCGCAGCTTGGCTGGCATTGACGCCTCGTAGGCGCGCCATGACGGGTGCCATAGTGCGCCACAGTGCCAGATCATCGCGCCACTTGATCAATGTGGTCGGTGTGTCGGTTCTGCTTGCTAGTATCTCGTCAATCAACCGCAGTGCCGCCTCGGGGCGGTCGGCCAGCAAAGCTTTAATAATGTCATGTTGCGCATCGGCGACCTGCGCAATCGAATGTGGGCGCACCTCAACCAGAGCGCCTGCATTGCGCGTCAGCCAGGCCAGTGCCGGCGGCAGAGCAAGTGGCAATGTCTGGTCGGCTTGTGCATCGCCCTCCAGCAGATCCGAAAGACGCCGTGCCAGATGGTTGGCATCGTAAAATCCCTCTGGCCCATAGAGGCGCAACAGGTCCATGTCTTCAGGCGCGAGCCAGCCAGGATCGACATCGCGCAGCAGAGCCTGATAGGGGCGGCCTGTGCCGAGCGTAAGCATTAATGCGGCGCGGCGCCCAAGCTGGTCGATCTCTCCGACGGCCCTGCCGTCGCGCAATTGCCCCAGCGCGGCGGTAAGCTTGCGTTCGGTATATCGCAACTTTTCCTCCAGTGTTTCAATCTTCGCCTGCAGCTTTCCATCATCGGCTGTTTTGTCCGGCGTTGCTTCGGGCATTTCTTCGGCAGTGGGTCCCTGCATGCTGTCCGGTTTAGCTTCCGATGTGGCGCTCGTCGCGACCGAATCGGTTTCCGTCGAAACTGCTCCGGTGAAAATAGTTTGCGGCACGCCGCCCAGCACAAAAGCGCCCACACCCGCAGCCGCAAACAATGCCATGAGCAAAATCCGGCGCCAGTGAAGCGGCATCACCAGCGTACCCAGCAGACGCATCCGGTCGAACAAAAACGATCCAGCTTGATGGTCAATCATCGGCGGAATTTTGAAATAGCGGCGGCCGCTACCACGCATGGTTGCTTCGCCATGGGCGACCTTGTCGCCGTTCGACGTCTTTCCGGAACGTACCATGCCTTTATATTGGTGTGATTTTCCGTTTGGCGCAATTGCCGGCTAGCTATCAGCC
Source organism: uncultured PS1 clade bacterium (assembly GCA_902624095.1). GTDB lineage: Bacteria > Pseudomonadota > Alphaproteobacteria > RS24 > RS24 > UBA7378. Next base: position 15,189 of record CACNWB010000006.1, read on the forward strand.
GCTGCATCAATACAGTCGAACATATGTGCGTCATCGGGAAACCTTGCCACATGGGTTGGTGCGCCTGCCGCACGCGCAATATCCCCAACACCCGCTGACAGGCAAAAGGCTTGCGGGACGCTCGCATCCACACTTGCAACGCTGGCCAAACGGTAAAAAATCTCGGCACTGCGTTTTGAATATAAAATGATTCCGTCCAGAGCCTTGTTGCGCAGGGCGGCCACGGCAGCAGGCGGCAGGCTGGTTGCGGCGCGCGCTTCATACAGCACAGCGCGCCGTGCTGCACATCCCGCCGCTTTCAGCGTAGCGGCCAAGTCGCCTGACTGATCGCGCCCCGATATATGCAATATCGGCCCGTCTGGGCACTCATCTGTAATGATATTTGCCAATGATACGACATCGCCATCTCCAATGCGCACATTTGAAAACCCGATGCCGGCAAGCGCTGCTGCCGTTTGCATGCCGACAGCATAGGCCGGCAGATGCAGGGCTACGGAAGCGAAAGGCTCAAATGCGCGCACGCCGTTGGCGCTAGTGAAGGCAAGGCCTTTAACATTTGTCAGCTCGGGTGCGGCTTCGGGCTTTGCCACAATTTCCATGACTGGCGCGCATATGACGCTGTGTCCGACGGCTTCCAGTTTGTCGGCCAGCGCCTTCGCGTCCGCGACCGGGCGGGTGACAAGAAGGCGCATCAGGCGATCACCAGATGCGGCGCACGCGTGCGCAACTCTGCGGCAAGTTGTGAGCCTGCGGCATCGGCCGCATCAAGGTCTGCCGGGTCGAACCGGCAAGTGTTTTCTACAAATTCCGTGCCGTCTTCGGCTAGCAAGCGCCCACGCAAAAAAGCGGTTTGGGCATTTTCTGGATCAGTGTATGCCAGTGCCGCAATCGGTGTGCGGCACGAGCCGTCAAGCCCGGCAAGAAAACTGCGTTCCGCCATCACGCAAGCGCGCGTCCCAACATCATCCAAAACCGCAAGCTGGGCGATTAAGGTGGCGTCATCGGCGCGACACTGAACCGCTAGCGCGCCCTGCCCGGCGGCGGGCAGCATAATATCGGGCGCCAGTGCCTGCCAGTCGGGGCCCGTATAATCCATGCGGTTGAGCCCAGCCATTGCCAGCACGGTAGCAGCCACTGTGTCGGGTGATAATTTGGCAAGCCGCGTGCCGATATTGCCACGCAAGGGCTCAATGTTGAGGTCGGGTCGTGCCTGCAAAATTTGCGCTTTGCGCCGCAATGAGGCGGTGCCGACGCGCGCGCCCTCTGGCAACTCGGCGAGCGAGCCCGGCGATGGGCCGTCGGGTGTTGCCACAATAAGAACGTCGCGCGGGTCTTCGCGGACCGGAATGGCTGCCGTGACCAGGCCAGGGGTTTCGGCTGTTGGTAGGTCTTTCAGGCTATGTACGGCAAGGTCAATCGAGCCGTCGCGCAAGCCCGCATCAAGCTCATCCGTGAACAGGCCCTTGCCGCCAATCTCAGCCAATGTGCGATCCAGAATGCCATCGCCCTTGGTGGAAATTTTACGCACTGAAATGGCACCGGCCGGCAGGCTTAACACGCCGTGCAGGGCGGTGACAATCCGTTCGGTTTGGGCCAAGGCAAGCGGTGAGGCGCGGGTTCCAATGGTTATTTGCCGGGTCATGCGTTGCGCACTCCTGAGATGCCGCCAATGGCTGCGGCAAACCGATATTGTCTGGCCGACAGCTTGGCGCCCATATATAAAGACAGTTACGCCCGATGGCCAGCTTGTTGCACCATAGGGGAAACAAGGAGAAATAATTGTCGGCAACACAGATTACCGTTTTGGGTCTTGAGACCAGTTGTGACGAGACCGCCGCCGCCATTGTGCGCCTGACGCCGGATAGTGGACGAGCAAGTGGCTTGCGCGGCGACATCATATCGAATGTGGTGCTGAGCCAGATAGACGTTCACGCGCCCTATGGTGGCGTGGTGCCGGAACTGGCCGCGCGCGCGCATATCGACCATCTCGACCGGATGGTGGCCGAAGCGCTGGCTAAAGCCGGGTGCAAGCTGCAAGACATGGATGCCATTGCTGCCACCGCAGGGCCGGGGCTGATTGGCGGTGTGCTCATCGGTCTTACGATGGGCAAGGCGCTGGCGCTGGCAAGTGGCGCGCCGTTTTATGGAATTAATCATCTTGAAGGCCATGCGTTGACTGCGCGGCTGACCCACAATGTCGCCTTTCCCTATTTGCTATTGCTGGTTTCAGGCGGGCATTGCCAGCTATGTCGGGTTGACGGCGTGGGAGATTACACGCTTGTCGGCACCACGCGAGATGATGCCGTTGGCGAGGCATTTGACAAAGCGGCCAAACTTTTAGGGCTGGGCTATCCGGGTGGACCGGAGATTGAAGCGCGCGCCGAGCGCGGCGATGCATACCGATTCGCGCTTCCCCGCCCGCTCATCGGGCAAAATGACAGCGGCTGTGATTTTTCATTTTCCGGATTGAAAACCGCCCTGCGCCAACGGGCGATTGAACTGCAACCGATTGGCGAAACCGATATTTGCGACCTTGCCGCAGGGTTTCAGGCCGCAATTGCCGATTGCCTGGTCGATCGCTGTCGCATCGCCATAAATGATTTTGATATGTCTGCCAGCGATGGCGGACGGCTAGTAGTGGCTGGCGGGGTTGCCGCTAATCAGTATTTGAGACAAGCACTTGATGAAGTTACCCGCGCTGCGGGCTTTAGCCTGACCGTCCCGCCGCCGGCGCTTTGCACTGATAATGGTGCCATGATCGCCTGGGCAGGTGCCGAGCGTCTCCATGCCGGAAACACGCCCGACTCAGCGCTTGCCGCACCCGCACGGGCACGCTGGCCGCTTTCGGACGACGCGTTTAAATCTGCTTGAATACTTCCCACAAAAAAGCACCGATGGGGGAGGGTCCATCGGTGCCAATTTGGCCAGGAGGGTGGCCGGGAGGTGCGAAGGGAGGTAACGCACCTAAATTCAGTCTTCTGTCATCTAACGTCTTGGGAGGAGCCCGTTAGATAATGGAAAGGCCAGTAACCGTCTGGGTTACGAGTACCAGACCATACAGAGCAAGAAGACCTGAGATCAGGGCCGGACCATCAACGGTGCGCCCTATCTGTTTGAAAAGCTTGCTCATAATTAATCTTTCATCCTGTTGCGCAAGGGCCTTATCGCCCTTACAGCCATAATATAGGGTATCCACAAATAAAAAACAATAAATATTTTAAATTTTATTCAATATTTCTTGCTAAATGTTTGTGGCGCGGTGTTTAATTCGCGAGAATACCCCAAAACCACTATTTTCTCTTTGTTTTTTCGCCACTATCACATAGAACTGCTGGCGCATTTTGTCGGGCTTAACTAACTAACAGGGCCCAAAACGACATAGTGAAGGCTTAGCCGTCAGTATCTTTACTAAAAATAAGAGAAATTGGAGAAAACGAGACTGCCCGGGCGGGCGGCTTGGTCAGACGGCCTGCTTAAATTCAGTTTCCGGCGGCACCTCGGTTGGCGGCAAAGCCTCTTGACCGGCAGGATTAGTCAGCCCCCGCATGAGCAAAGTCAGAACAAAACATAGTTCGCGCTCCAATTCCTCAAGCGTCTGATTGGTAAAAAGCTGGGTATAGCGGTATTTCAGCGTAGCCGAATGCACGGCAATAGTAGCGTGGGTGATATTATCGAGGGCAAACTCGCCGGTCTGTGCGCCATCGCGCAAAATGCGCTGAAATATGCGACGTTCGCGGCGCAAGCTTTCGATCTGGAATTGCGGGCGTTCCTGGATAACCACTTGCGCCAATTCAAGCACTCGCGGCTCATTCTCCAGTAAATGAAACGTGTGGCGCATATCGGCAAACACAACCTCTTCAAGGCGCTGGCGTGAACTGCGATAAGGACATTCAAGCACGGCCTCCATGCGTTCAACCGCCTGCAACGCCTCGCGGCGCGCGATTTCTGCCGCAATATCAATCTTCCCCTTGAAAAACCGATAAATATTTCCTGGTGACATGGCGCAATCGCCTGCAAGCTCGGCTATTGTGGTTTTCGGATAACCATAATGCAGAAACCTTTCGACGGCGGCATCAATTATTTTTTCCCGAATTTTTTCCGGTTCACTCATTCATTCAGTATATTTAGAAATTATGAATAATCAATAAAATATTCATTCTACATAATAACATGCGCAAATCCTGAACTTGCGCTGGCTGACCGACTGGGCTAGCAAGGTTACGTCGGATGTTGTGTTTCCCATGTGAGCAAGCGAAGAGCATGTCAAAAACAATAGAGATTGGAAAAAAAATAGGAGTTGCAGGTGGTGGCGCTTGGGGCACCGCGCTGGCTTGCGTTGCTGCACGCGGGTATTCGAAGCCCATACCGATATATGTGTATGAGCCGCAGACCGCCCAGAATATTAATGAGCGGCAAGAAAATGTGGACTTTCTGCCCGGCCAAACCCTACCCAACAATTTGCAGGCCACCAACGAGATGTGCGCTCTGGCCGACTGTGACTGCGTGCTGATGGTTGCACCCGCACAATTTGCCCGCAATGCCATTGCCAAACTGGCTGAAATCCTGCCGACCCATGCCATGTTGGTGCTTTGCGCCAAGGGGGTCGAGCGCGGGTCGCTCAAATTCATGTCGCAACTGGCCGCCGAATATCTGCCAGAGAGCCGCCTCGCCGTTTTATCGGGGCCAAGTTTTGCAAAAGACGTGGCCGCTGGCCTGCCGACGGCGGTGACGCTAGCCGCAGCAGATTCGGTGCGCGGAGCGGAACTGTGCCAAGTGCTGGAGCGGCCCGGATTCCGCCCCTATCTGTCGGACGATATTTTAGGCGCCGAAATTGGCGGCGCGGTCAAAAACGTGCTGGCCATTGCCTGTGGAATTGTTGCCGGCAAAAAGCTTGGCGAAAGTGCGCGTGCCGCGCTGACATCGCGTGGTTTTGCCGAAATGCAGCGCCTCGGTCTGGCGCTCGGCGCCAAGGCTGAAACATTAGCGGGCCTGTCGGGGCTGGGCGATCTGGTTTTGACATGCGCTAGCGCCACATCGCGCAATTTTTCGCTAGGTCAGGCGCTGGGCGAAGGCGGGCGCGCTGAGGACATATTGAGCCAACGCCTGTCGGTCAGCGAGGGGGCAACAAGCGCTGAGGCCGTTTGCGCGCTGGCGGCACGCGCCCAGGTCCTCATGCCGATTTGTGCGGCGGTTGATGATATTCTGGCCGGACGACACGATGTCGACACGGCCATTCAAAACCTGATGGCGCGCCCGCTGGCGCGCGAATAAACCTGTTTTTCGCTCTCCCACGGCAGCAAATTTCATAATTTACAGCTGGTTGTGATCATATTGCCCGATTGAGCGTGGCGCTTAGCTCTGCTAGCCTAAAGTCGGTAGCGTTGGAGTGTGTCATGTTTTGTTTGATTTGCATGGATCGACCCGGAAGCCAAGATCTGCGCCTGGCAAACCGGCCCGACCATTTGGCTTATGTGCAGGAAAATCCGGGCGTTATGGTGGCTGGCCCGTTTCTGAGCGAGGATGGCGAAACCATGATCGGCTCGCTGATTGTGTTGAACGTTAGAACGCACGCCGAGGCCGAAAGTTGGGCGCATAATGACCCCTATACCAAGGCCGGATTGTTCGACCGTGTGGAAATTCACCCATGGAAGCATCTGATCGGCGGGCTGGAGAACCCGCAGGCAAAAACCTAAACAGAGAATTTGCAGACAGAATTTGTAAACGGGAAAAGGGCCATGGCTGGAAACAAAAAAACGGCGACCAAAACACAGTTCTGGCTTTTTAAATCCGAACCCAATACTTGGTCATGGGACGACCAGTGCGCGCGCGGCACAAAGGGCGAGCATTGGGACGGCGTGCGTAATTTTTTGGCAAACAAGAATATGAAAGCCATGGCAATCGGCGATCGCGGGTTTTTTTATCACTCGGTGAATGAAAAACGCATTATGGGCAGTGTGCAGGTCATCCGCGAACACTACCCTGATCACACCGATCCGAAAGGGCGTTTCGGCATGGTCGATATTATGGCGCTGGAGACGGCGTCGCATCATGTCACACTGGCCGAGATTAAAAATGAGCCGAAACTCGCCGACATGGCGCTGGTAACAAATTCACGCCTCTCCGTGCAACCAGTGTCACCGGCGCAGTGGAAGCGCGTGTGCAAAATGTCGGGGATTGACCCCGACCGCGACACGCCGGCCTAGCTGTATGTCTGCTCGTACATGACCTATGGTTGCCCCCAAGTGGAACGGTCATTTGCCCGGCCAATGCCGTAGAACTGGAACAAACACGAGGCTTCGTAATTTCAGACCCGCATAGCACCAAATACCTAGACCTCATCATCTGGCACACGCCTGACGGGTTTCGGGGCTTTGTCAACAAGCGCCCGCATCTAGGTTTGCCACTTAAACTGGATGTGCGCCCCCGCCATCATGCGAGGCCGACGGTTTCTGAGAGCCCCGCAAATGTCGGCAAACTGGCGGATGCGGGTGCGGATAAAGATATTGTGCTGATTGGCCGCCTCGCGCATAGTTGAACCTCGGGGAGGATCACTCATGTCCCAAACAGGTTCTCAATCCGGCCCGCTGGCCGAAAGCGAAGCGCGCAGCCGCGACTATGCAGTTTTATGCCTGCTAACCGTAATTAATGTGATGAACTTCGTTGACCGGCAATTGCTGGCCAGTTTTGCCAATTTCATCGTTCCGGATCTTGGGCTCTCCAACACCCAATTCGGGCTTTTGACCGGTTTTGCCTTCATTGTTTTCTATTCGGTGATGGGCCTGTTCATGGGCACATTGGCCGACCGGTTACACAGGCCACGCCTGCTTGCCTTCGGACTGGCTTTATGGAGCGGGCTGACGGCGGCATCCGGCGCGGCCAAAGGTTTTGTGACCATGCTCATTCCACGCATGTTGGTCGGGGTTGGCGAAAGCGTTGCCACGCCAACCGCCATGTCAATGCTGGCCGACCGGTTTCCTTCGCGCCAGCTTGGGTTCGCGGCGGGCTTTTATTATATGGGTGTGCCGATCGGCGTCGCCGCCAGCCTGCTTATCGCCGGCTATCTGGGTCCAGCCATTGGCTGGCGCGCATGTTTTTACTTACTAGGCGGTATCGGCCTGTTGTTGGCCGTCGGGCTTCTTTTTCTGGGCGAAACACCCCGCAAAGGCATTGACGCAGCGCAACCGGAAAAACTGAAATTCAGGGAAATCATCAAAATTCTGCGCAGCTCGCTGACGCAATCGCCTGCGCTTATATGCACCATTGCAGGCGGCGTAGCGTTTCACTTCATTCTGGGCGCGGCGGCGTTTGACCAACTGTGGTTTGTCAATGAGCGGGGCTTTGAGCGTGCCGAGATTGCGCGTCACTCTGGTTGGCTTGCCGCCGCTGGAGGCATTCTCGGCAATTTGCTGGGCGGCTGGCTGGGCGACAAATGGCAGCAAAATTTCAAAACCGGGCGCCCGATGTTTTTATTCTGGACATCGCTATTGCTGTCGCCTTTTGCCGTGGCCTACCGCCTGGTCCCGGCCGATAATATTTTTTTCGATTTGGGCATTTTTCTAGGCTTTGTTCAGCTAGGACTTTTTTACGGGCCGACTTTTTCGACGGTGCAAGAACTGGTGCCGCCACGCATCCGCGCCACAGTTGTGGCGTTTTACATATTGAGCTTGAACCTGATCGGGCTCGGCATCGGCATTACCGGCGGCGGCATTCTCGCCGATTACATGACAGCGCAGGGCCATGGACAACCTTATACGGTAACGCTCTTAGCCTTTACTGTTTTATCTATGCTGGCAATCCCACTCATGTATGTCGCCGGCAAACGCTTTCACGCTGACCGCGCACGGCTGTTTGGAAGCGTTGCCCCAATGGAATAGTGTTTCGCAATAGTCTTTTACACGAAAAATTAGCCTGCTAAATTACTGGCCCGAGGGTTGCTGAGAAGGGAGTGTTAAATGTCTGATGATCTGGTCTTTGAAGTGCCTGAAAATGTGAAGGCCACAGCGCTGGTCGATGAAGCCAAATATCTCGAAATGTATGACGAGAGCCTGCGCGATCCGGATGCCTTCTGGGGCAAACACGGCAAGCGCATTGATTGGATAAACCCCTACAAAAAAGTCAAAAATACGCTTTACGGCAAAGAAGATGTGTCGATCAAATGGTATGAAGACGGCACGCTCAATGCCTGCGTTAACTGTATCGACCGCCACCTCGAAGCGCGCGGCGACGATATTGCGATTATCTGGGAAGGTGACGAGCCGGATCAGGATGCGAAAATCACTTATCGCCAGCTTTACGAAGAAGTGTGCCGTTTCGCCAATGTGCTGAAACAACAGGGCGTGGGCAAGGGCGACCGCGTTACGATTTACATGCCGATGATCCCCGAAGCGGCCTATGCCATGCTTGCTTGCGCGCGCATCGGCGCTATTCATTCAGTTGTGTTTGGCGGGTTTTCACCCGACGCCCTCGCCGGCCGCATTCAGGACTGCGACAGTTCCTGCGTTATTACGGCCGATGAAGGAACTCGCGGCGGGCGCAAAATTCCGCTCAAATCAAACACCGATGCCGCACTGGAACAATGCCCGGACGTCTCAAGCGTTGTGGTTGTGGCGCGGACCCAAGGTGACGTCAATATGGTCGCCGGCCGCGACATTTGGTATCATGAGGCTAAGGACACTGTAGATGCCGAATGTCCGCCGGAAGAAATGGGAGCCGAAGACCCGCTTTTCATTCTTTACACCTCCGGTTCCACCGGCAAGCCTAAGGGTGTGTTACACACAACCGGAGGCTACATGGTATACGCCTCGATGACGCATGAATTTGTTTTCGATTATAGGCGCGGCGAAATATTCTGGTGCACTGCCGATGTTGGCTGGGTGACGGGACACACCTATATCGTTTACGGGCCGCTTGCCAATGGCGCGACCACGATCATGTTTGAGGGCGTGCCCAATTACCCTGACAATTCTCGCTTCTGGAACGTTTGCGACAAACATCAGGTCAACATTTTCTACACCGCACCGACAGCCTTGCGCGCGCTAATGCGCGAAGGCGAAGCACCAGTCAAGGCCGCCAGCCGTTCTTCGATCCGGCTCTTGGGCTCAGTTGGTGAGCCGATTAATCCCGAAGCGTGGCTCTGGTATCACCGTGAGGTTGGCGATGGTCGCTGCCCGATCGTCGACACATGGTGGCAAACCGAAACTGGAGGGGTGCTAATTACGCCCCTGCCCGGCGCAACGCCACTGAAGCCGGGCTCGGCATCGCGCCCGTTTTTCGGCATTCGCCCCGAGCTAATCGGCGCTGACGGCGAACTGCTGGAGGGTGCCTGTTCGGGCAATCTATGTATTGCCGACAGCTGGCCCGGACAAATGCGCACTGTCTATGGCGACCACCAGCGCTTCATCGACACTTATTTTGTGCAATATCCGGGCAAATATTTTACCGGTGACGGGTGCCGGCGAGACGAAGACGGCTATTACTGGATTACCGGCCGTGTTGATGATGTGCTGAACATATCTGGCCACCGGCTGGGCACGGCGGAAGTTGAAAGCGCGCTGGTGGCACATGCGCAAGTTGCTGAGGCGGCGGTGGTTGGCTACCCGCACGATATTAAGGGGCAAGGTATTTACTGCTATGTGACGCTAAACGCCGGCCTGGGTGGCGACGATGATTTGAGGAGCGAACTTGTGCAATGGGTCCGCAAGGAAATCGGCCCAATTGCCTCGCCCGACTTTATTCAGTTTGCGCCAGGCCTGCCGAAAACACGCTCAGGTAAAATCATGCGGCGCATTTTGCGAAAAATCGCGGAAGACGATTTCTCCAATCTGGGCGATACATCCACACTTGCAGACCCGTCTGTAGTCGACGGCCTGATCGAAAACCGCCAAAACGCAGGCTAAGTGGCGGTTAAAAGTCGGAAATAATGCCGCCCTTTTCCCAGTCCCCATAGCGCGTGGGCTCTGGGCCCGCCTGTCCGCCGGTTTCTTTGCGCGCGGATTTTTCGCCACTTAGTGCCGCGCGGGTTTTGCGCCGCGCTTCCGCCTCAGTCCTCGCGCGTTTAGCGGCTTCTTCCATTGATTTTTGTCGCGCCGACGTCGGGTCTTTGTCATCTGCCATAGTCACTATATGGGCGCTTGCCAGTGGATTTCCAGAGTGGTCTAACAAACGCATGGAAAAAAACGCCGAAAACAAACCGCAGCGCGCGCCCTCCGGAGGACGCGGCAAATCTGCCGCACGACGCCATGCCGCCGCCATGCTGGCGACCATAGAGCGCGGCAAAACGCTGGACGAAGCGCGCGACCGGCTGGGCGAATTGAGCGCTGCAGACCGTTCTTTTGCAAGCGCTATGGTTATGACGGCGTTGCGGCGACGCGGTCACATTGAAGCGGCATTGGCACCGCACCTCAAAAAACCCGTGCCGGCGCGCCCGCATTTGGCGCGCGCGCTTTTGCACATCGGCGCAGCGCAAATTATGTTTATGAATGTCCCGCCGCATGCCGCAATTAACGAGACCGTAGCGGCTACGGGGCGGCGCGAGCAACCCTTTCGTGGCCTTATAAATGCGGTATTGCGCCGTGTCTACGAGGCCAGGCAGAACGTGAACACAGTGCCGGACCTGCCAGCATGGTTGCTTGAAGGCTGGCAAGAGGCTTACGGCGCCGAGCAGACAGCTGCGATGGAAAACGTTTTGCGCCAAACGCCACCACTAGATTTACAGTTTCGCGACGCCATTTCCTTGAGGGATTGGCAGGCCACCAATCCGGGCATGGGGCATGTACTCACCCCCACTTGCCTGCGTCTTGAGGCGACGGGCGACGTGACACGTCTGCCTGGGTTCGATGCGGGCATGTGGTGGGTGCAGGACGTTAGTGCAGCGCTGGCCGCGCCGCTTTTGCGCCCTAAGGCGCAGGCCGATATTCTTGACCTGTGCGCGGCACCGGGCGGCAAAACCTTGCAGTTGGCCGCATGCGGCGCGCAAGTGACAGCGCTCGATACCTCTCAGAAACGACTTGAGCGCCTTGCCGCCAATTTGGCGCGCACCGGACTTGACGCGCGGACCGTGCTAGCTGATCTTGAAAGTTGGAATCCGACCAGAAAATTTTCCCGCGTGCTACTGGACGCCCCCTGCTCGGCCACTGGTACAATTCGCCGCCACCCCGATCTGCCCTTACACCGCCGCCGCAGCGACATTGAAAAGAACGCACGCCTGCAGTCCACCCTTCTAGAGAGGGCGGCTGACGCAACAGCCCCCGGGGGTACGCTCGTTTACTGCGTGTGCTCACTGGAGCCCCAAGAAGGCGAGGGCGTGGCACGGGCGTTTCTAGCAACCCGTGACGATTTTTCCCTCATGCCAATCGGGGCGGATGAAGTTCCGGAATGTTTGTCCATGGCAGTAACGGGCGCCGGCCAGTTGCGCACAACCCCGGCAATGTTGGCCGCTTCCGGCGGCTGTGACGGGTTCTTTGCTGCGCGTTTCCAAAAGAAAGCCGAAGCTCAGACATGAGTGATATCTTGCGTGCCGCGTCAAATAGGATTATTGAAAAAACATGCCTGAGGTAAAAATTGCACCCTCTATTCTTTCTGCTGACTTTGCCCGTTTGGGCGAAGAGGTGGCCGCCATTTGTGATGCCGGATGCGACTATGTGCATGTGGATGTGATGGACGGCCACTTTGTACCCAACATCACCATCGGCCCGGATGTCCTGAAAGCCATTAAACCATACACGTCGCGCCCGCTTGATGTGCATTTGATGATCGCGCCAGTGGACCCCTATATCAATGCCTTTGCCGGAGCCGGTGCCGATATCATTACCTTCCACCCAGAATCCGGGCCACACCCGCACCGCACCGCACAAGCCATTCGCGCTGCCGGATGTCGCGTTGGCGTATCGTTGAACCCGGCCACGCCGCTGGCCACGCTGGATCATATGCTGGACCTTGTCGATCTGGTGTTGGTAATGTCGGTTAATCCAGGTTTTGGCGGACAAAGCTTTATTAGCAGCCAGTTGGAAAAAATATCGGAACTACGCCAATTGATAGATGCGTCGGGCCGCGATATCGAATTGGAAGTCGATGGCGGGGTAAACCGCGAGACGGCCGCCCAAGTCATCGCCGCCGGGGCCAATGTACTGGTAGCCGGCACTGGCACCTTCAAGGGCGGGCCGTCGCTTTATGCTGAAAATATTGCCGCGCTGCGGGAGGCCAGGCAGACCTGATGAGCCGCGCACGCAAGCTGGGCCTGTATCTGGAAATTTTTTCGACCATGATGCGAAACATTCGCGTCGGCCTGAAACGGAGCTTGCGGCGTCCGGCGTCGCTGAGCAGCCGGCGCGTGTCAGGCATCATCGACATAACCGGCCTTTATCCCCAAGCCCTCACCCCTGGCGATACAGTGCGCGGCGAAAATTGGCTGGCCGGGGATTACACACTGCCCGGTGCATTGGTCAAGGTTGCCAACACATCGCCTTTCGACGTGCCAGTTGCCAATTCCAAATGGCTGGCCTCGCTGCACGGATTTGACTGGTTGCGCCATATCTGTGCCCTGTCCGAAGAACGCGGGGCGACGGCGGCGGCATTTTATGTGCAGGACTGGATAAGGCGCAATCCAGTGCGCGTGAAAGAAGCCATGCGATCGGATGTTATCGCGCGGCGGTTGATGAATTGGAGCGCCGCCATGCCTATCATTTTGCCGGCACTTGAACGCCGCGAGATCGATACTATCCGACAAGCCCTGAGCCAGCAGTCAAAATATCTCGCGCGCTGCATAGATGAGGAAAATGACGGCTTACGCCGTTTGACGGCCGCCTCCGGACTGGCCTATGCTGGCCTTGCTTTTTCTGGTGACGGACAATGGGTTCGCCAAGGGGTTGAAGTAGTCTTGCGCGAGTTGCGGCGTCAAATTCTCGCCGATGGTGGCCATGTCAGCCGCTCACCCGCGATTCTAGCCGATATTTTGAAACTGATCCTGGCCTTGGAAGCGGCGATGCAAGCACGCACCGTGCAGGCGCCCGCAATGCTGGTGGAAGCACGCAAGCGCATGCAGGCCATGCTAGCCCTCACTTGTCATCCCGATGGCGGGCTTGGGGTGTTCAATGGCGCAACCGCGCGCGCGGCAAAAGAAATTGCTCCATTGCTTGTCGGCCTCGATGCTAAAAATGTGATGAGCTATGCTCAGCGCAGCGGCTACCAACGCCTGGCATCCGGCAAACTTTGCTTGCTGGTGGACGCCGGACAGGCCAGCGGCGGGGCTGGCACCGAGATGAGCCACGCGGCCCCCTTGTCGCTGGAAATGAGCTATGCCCAGGACCGGATACTCGTAAATTGCGGCCCCAATCTAGTGCATGATGAGAAATGGCACCTTGCCTCTCGCGGGGTGGCGGCACATTCCGCCTTCGGTTTCGACGCCGACATGAGTGATCCATTCCTCCGTAGCGGGCTGGCGGCGCGGGTGCTAGGACACCGGTTGAAACCGGAAAACTGGCATGTCACCTGCCGGCGGGTGGAGGATACAACCGGCGTCTGGCTGGAAACTAGCCATGATCAATTCGCCGCAAGCCATGGCGTGCGCTATAATCGCCGACTTTTTGTCGACACGACTGGCGAAGATTTGCGCGGTGAGGACACGCTCATGCCAGCCTCAAGCAAAAGCAAATATATCGCCGCACGCTTCCATTTACGTTTTCATCTGCACCCACAGGTTTCAGCGACCCTGCAATCCGGCGGTTCTAGCGTATTGCTGGTATCGCATGGCGGGCATGGCTGGCAGTTTCGCTTTGCGCCGCAAGCAGACCAGATTTTGAAGATCGAGGAAAGCGTGTTCATGGGCCATGAGGGCATTCCGCAGCGATGCCAGCAAATTGCAATCGCCGGCACATTGCAGCCGAAAGATACCCAAATGAAATGGGCCATGCGCTATGTTGGGCGCATTGGCCGCCGCCGCTAACCCGTGCCCAGAAGATTTTTTAAGGCCCCCAAATAAGGTTTACCCCACATGTCAGTTTCCGAAAAATCATCTCATAAACCCATTTCCCGCGCCCTAATATCCGTCTCGGACAAAGCCGGCATTGTCGATTTCGCGAAAGCGCTGGTGGCGCAAGGAATCGAGATCATTTCAACTGGCGGCACGGCAAAAATGCTCGCGCAAGCGGGTATAGATTGTCGCGATGTGTCAGACTTGACCGGCTTCCCCGAAATGATGGATGGGCGGGTGAAAACACTGCACCCGATGGTGCATGGCGGATTGCTTGCGATACGCGATAATGAAACCCATTTAAACGACATGCGCGACCATGGTATTGGCGAGATCGATTTGTTGGTGGTCAATCTCTACCCGTTTGAGGAGACGGTCCGGGGCGGCGGAACTTACGAAGCGTGTATTGAAAACATTGATATTGGTGGCCCGGCCATGATCCGCGCGGCAGCCAAAAATCACCAAGACGTCACGGTGATTGTTGACCCTGAAGATTACACCAACGTTCTGGACAGCCTCCATGCCCATCAGGGCACGCAACTCACATTGCGGCAAAGGCTAGCGCAAAAAGCCTATGCGCGTACGGCAGCTTATGACGCTGAAATTTCCAATTGGATGGCCGCCGAGCTTGAGATCGAAAGACCTGCATTTCGCGCGCTTGGCGGGCATTTGCAGCAGAGTTTGCGCTATGGCGAAAACCCGCACCAACAGGCCGGATTTTATGTTGGCGGGCCATTGCGTGAGGGTGTCGCAACGGCGCAGCAGGTGCAGGGCAAGGAGCTTTCTTACAACAATATCAATGATACCGATGCAGCTTTTGAGCTTGTGTCTGAATTTGACCCCGCCGACAGCGCGGCCTGTGCCATCATCAAACACGCCAATCCGTGTGGCGTGGCATGCGGTGCCCATTTGCCGGAGGCGTTTGCCAAAGCCTTGGCTTGCGACCCGGTTTCAGCTTTTGGCGGCATTATTGCCATGAACCGCCCGCTGGATGCGACCACCGCCAAAGCAATTACCGAACTGTTTACAGAAGTGATTATCGCGCCGGGGGCCGATGATGCGGCGCGCGACATTATCGCGGCCAAGAAAAATCTGCGGCTGTTGATTACCACCGGCCTTGCCGACCGCCATGCCGAAGGCTTGAGTGTGCGCACGGTGGCTGGTGGCTTTCTGGCACAAAACAGAGATGCAGGCGCGGTTTCCGCCGAACATTTGACGACTGTAACAAGCCGTGCGCCGGATGCCTCCGAAATGGCGGATTTATTATTCGCCTGGCAGGTTGCCAAACATGTGAAATCAAATGCCATTGTTTACGTCAAAGACGGCGCAACCG
This sequence comes from uncultured PS1 clade bacterium, assembly GCA_902624095.1. Classification (GTDB taxonomy): domain Bacteria; phylum Pseudomonadota; class Alphaproteobacteria; order RS24; family RS24; genus UBA7378. Next base: position 30,488 of record CACNWB010000006.1, read on the forward strand.
TCGGGATTGGCGCAGGTCAGATGAGTAGGCTGGACAGCTCACGCATCGCCGCACGCAAATCCGAAGATGCGGCAGAGGCGGCGGGGCTTTCGGCGCCGCTGGTTCTCGGCTCGGTGGTCGCGTCAGATGCGTTTTTCCCGTTCGCCGACGGGCTGTTGAGTGCCGCCAATGCGGGTGCCACGGCCATTATTCAGCCCGGCGGGTCGATCCGCGATGACGAGGTAATTGCGGCGGCAGACGAAGCGGGGCTGGCAATGATATTCACCGGTATGCGCCATTTCCGGCACTAGCCCCCCCCATTCCCGGAACTAACCCGGCGAGCAGGCCCGCGCCTGCCGCTCCCATGCGGCAAGCATCGGAAATACATCTGTTGCCTTCTGCCAGTTTTGAGCCGCCTGCGACCGCGCGAATATTTTTTCCATCATGGCACAGGCTTTGGGCTTTTCACCCAGATTTGTGAAAATGGCCGCCAGCCCGACGCGCGCGCCCATGCCCACCGGATCATCGGGCGGCGTGCGCTTTGCCAGACTGGACAGCGCGCGCGCCGCTTCCAGGTTGCGGTCATTGACGCGCAAAGCTTCGGCGCGCAAATACCAGGCCGACGGACGACGCGGAAATTCCTGTGCTAGCAGGTCAGCAATGTGCAAGGCTTCCGCAGGCGCGTTGCGCGCCAAATTGATCTGCACCAACGCCTCATACAAATTGGCAATGGGGCGTCCCTGCAATTCCGACAATCCGTCGCGCAAGAACACATAACGCGCTTCGTCCATGTCGGTTTCCTGAAGCTCGCGCAAATATGCCTTCCATGCGCCCAAAATGCGCTTCGCCTGAGTTTCATCGACAGGCTCGAGCAGGGCTATCAACCCCGGCCCATCGCCTTGCGCGACCAAATAGGCCATGGAGGCTGGCGCCAATTGAACAACATCACCGCCCGAAAGCTCAAAAGCCCCATACGCTATGTCAAAAAATTCAGGACTCAGACTGCCATTGATAGCAAGATTAACAGCCGCACGGTGCACAGGCAGCGCATCTCCCGCTACGCAGCCCGGCGGACATTTGGCCTTGAGCCAAATAGTGTAAATCGCTTGCCCGCCCCTTGCTACCTTCTGTAAATTTGCAGCCTTTTTGCCGGTCTTCAGTCCATCGGCAACTTGGCGCGCAATGAGCCGGACGCGCATGCCGGTAAGCATTTTATAGGCCGGCATATGCGGCAAAAAGCCGGATAGCAGCTTATCGGCTTTGCGCCACTTTCCTTGCGTAGCCGCGTGGCGGGCCAGCAAAACCCGCGCGCGCAATGCGATGACGTGATCAAGCGTGAGAGACTGATCCGGCCCTATTTCGGGCACTTTCTGATGGCGCTGCGCGAGCTCCAAAAGTTCGGCATCCGGATCAGTGTCGGCAGATAAGCGGGCAAGCGCGATGAATTTATCGACCTGTTCGCGCTGCGCCCGGGCGCCATACCCTGCGCGGGCCGCACGCAAGAACGGCAGAGCGCGTGCGCCGTCGTTTAAGTTCACCAAGCTAACGCCAAGCTGGTAGTCAACACTGCGCTTTAGTTTGGCAGGTAGCAGACTGTAATAGGGTTTCACAACCCGCCAGCTTTCACGCACGATGGAAAACTGCCTGCGCGTAAAGCCCGCATCCATTGCGTGTATGGCATTTACTGGCGGGTAATCCGCGGCGGCCAGCAGCTTTTTATCACGCGCCAGAAATTCAAGCGCCGCCGCAATCATGGCCGGAGATCCGTCGAAGGCCGGAGCCAGCAGGGCGGCGATTTCTACCGCCGCTTTTCCATCGCTCAAAGCCTGGTTCGCTACGTTCAAAATTTCTCGGTTTATTGTGCCCTGTTCTGGCGAAAGATCCCATTCGGACGCCTGGCCAACACCAGCAGATAAAATGGGTGGTATGTAGCCTGGTGCACTTATTTCGGAATAAAATAAATCCGCTGCTTCTTCGAGTAAATTCTGCCCGCCTTTGGCAAGTGAGGCTTTCAATTGCTCAAGTGTCGCGATAGCCGCAGGCACATCACCTCCCTCAATCTGTGCTGTTGCCAAGCCGTACATGGCGCGCTGAACAATAACCGGATGACTGAACTCCAGCGTCAATGCACGCATATCCTCGGTTGCGCCAAGAATTGCCTTGCGTCGCGCTTCAGCACTAATTTCGCGGGTCGCACGGGACAGCTCCGCCCAAGCAAGTGCATAAGCCCCAGCCACGCGCAAGCTTTCCAAATCTTGCCAAAGATCAGACGACAACAGATCCTCGAAATTTAATTCATTGCCACGCACGCGAGCTTCTGCTTTGGCACGCACCTTATCGATATGATCGCGCAAAGCCATTGCGCCGTTTCTGATCTCAGCCATTTCAAGCGGCCCCAGAGGAGCATCATAACAAGCCTCGAGGTCGCCAGCGAAATCGTCCATAGCCTTCAGAATGGGTTGGGCTTGAGCATCTAGAGAGGCCAGAATTTTTTCTGATGACACGAACAGGGCCTTGGGCGGTAATCTGCACGCCTCGGCCGGCGCGAAGACCATTAAGCAAAAAATTGAGAGGGCGTGAAGGAAACGGCGCATGACCTACTCCAAGCTAGCTAGAAATGGCGCCAACTCGTCATGGAACCGGTCATCAAAAATTAGGAGAGCCAACGTTTTCATTAGTTGGCGCTCGCCGGCCAAGGTCAACGCCAGCCCCCCGCCTGACTTGGCTAATGCGCGGAACGCCGGAAGCACATCCTGCCGCTGCGAGCTGGGGGATCTCAAGCTGAGCCAGCCGATCGACTCAGTCCGGCCAAGGTATTTGCGATTGGCCTCTACCCGCGAGTCGACGATTGACAGCCGCGCCCCACGGCGCTTCATGCGACCAGCAATGGTTAAGGCTTCATCAACCTCATAATTATGAGGCGGAGCGTCGCCCACAACAATCAAAACCCGCTGGGCACCAGAACGCCAGGCTATCGCCTTTTCTGCTTTGCGGAGCGCCTCGGTAACAGCTTCGGGAACGTCGCCGCCGCCATTAGCATCCAACACGCTCATGAAAGTTCGCGCCTTGAGCACATCAAAACTTGGCTGAGATATTTGTGTCACAAAATCCGGATCCTGATAATCGCGATAGGCGATCACACCAAAGCGAGCAAGCGGCACGAGATTGCGAACATATTGAGACAAAGCTTCAATTCGTTCGCGCACCCGATCATGCACCCAAGCCATGGAGCCTGTTGCATCAATCACGAACACGACATCAATGCCTGTTTGCCGCAAATGCTGAATGTAATCAGCAAAGGTTTGCGGCACGCCCGATATCAGCCCCCCGCCGCGCGCAGCACGCTGGGTTGCAGCCTTGGAAGGCACCGGCATGGCGGGCGCAATGGCGGCTGTGCTGGCAGCCTCCATCATGACTTGGTTAAAATCTGCTTCCAAGGGCACTTCGAGTATTTCCGAAAAATCCATCTCGGCCTCGGCTTCGCGCTCAATGGTGGCCGGCTCGGGCAGTTCCAGATCAACACCTTGCTGATCATCGGCAGCAGCCGAGATAATCAAGCTCTCGGCCGCATTGTCTCCTCCACGCTCTCCACCAAACAGTAGAACTAGAACCGTGCCGACACCGATCACATGAACGACCAGTGAAATCGCAAAAAACGTGACCCACCAGCGGCGCGGCAGATTTTTGAGACGTGTCAGCCAGTTAGGTCGCGGCGCGGGGCTATTTGCCATTTACCTGCTCCGCGGCAAATTCGGTTTTAATGCGGATTTCACCCACACCGGCTTTCGCCATGGCTTGACGGAAATCCATTAGGGCGGCGGCGTGCGCGCGCCGGTCGGCAATCAACTCAACCGCCAGCCCTTGTTCGGCCACACCCGTTTCCGCCACGCGCGCGGCAATTTCAGCCAGCGATTTCGGCGCATCACCCGTCAGATAAAATTTATCGTCAGCCCCAAGGCGAACGGAAAGCGGCGCGGCGACATAAGCGGTTTCCTGGCGGCTGATTGCCACCTCAATCTCGCCGGGATGGTCGGTGGTCGGACGACCGGCGATCAGCACAAACAGAATGAGCAAAAAAACCACATTGATCAGCGGCAGAAGATCAATGCTCTTGAATTTGCGTTGGGGTCTGTTGATTTTCATGCGGTCCTCAAAAGTCCGCCAGATCAATGTCAAACACATCGCGCTCCAGCGTCACCGCGCGCGCGCCTGCAGCCGACAAATCATCCATCACGCCGACCACTTGTTGCACCTCGGCGGCCGCGGCAGGCATGACGACAAAAAGCTGTTCGGCGTCGGTTTCAATGAGACCGGCAGCGCGTTCTCGCATTTGTGCGCGTGTTACGCCTGCGCCGTTCCATTGCACCTCGCCCGTTTCGGCCAATGAGATGATGGCCGGCTGGCTCATGCCGTCAGTGCCCCCTGTACCGCGTGGCGGCGCAAGCTGGCTTTGGGAAAAGCGCACAAAATCCGAGCCCAACAGAAAAAACAGCAACAGCAGAAAAATCATGTCGATGAGCGGTGTGAGCCCGACAGCTTCCAGCTTGCGTTTTGGCCGGTCAATCCGCATGGGGCTTACCCCTTGGCGGAGGCGTTTGTCGCGCCGCGCACTATGATTTCGGTGAGCGCATCTTCAAGCAGGTCGCGCGTATTGTCGACGGCATTGTTGAAAACGGCGGCGAGAATGGAAAATGGCAGAGCGACAGCCAGGCCAAAGGCGGTTGTCAGCAGCGCTTCCCAGATGCCGGCGGCCAAAAGTGCGGTATCAGCACCACCAACGCCCTGACCGACGCCCTGAAAGGCGACAATCATGCCAAGGACCGTGCCCAGCAGCCCGAAAAGAGGAGCCGATGCCGCAATAAGCTCAAGCACCCAGATATTCGAACCTAAATGCCGCAAAAGATATTGCGCGCGGCGCGACGCCTCTTCGCGGAGCAATTCCCCGGCTTCGCCCTTTGCGCCACCGCGATGGGTTTCGGCAATCGCATAGGCAAGCAGCGGTGCGGCGGGATGGGCGATATCTTCTAGCTCGCCTGCCAGCCCGCGCTCATCGCCGTTTCGATAGCGCATCATTGCAGCTTCAACATGTTTGGGGCGCCAGATTTCCATGCGCAAAAACTGCGCAAATTTCACCGCCGCGATGGGCAGGCCAATGGCGGACAACATTGCGATAATCCATGTGACAACGCCGCCCTTGTCGAATAGCAGCGACCAGAACCCGCCCTCATCATCGGCTTGGGCCGCGCTTTCCGATGCGGCCCCCTCCGTAACTGCCAGTGCAGCCTCCAGCGAAACTTCCGGCGGCGCTTCTGGCGTAATTTCTGCACTGACCTCCGGCGTCACTTCTGTTGCGACCTCTGCCGCAACTTCCGGCGGCACCTCCGCTGCCACATCTGGCGCTTCTTGACTGAAACCGACGACTGGCAAAAATACCGACAGAAATATGACAGGCGCAGCGCGCCTTATAGCTTGTGCAAAAGTAAATCGCATGTTTGCTTGCCTCTTGAAAATCACCGAACAAAAACCTGGCCCGATTAAAGCGCGCGGGCCACCAGCATACGCATAATTTCGTTCGACCCGCCATAAATGCGCTGCACGCGCGCATCGGTATACATGCGGCTGATCGGGTATTCGTCCATATAGCCATAGCCACCGAAAAATTGCAGGCAGGTGTCAATAATCTCGCACTGGCGCTCGCTTACCCAGAATTTTGCAGCGGCGGCGGAATTTGCATCAAGTTCGCCGCGCATAAGCTGGTCGGCCAGCTGGTCGACCATGGCGCGCGCGGCCATCCAGGTTGCCTTGCACTCGGCCAGCTTGTACTGGGTGTTTTGATAATCGAACACCGCATTGCCAAATGTGTTGCGCTCGCGCGTATAATCAACCGTCAATTGGATTGCTCGCTCAATCGCGCCAACGCCCTGATTGGCAATAATCAGACGTTCCGCCGGCAATTGCTGCATGAGTTGGTAAAAGCCCTGGCCTTCTTCGCCGCCCAGCAAATTGCTGGTCGGTAATTTCACATCATCAAAAAATAACTCCGATGTATCCGCCGCATGCTGACCCATTTTGTCGAGATTGCGCCCGCGCCGGAACCCGTCCGCCTCAGCGGTTTCCACGATCATCAGCGAAATGCCTTTCGCGCCCTGTTCAGGGTCGGTTTTTGCAACTACGATAATCAGATCCGCGTGCTGTCCGTTTGTAATAAAGGTCTTCGAACCATTAATGACATATTGGTTGCCCTGTTTGGTGGCCCGCGTCTTGACGGATTGCAGGTCGGAACCGGTTCCCGGCTCGGTCATCGCAATCGCGCAGACAAGCTCGCCGGTCGCCATTTTGGGCAACCATTTGCGTTTTTGCTCTTCGGTCCCATAGGCATTGAAATAATGCGCGCAGATGAGCGAATGCACCGTATTGCCAAAGCCCGCCACCCCGCAGCGCTCCATTTCTTCCGTCAGAATGGCTTCATGGGCGTAAGTTCCGCCGCCGCCGCCATATTCTTCCGGTATCGAGGCGCATAAAATGCCCGCTTCGCCGGCCTTGTACCAGGCGTCGCGATCGACAATGCCCTCTTTGGTCCAGCGATCGCTGTGAGGTACAAATTCGCGTGTGTAAAACTTGTTCACGGCGTCTTTGAAAATTTCCAAATCTTCCGTCATCCATGATGGTGAATAAGTGTTCAGCATTGTTTCGTTCTCCCAAAACCTGCTTGAACGTTAGTGGGTCATTTTGAAACTTGCAAGCGTGGCGGATGACCGCAAATATCGGCCTTAGGCTACATCCAGCACCACCGGTGCATGGTCGGAAGGCCGCTCCCAGCCGCGCGCGGCGCGCAATATCTCAAAGCCGGTCACATCGTTTAGCAGGGCCGGTGTCACCCAGATATGGTCGAGCCGCCGTCCGCGATCGGATGCCGCCCAGTCGCGCGCGCGATAACTCCACCAGCTATAGAGTTTCTCCGAAGCCGGCACAAAGTGGCGTGACACATCTTCCCAGTTCAGGCTGGCCTGAACGCGCGCCAGTGCCGCAATCTCCGCGGCCGTGTGGCTGACAACATTTTTCAATTGCTTAGAAGACCACACATCATGTTCGCCCGGTGCAATGTTCAAATCCCCGACCAGAATTTGCCGTTTGGCTTTTTTCTGCCGCCGAATAGCACGGAAATTGGTTTCCATTTCATCCAGAAAGGCGAGTTTATGGGCAAATTTTTCATTGATTTCCGGGTCGGGTTCATCGCCGCCCGCAGGCACATAGAAATTATGGACATGCAGTGGCCCGTTTGCCGTTTCAAAAACCGTTTCAATATGGCGCCCGTCTGTGCGGTCGCAGTAGGTGACAATATTTGTTTCAGCCATTGGCAGGCGGGCCAGCGTTGCCACGCCGTGATATCCCTTAATGCCGTTTTTTGCGATATGGGTATACCCGAGCTTGTGAAACAGTTTTTCTGGAAAACTGTCATTGGGGCATTTGGTTTCCTGCAGGCAAATGACGTCCGGCTTCGCCTCGGCAATAAGTTTTTCCACAAGCGGGGCGCGCAGGCGCACCGAATTGATATTCCACGAGATAACGCGCATGCCAGGCTTTGCCCTTTCGTCTCAGTTCAGAAAATATTAAGCGTCTGGCCGGTCAGGGTAAGTGGCCAACGGCCGGCCGCGAACAGCCGGTATTTTAACATGAGCGGATGCGATAAAAAATCTGATCTATCGTCTGATGTATTGTCCGGTTCCCCAGCACCACTGGCCGCCAGCACCAGCGCCGCGCCATAAGCCGCCTGCTGGCCGGCACCCACGGCCAAATCGATCACATGGTCGGGCAATTCGTCCGCCATATAAAGCGCCTCCTCGGCCAGTTCGTGCAGGGTTTCGGAAAGTTGCGCCGCCAAATGCGCCAAAAGCACCCCAAGACCTTCTTCGCTGACTTGCGTGAGCGCAGCATCAACAAGTGCCGCGCGCAATTGCTCTTCGGCCTCCCAGCCGGCACTGTTAATATCAAGCGTCAATGCGGCATCCAACGCATCGTCCCAATTCATCATCGGTGCGGCCTCGGCATCGGGATAGCCCAGCCCATCGAGATAAGCGCGGGCCATGTTTTTGACGGAAGCTTCGAGCGGCTCACCCAACTCGGTAAACCAGGGCTGCCGACAGGCTTCATCGGCGAATCTGCGCAAGATTGCCAGTATGGGAATTTCAGCCTCAAGCGCGTTCAGGCTTTCGGCATCGGGTTGCCATGCATCTTCATCGGGGTCTTTGGGCGGAATATTTCCGGCGGTCATTCGTCTTCGGCCTCGGCTATGGATTCGTCAATTCGGAAATAATCTTCGGACAAGCGCTTATGTCGGATGACATTGTGCAACCATACCGTGCTGCGCTGTTGCTGTATATCAAGCAAACGCCAGCCCTGCAGGGCAAGTGTTTCGCTGTCAAAGATCAGAGCCAGACGCCCCGGAATGTCGCCCTTCGGGTCGCGCAAGGCGACTTCAATCGAGTCGCCTTTTTCGGTGATGGATTCCAGTTGCGATGGCCGAATGCGCGGCGCGCGCCCGTCCACCAGCAGGCGCAGTGGCGTGGCAGACACCGGATAGCGATTGGCTTCCGCGCCCTGAAACTCCTGCACCACCAACCAATTGCCGCGCAAAGTCACGACACTGTGTCCGCCTTGCTTGTAAATAAATCGGAAGCGGTCGGGCAGGGCGAGAAAAAAATCGCCCTGCAGGGTTTCCCCGCCCGGTGCAGATTGAACAAATTGACCTGACAGCGCCCGCATATCGGCAAGGGCAGCATTGATATCGGCAAGGTTGGCCCCGTGCGCGGGGCTTGCGACCGGCATTATCAGAAGCGCGCAGCCCATGGCCCAGATTGGGCCAATTCGACGGAGCCAGCCGGTAATGCCGGGGTTTTTGTCGGCGCTGCTCACTGTTTACCAGCCAAAACTTCACGTTTACCGGCATGGTTGGGCGCGCTGATAACGCCTTCATCTTCCATTTGCTCAATGAGCCGTGCCGCGCGGTTATAGCCGATTTGCAAACGCCTTTGCACATAACTTGTTGACGCGCGCCCGTCCCGCGTGACAATCGCCACCGCCTGATCGTAAAGCGTATCGCCGCTGGTCGCCGCGCCGATACCGGCCTCTTCTTCCTGTTCGGCTGTCACCTGCTCGATATAGTCGGGCGTGGCTTGGCGTTTTAAAAACCGCACGACTTTTTCCACTTCACCATCGGAGACAAACGGTCCGTGGACGCGTTCGATGCGACCGCCGCCGCCCATAAAAAGCATGTCACCCTGACCCAATAACTGCTCGCCGCCCTGCTCGCCAAGCACGGTGCGGCTGTCAATTTTCGACGTGACCTGAAATGAAATACGGCTTGGGAAATTTGCTTTGATTGTGCCGGTAATGACATCAACCGACGGGCGTTGCGTGGCCGTGATGAGATGCACGCCTGCCGCGCGCGCCATTTGCGCCAGACGTTGCACGGCACCTTCTATTTCTTTGCCGGCCACCATCATAAGGTCTGCCATCTCGTCGACCACGACGATGATAAAGGGTAGGTTTTCCGGCTCGATAATCTCTTCTTCGAAAACCGCCTCGCCACTATCGGGATCAAAACCCGTCTGTACGCGGCGCGACAATTGTTCGCCCGTGCGCCGCGCGTCGGCCATGCGCTCGTTAAAACCTTCAATATTACGCACTCCGATTTTGGCCATTTTGCGGTAGCGGTTCTCCATTTCCTGTACCACCCATTTAAGCGCAACCACTGCCTTTTTGGGCTCGGTGACCACCGGTGCGAGAAGATGCGGAATGCCGTCATAGACCGACAGTTCAAGCATTTTCGGGTCGACCAGAATAAGGCGGCACTGCTCCGGCGTCATGCGGTACAAAATCGACAGGATCATGGTGTTGATGCCCACCGATTTGCCCGAGCCGGTAGTGCCGGCAACGAGCAAATGCGGCATTTTTGACAGATCGGCCATCACCGGCGCGCCGCCAATATCCTTGCCAAGTGCCAGTGTCAGCTTGCCTTTTGCGCCTTCAAAATCTGCACTGGACAATAATTCGCGCAAACTGACCAGTTCGCGCGCCGCATTTGGCAATTCAATGCCAATAACATTGGCCCCCGGCACAGGTGCCACGCGGCAACTGGTTGCGCTCATGGAGCGGGCAATATCATCGGCCAGCCCGACAACGCGTGACGAGCGCACCCCCGCGGCGGGTTCCAATTCATATAAGGTAACAACTGGCCCTGGGCGTACGCGGCCGATTTTGCCGCGAATGCCGAAATCGCCCAGCACGGTTTCCAAAAGGCGCGCGTTAGCTTCCAGCGCATCCTTGCTGAGGTCGCGTGACTGACGCGGCGGGCGGTGCTCAGTCAGCAGGCGCAAGGGCGGCAATTCAAACGGTGTCGATGCGTCCAGATTGAGGCTAGTTTGGGCTTCACGGGCAACACGGCGGCCGCGCCGCAGTGTCGTCTTTTTGTCGTCAACCTGAACTCCCGCTATTTGAGCATTTGTGTTCGTGTCGATTGCCGCATCATCCAGAGCAGAGTTTTGCGAGCCGGCAGTTTGAGAAATCGCTTTTTCATCCATGTCCCCACCGCTCTGGGGTGCCGCCGCTCTGTGCGGGCGCATGCCGCCCAAGAGCCGCGCGCGCCAATCGCCCATCTCACCCGGAAGGTTTTGTAAAATCTGCGGCAGGCGCGCCGTGGCCTGAACCCCCGCCCACACAAGCTGTCCGGCGCGGCCCAGCCAGCCGGCCGCTAGAAGGGCCAGCACCAGCGCCAGCACCAGCCCGAAAAGCATGATGAAAAATGCGACCGGTGTGGCCGGTGCAATGCTCATTATATCCAGAAGCGGCTGGATGGCACGCGCCTGAAGTTGGCCCAGCGCACCGCCCGGAAATGGCGCACCGGCATCACGACCCACCGGCATCAAAGCCAGCACCATTGCTGCCAGCAAAACCGACATGACGGCCAAGATACGGCGCATATATAGCAGGGTGAGCGGTTCGCGCGTAATGGCGCGATGGCCCGCCGCCGCAATTGGAACAAACCCAAACCAGACCGCATGCCCCAGCATTTGGTAGATAAAATCGGCAAAGGCCGCGCCCCAAAAGCCCAACCAGTTTTCGGCTTGTCCGTCGGCGGCCACATTGAAGCTGGGGTCGGCCGGGTTATGGCTTATCAGTGCCAGTACGGCCGCGGCGAGGCCGGCCAGCACCAGAACGCCCGCACCCTGCCGCAGGCGCGGGGCAACCGCAGCCGCCATTGCGGAGATTTGCATGCGCGCGCGGTCTGTCAACCCCATTAATCGGCTCCTACGGCGGCAGGGTTAAAACTTCCCAGCCCGTCTTTAAGTCGTTTGAGTGCGACTGTCATTGTTTCCTGCTCATCAACCAGCGCCACGCGAATATAGGAACTCGCCGGATTATCGCCGCCCGCGTCATCGCGCGCAAGATAGGTGCCGGGCAACACCCGCACCCCTTGCGTAACCCACAAGTGCCGCGCGGCCGCTTCGCCATCGCCCACATTGAGCCAAAGAAAAAATCCGCCCGCGGGCCGGTAAAAATCGTAACACCCTGCAAAAAGCGTTTCGGCGGCGGCAAATTTCTCGCCATATTTCTGTCGGCTCTCCTGCACATGGGCATCATCCGACCATGCCAGCGCCGCCGCTTCCTGCACCGCCAGCGGCGATTGCGGGCCGGCAATGGCACGCAAAGCCGCAAGCGCGCGCATCACACTGCGACCACCGGCACAAAACCCCGACCGGAGCCCCGGCAGGTTCGAGCGTTTCGACAGCGAATGGAATACGACAAGCGGCATCTCATTATCGCCTGCGGCCTGCATAAGCTGGAGCGCAGATGGCGGCGGCGTATGGTCGTAAATTTCCGAATAGCACTCATCAACCACCAGCAGAAAATTATGCGCGCGCGCCAGCTCCAAAAGTCGCGCCAGATAGCTTGCATCGGCCACCGCACCTTGTGGGTTGGCGGGCGAGCAAAAATAAAAAGCCTGCGTGCGTGCCAATAAAGAATCATCCAGGGCGTCCAGATCGGGCAGGTGGCCAGTCGCCGGCGTGGCGGGCAAATATACCGGGTTAGCACCGGCGGCAAGCGCCGCCGCCGCGTAGACCTGATAAAACGGGTTCGGTATCAGCATGACACCATCGGCTTTTTGCGGCGCGATTTGCGCGGCCATGAACAATCCCTCGCGCGTGCCATTTACAGGCAAAATCTGCGTCGTTTCCTCAAACAGAGCATCTGACAGATCGAAACGACGCGACAACCAGCCGATAACGGCCTGTCGCCATTCGGGGGTGCCGCCAATGGGTGGATATTTGGCATAGCTGTCGCGGGCGGCGGACAAGACCTCCAGCACGGCCGATGGGGGCGCATGGCGCGGTTCCCCGATTGCCAGCGACAGCGGTTCTTGGCTTGGGGTCACATCGTCCAGCAAGGCGCGCAATTGGGCAAAAGGTGAGGGCGGCAAGGCGCCGAAGCGACCCGGACCAAACTTGCCCGATCCAAGGCGATTTTGCATGGGTACCTCCAAAAAAGCCCGCGAAGCACTATGCTTCACGGGCTTTCCGCGAATCAGCCTGACCTACATTACCGCGTCTATCGCATGGCGGTCAAAGCGGCTTTTGAACTGCCGCTCGTGCAGGCCGATTATGGTGCGGTCGGAGCTACCGGGAAATACCCGCCTCCGGACGTGCCGCAATTTTATGGATGGAGAGGTCGGCGCCAGCCTGCTCTTCTTCCTCACTCATGCGAATGCCCATAAAGGCTTTCAGGCCGCCATAGACGATAAACCCGCTGACGAGCGCAAAACCGCAACCGGCCAGCGTGCCGACCAGTTGGGAAGCAAAACTCACCCCGCCAAGGCCACCAAGGGCTTGCGTACCGAAAATACCAGCAGCCAAACCGCCCCATGCACCGGCCAGCCCATGTAGCGGCCATACGCCCAGCACATCGTCAATCTTCAGCCGCTCCTGGCACACCACAAAGAAATAGACGAACAAGACGCCCGCAACACCGCCAGTGATCAGAGAACCGATCGGGTGCATAACGTCAGAGCCCGCACACACGGCCACAAGACCGGCCAAGGCACCATTATGAACAAAACCCGGATCGGCACGCCCGACAATCAACGCAGCGAGAATGCCGCCGACCATGGCCATCAGGGAATTAACCGCGACCAGACCGGAAATGCCTTCCAGTGATTGCGCGCTTACCACGTTGAAGCCGAACCAGCCAATGCACAAAAGCCAACTGCCCAACGCCAACCACGGGATCGAAGAAGGCGGGAACGCCGAACCGCGATCGCCATAGCGTCCGGTGCGGGCGCCCAGCATAATGACCGCGGCCAAGGCCAGCCAACCCCCTACTCCGTGCACCACGACGGAACCTGCAAAGTCGTGAAAACCGGCGCCGAAGCTTTCTTCGAGCCATGCCTGAAAACCAAAATTGCCGTTCCAGATAATGCCTTCAAAAAACGGATAGACCACCGCAACAATGGCACCGGAAGCAAGCAATTGCGGCACGAAGCGTGCGCGCTCGGCAATGCCGCCTGAAATAATGGCCGGAATTGCGGCGGCAAAGGTCAGCAAAAAGAAGAATTTGATCAGCGTCAAACCCTGCGGCCCAAATGTTTCGGTTTCGCTACCACCGCTAATGACCGACGCTCCGGCCAGAAAATCGACGCCATAGGCGACCGAATAACCAATAAAGAAATAGGAAATGGTCGACATGGCGAAATCGGAAATGATTTTGACCATGGCGTTGACCTGATTTTTTTCACGCACCGTGCCCACTTCCAGAAAAGCGAAGCCAGCATGCATGGCAAACACTAAGATTGCGCCCATGAGCAAAAAGAAGACGTCGCCGCCTACAAGATTATTTTCCATCTGAGTTCTCCCTCAATAATAGGCTTTACTAGCAAGAATTATGCCGCCGCCACAGGGCACTAAACCATTGATTTGATTGCCTTTATTTTTTGCCGCCTAGGCACATCCGCCTGTTTGCCAAAAATTTAATCACGATAAAATGCGACTGCATATTTATTAGGCATATTTCATGGCTTGCCGCGCCCTCCATGTGGGCATTGCGGGCTGGACGCTGACCACCGAATGAGGCAGGGTGGAGCGGATGACAGCCAAAACCAAAAATAATGTCGCAAGTGAGCGCAACGATTTGCCAAATTATGACGTGGCCGTTATGGGGCGCGGCAATTCGGCGGCATTGACCGCTCTCGCACTGGCAGATTCCGGCTTTACGGTATGGACCGAGACTGCCCAGGCTTCGGCTGAAAATATGGCAAACAACGAGAGTGCCGCGACATGGCAACGCGTATTAGCGTTAAGCCCGGGCGCGCGGCGCGCCCTGGAAGCGCTGGGCGTCTGGCAGCGCCTGGAGGCCGGTCATGCGCCAGTCACCGATATCGCTGTCGGGGGGCCGAATGACAGGGATTTGCCCCTGCGCTTTGCCGCAGGTACAGGCCCGAACGAGCCGGTCGATGTATTGTCGCATATTGTCAGCGTGGCCGATTTGACCGCCGCCGTCGTCGCCCGCTCGCGCGCGTACATGACGCCTACAGAACAGGCGCAGGCATCTGAAACGATCTCCGCGCCATCCGATTTCGACCCGCGCACCGGCATAATGGCGTTTTCGGATGGCTCACAAATTCGCACCACCCTGCTGGTCGATGCCAGTGGCGCGCATTCAATATGGCGGCAGCGCGCCGGCATTTCGTGCATGCACCATGATTATAAGTGCGCGGCGCTCACAGCGGAAATTGCCCTTGCCGCGCCACATGGCCAAGTCGCGCGACAGATTTTTTTTCGCAATGGGCCGCTTGCCCTCCTGCCCCTGCCAAAACCCGACCGGGCGGCGCTTGTTTGGTCGCTGCCAGTGCGCAAAGCCCAAGCGCTGGCAGCTTGCGACGAAAACTTATTCAACGGGGAGCTTAACGCCACCGCGCGCGGTGTGTTCGGACAGTTGCACCTCATTGGTCCGCGCTCGCAGCAGCCGCTCAAGGCACAAATCGCCGAAGCCTTTATCGGCCCGCGGCTGGCGCTGGTGGGTGAGGCCGCCCATGTCATCCATCCGCTTGCCGGACAGGGCATGAACCTCACTTTGCGCGATATTGGCGCGCTGGTTGATACGCTTAAAAACGCCCGCCGATTGGGGCTTGAGTGCGGCGATGCAACCATGCTGGAAAATTATGCCGGCCTCCGGCGCGCTGATGCATTTGCCGCTGCCTTCGGCACACATGCGCTGGCAGAAATCTTTTCAGGCCCGGCCCCGGCCCGCATGCTGGCAGCAGCGGGTATGCGCGGCGTTGGATATATCGCGGATAATTGGCCCAAACTGAAAAATGTGTTCCGGCGGCAGGCTAATCAGGGTTTGGGCCCGCTTTCGGATCTGTTTGCAAGCGCGCCGCCCAAGGCGGCGGATGCGAAAAAGGGGCGTTAAGCCTCCAGCGGTCGCGCCTCCTCGGGCAGCATAATCGGTATGCCGTCGCGGATCGGATAGGCCAGTTTCGCGGCTTCCGAAACCAGCTCATGCGCCTCGGCGTCATAGCGCAAGGGCGAGCGTGTCACTGGACAGACCAGCATTTCAAGCAGCGCCCTATCGGGAGCCTGCGACTTCGGTGTGGCCGGGCCTTTGTCACTCATTGTTTTTTGCTCACTTTTTAGTCACTTTTTTTGGGTCACTGAACAGAATTGTCGTTGCTGCCTGTTGCCATGGCCATTTGCGCCAGCACCATTTCGGTGAGCGCAATCAGAATCTCGGCGCGCTCGGAAAGGCTTTCGGCCTCCAACAGTGCCTGCTTTTCCTTTAACCCATAGGGGCTGATGATTGACAGGGAATTGACCAGCGCCTCATTGCCGGACTGCTCGATCGCCTCCCAGTCGGCAGACATATTATTGGCTTCGAGATAGCGCCGCAACACATCCACTAGCCCGTCGCGATTGACATCAAGCGCACCGACATCGGCGATCAAATCGCTGCCATAGGCGCGGTAATCAACCTCAACCTGACGATAGGGGGTCAGTACCTGCAATTCCTGTTGCACACGAAAGCGCGTAATTCCAGTCAGGCTTACAATCATGCGCCCGTCTTCGGTTTCGCTGAAAGACGTAATGCGCCCCACACAGCCAACCTGCTGCAGGGGGGCGCCGTCTTCTGCGGCCTCGCCACCCGGCTGGATAATGCCCAGCACGCGCCCACGCCCCAGAGCATCTTCAAACATTGACAGGTAACGCGGTTCAAAAATATTCAGGGGCAACTGGCCACGCGGCAACAATAGGGCCCCTTCCAGCGGAAACACTGGAAGCTGTTCGGGCAAGTCGTCGACGGTTTCATAAAAAGCGGGCATCGGGCTTCCTTACTGCACAAAATGGCTAACTGAACAAAATTGAAGATAGCCGCCGGCGCGCCGCCTCGACAAGTTCGTCGCCGGCACCATAAGCATCAAAAAATTCGAGCAATTGTTTGCGAGCGCGCTCGTCTTCCCAATCACGCTTGCGAGCAATAATTTCCAGCAACGCGTCCATGGCATCGGCGCGCTCACCGCCGCCGTGATAAACAAGCGCAAGATCAAAGCGCGCCTGGTGATTGTTAGGGTCTGCCGCCAGCGCCTCCATGAGGGCGCTTGTGTCATCGCCCAGAGCGTCGGATTTTGCCGCCAGCGCCAGCGTTGCGCGCGCTGCGGCAATTTCCGGGTCGGTTGAATTTTCCGGAGCCATGGCGAGGGTTTGCTCGGCCTGGTCAAGATTTCCAGCCGCAAAATGCGCCTGGGCAAGACCGGCAATCGCGCCACCATGGGTCGGGTCTTGTTCCAGCACTTGGCTATAGGCCTGCGCGGCGGCAGCCATATCGCCCTGGTCCATGGCGCGGTCGGCGATGGCGATCATTTCTTCGACCGGCGACGCGGCCAGCTCATCATCCAAGTGCCGCGTAACAAATTCCTTGATCTGACTTTCCGGCAAGGCGCCCATAAAGCCATCGACGGGGCGCCCACTTTTGAACGCAAAAACCGCTGGAATGGACTTAACCTGCAGTTGTTGGGCAACGGCAGGATGCTCGTCAATGTTCATTTTCGCCAAACGCACTGCGCCATTGGCTTGCGTAGTGACCTGCTCAAGCAGCGGCGTCAATTGCTTGCACGGTCCGCACCAAGGCGCCCACAAATCCAGCAGAACAAGCTGTGTGCCTGACGCTTCGATGACATCGGCCATAAAGCTCTCGGTTGTAACATCGACGATTGTGGCAGCAGTACTTGCATCCGGGTTCGGAGAAATTGTGTCCATGAAAGTTCCTTTCATTTCTAAGATGGGGCTTTTAGACCCAATTGCCAACCCCGGAAATTGCCGCAGGGCAGGGCTTGTCAAATTCATGTTGATGGTGCATAACACGGCTCTCCGATTGGCTGGGAATTTCTGCGATGCGGGCGTAGCTCAGGGGTAGAGCACAACCTTGCCAAGGTTGGGGTCGTGAGTTCGAATCTCATCGCCCGCTCCAGAAAAGGCTGTTTTTTGCACAGCTCAATCGGCTTATGACTTGCATCTTGGGCTTGTGCCGCGCCTTCTTTTCTGCTTGGATTCAGGCTCTCTCAATCGGCCGTTTGGCAATCAATAATTTGGGCTTGGGCACATGGCAATCAAAACGGAACATATCGGACTGGCTGATAAATTCGCGGTATCAACGTCGACGATTTGCGCCCTTCACTGCATTGCGCTGCCATTTGTAATCGGGGTTTTTCCCGCCATCAGCGCGTCATTTCTAGGCGATGAGGCTTTCCATGTCTGGCTGCTTTGGGCTGTTATCCCGCTCAGCGCGCTTGGCCTGTCACTGGGATGCGGGAAACATAAAAATAATGCCGTTCTTATTGCCGGCTTTGCCGGCCTTGCCTTTTTGGTTTTGGCCGCTTTTGCCGGACACTCCCTGATTGGCGAAAATGGTGAGCGCGCCGTTACGTTGCTGGGCGCCAGTATCATCGCGCTGGCTCACATTCGCAATTACCGGCTGTGCAGAAACCTGGACTGTAATCACCAATAACCGATAGTTGAACCGCGCGACCTCAGCAGCCGCTCAGTTCTTTTTCCGAACAGGAGCGCGCGCGCTTTTGGGCGGTGGCGATTTGCTGCGCTGTCATTTCGCGCACGATCACATCAATGAGTTTTTTGCTGCGCGGCACATCATTGGCCCTGGCAATATTTGCCCACATATGCGCGCGAATATTGCTGCGCCCCACACCCTCGCCGGTGAAATATTTCAGCGCCAGGTTATATTGTGCCTTGGCGTGCCCGGCTTGCGCGGCCTGCATATACCAATCGACAGCCTTTTCGAAATTTTGCGGCGTGCCTTTGCCTGTCTCGTTTTTTACACCGAGATTGAATTTCGCGTTCACATCGCCCTGCTCCGCGGCGCGGCGATACCACTTCACCGCCAGGCCCTCCTCTTCGGATATCCCACGGGCGGTATCATAGGCTACCGCGAGATTATATTGCGCCTTTGCCAACCCCTGTTCGGCGGCCATTTTATACCATGAGAAGGCGGCTTCATCACTTTTTTCCACGCCGCTGCCAAGCGAGTATTTCACACCAAGATTAAATCGCGATTTCATGTCACCCTGCTCGGCTGCCTGCAGATACCATGAAACGGCAGTCTCGTCATTTTCATCAACGCCAGCGCCCTCATCATAGGCAAGACCCAAATTATAGCGCGCCCCGACATGCCCCTGCTGGGCGGCGCGCGCATACCAGCGCGCCGCTGTCTCATCGTCTTCCGCCACCCCTTCGCCCAGATCATAAACCAGCGCCAGACTGAATTGCGCGCTCGGACTACCACGCTCGGCCGTCGGCGTGAACCATGCTTCCGGCGTCGTGTTTTTGCCCAATATCGGCTCTCTCTTGAAATATTTCTCCGCCAGCGCCAATTTCAAAAAACTGTCTTCTTCCTCGCGCTTGATGGCGTACCATTCCACCGTATCCCGACCCGAGGCACGTCCCTGCTGGATTACAAGCGCCTGAAAGTCCGGTTTAAGAGCGACATTTTTATATTTTTCTTCCGCTTCCATCTCCCGGTTTTCGTCGGTAAAACGGCCGTCCTCACGCACGCTGGCGTCCGTGTCCTCGTCAAGAACTGACAGATTATATTCTGATTTAACATGGCCCTGCTCGGCGGCACGTGCGTACCAGTCGCCTGCCAACTCGTCATTTTCCGGCGTGCCGCGCCCAATGTCATATTTTAGACCCAGATTGAACTGGGCGCTGGCATATCCTTTTTCCGCCGCGCGCGTATACCAGAGAATTGCCGCCCCATAGCTTTGCGTTACGCCTTCGCCGCGATCATACATTGAAGCTATCTGATACTCTGCGCGCCCGTCGGCCTGCTCGGCGGCAAGCTTGAACCAGCCAAATGCCGCCTCATCATCTTCTAGCACATTGGTGCCATTGTCGAATTTCAGGCCGAGATTATATTGCGCCTTGATATGCCCGCGATTGGCGGCTTGCGTGTACCATTTCAGGGCGGCGGCATTGTCTTCCGGAATACCGTTGCCCGTGTCATACATCACCGCCAGATTATATTGCGCCTGCACATGGCCCTGTTCGGCAGCCAGCTTATACCATTTAACCGCCGATTCCGGATCTTTGGCGACCCCCTCGCCCTTGAAGAATTTTAGCGCCAGATTGTATTGCGCGAATGTATATCCTTGCTCGGCGGCCAGCGTGTACCATTTGATTGCAGTCTTGTAATTTTTGGCCACGCCCTCGCCCATTTCATGCATTACGCCGACATTATATTGTGCCCGTGCAAATCCCTGCTCAGCCAGCGGCATCCACTCTGTCAAAGCCGTATCAAAATCACCGCCCTGCGCGGCGGCAAATGCGCGATTGGCATCGCCCGCGTGACTTTGTGCTGTGACAAAAAACAAACCAAGCGAAAAAACAACGCGCTTAAACAACATTTTTGCACCTTTGCTCGGGCACCTTTGTGCCAACACGTTTTTAGGTTGCCACCATAACACGAAAGCGCGACCAACCGGACAACTGTTTGGCACAACCAATCAGCCGAACAGTCATTACCCTGGGCGCACCAAAAAACCGGGCTCATCCATTAAATACGGCACAAAATGGCAGGGATTTACAGGCTTACTACAAATAGAATTGAAGATTTAGGTCGCGTCCTCCGGCTCGGTGAAGCGGAGAAGCCGCCGGATTAGCAGCCAGACAACCGGCACGATAACGCCAACCAAAAGAGCACGAACGATAACGCCGTCGACAATCGGGAATCTCTCGACCAGCCAAGCCGCCGGATACAGAGACAAATTCACCGTGTAATAGCTGATAGCGACCACTGACACCCCCTCGACCGTGCGTTGAAGGCGCAATTGCCGCTCAGTGCCGCGATTAAGCGAAGCCAGTAATTCGGCGTTTTGCCGCTCGAGCCCCAACTCGATCCGCGTTTGCAGAAAAGTCGCCATATTGCCAACCTGCTCGGCCAAATCATGGCGCTGGCGTTCGGTCGACTGATAGGTCGCCACGGCGGGGCCCAGGCGGCGTTCAAGAAACGCGCCGACGGTCAGGCGGTTATCAAGCGGAGATTCCTGCAATGAGACAAGGCGCGCCTGCACAAGCGCCCAATACGCCTGACATGCGCTGAACCGAAAAGAGGTGGCTCGCCAAATTGCTTCCAATTCGGCGGCCAGGGTCGACAATTCGGCAAAGCGCTCTTCGGCCAATGCCGGGTCGTCAAATCCAATCGGCGTATGTGGAATACGGCCGGCAATGCCAATCAGTTCTGCTTGGGCGCCGCGCGCATCTGGCAGACCCAACGCGGCGAAAGATCGGTAGGTCTCGATTTCCAACACCTGCAATGCCACGCGGCCAATGTCGCGCACGTCCGTTTGCGGGTCAAATTCCAGATAAATTTTGGTGTGCCCATCTTCGGCCACTTTGAAATCGAAAAACGCGGAAGCCAGGCCGCCTTCCAGTTGACTGGCGCATGTCCAGCCATCGGTGCCAGTCCCGCGCAGGCGGCATAGGCAGTCTACCGCAACAACAATCTCACCGGACAGACGTTGCGCCCAATCATCTGGCAAATGCTTGGCCGCCGATTGTTCGGTCCCGTCGGCATCAATAATCGTGACTGAAACAAATTCCGTATGCCTTTCAATATTGACCCGCAAGTTGCCCAGCGTCCCGCGAATGAGCTTTCCCTGTTCCGCCGTGTCCCAATCGACATCGGGCAATAATTCCGACAACGAGGCCTGTATCGAGGAGAAGGCGTCGGGTCCGGCGGCGCACAGCCGAAAGATATTTGTTGGTAGGCCGAAACGCGGAAACGGCCGCGCATTGAGCTCGTCCGTGACTTCGTTCAGCCGCCAGTCTTTTTTGTGCATTTTCGCCGTGGGGGATGATGCGCGCATGATTCTCGCCTATTCGCCGCTATACATGCTTTCCGACCGCCCAGCCGGAGGCGGCAAGGCTGGCTTGAGCGAATGCCAACGGGCCGTCTTCGAGTGTCGTCGCTAAGGTGTCGTTCCATCTGTTCAGGAAACCGAACGCGGCGATAATCGCAGTGATCTCGACCACCTCGGCGTCGGTGTAATGCGCCTTAAGCGCATCAAAATGCACGACCTCGACCTGGTTCGGGACACTGCCGCCAGCTTGCGCCAGCGACAAGGCAGCACGCTCAGCTTCGGTGAAAAGCGGGCTGTCGGCATATGACCACAGCGCCTCGATTTTTTCCTGCGACACGCCGGCATGTTCGGCACCATGGGCGGTGTGCGCCTGACAATATCGACACCCCGCCGCACTACTAGCAATATGGGCGATCATTTGCCTGAGGCCGGGGTCCAACACCGCATCCGGTCCGATAATGGCGCCCATCAGTGCCAAAAAACCGCGCAGAATATTTGGCCGATGCGCCATGATTTTCATTGAATTCGGCTTAAACCCCATTGCCGCAGCAACAAAGTCCAGCTCGTTTTTGACTTCGTGCAACGCCGCCGCATCAGGCGGATCCAAATGTGTCATGATCTTTCTCCCTTTTACCTCGCTTATAATCCCAGTCCATGCTTGCGACAATATCCCGAAGACGGCCCGCCCGATCAGGATGCGGGTTTTTTCAGCGTCACAAAATTCGCTGTCGACGATCCCGCCGCCAGCAACCGCCCCTCGGCATCATAAAGCTCGCTCTCGACAAAACCGACCGACCGGCCCCGCCGCAAAACGCGCCCGACGGCCAAAATGCGGCCCGGGCGCGCAGGCGCGAGCATTGACACTTTAATCTCTAATGTTGGGCTAATTTGTCCCCAGTCAAGGTTGAGGCCGATAGCAAAGGCCATGGCGTCGTCCAGCATGGCGGCAACATTTCCGCCCTGAATGCCACCCCATTTATTGCACAACTTGTCGGTCGCGTTGAACGCCATTTCGACAATGCCTGCCTCCTGATTGACCGCCAGCAATTTAAGCCCCAAATGCGCCGAGGTCGGGGAGGGTTTTTCATGAGCCGATTTGACATTTGGCGGCCATTTTTCGGGATCTGTTGTGAAGCCGTCGCGGGCTTGGCCTATTTGTTCCGGCATTTGGGCGGGCGCGCTCATGCAAACTCCTAAATTTCACGGGACTGGAATACAAGGGTAGACAGGCAGCTTGCGAAATTCAAGGCGCGTGACGCATAAGCCCGACGCGTGTTAGGAGGAAATATGAGCAAAATTGATCCGCCGAATTTTATCGCGCCCGACCCGTTTGTGCTGGCCGTTAAAGTGCGCGCCGCCGATATTGACGATTTCGGCCATGTCAATAACGTCGTCTATCTGGGGTGGATCGCGCGTGCAGCATGGGCACACTCCGAGGCGCTGGGTTTTGATTTTAATGCCTATCGGGAGGTTGATTGCGGGTTTGTTGTGACGCGGCATGAAATTGACTATCGCACCGCTTGCCCACCTGAAACCACCGCCCTTGTAGCGACTTGGATTACCGCCAATGACAGGCGCTTACGCCTGCGGCGGCGATTTCAGATATGCATCCAAGGGGCCAGCGCAACATTAGCTTTTGCAATGAGCGATTTTGCAACAATAAAAATTTCCACTGGTCGGGCATGCCGAATGCCAACGGCATTTGCCGACGGCTATCCGGCGCGCCCCGCGCTGGAGCCAGTGTTCAGGAACCTTTCGTAACCAGCCTGTAGCCGCCCTCTTCAGTGACCAGCAATTTTGCATTGGACGGGTCGGCCTCAATTTTCTGGCGCAGTCGGTAAATATGTGTCTCCAGCGTGTGGGTGGTAATCTGGGCGTTATAGCCCCAAATTTCATGCAACAGGGTTTCGCGCGACACCGTTCCAGCGCTAGCGCGGTAAAGAAACTTTAGAATATTCGCCTCTTTTTCGGTCAGGCGGATTTTGTCACCGGTTTGCTTGGTCAATTGTTTTACGGACGGTTTGAATTCATAAGGGCCGAAATTCAAAATGGCAGCATCGCTGGTTTCGAACTGGCGCAAATGCGCGCGAATGCGCGCGAGCAACACGCCGAAGCGGAATGGCTTGGTGACATACTCATTGGCACTCGCATCCAGCTCCAAAATCGTGGAAGATTCTTTGGCCGCATCCGTCAACATAATAATCGGTGTCAAGGCTTTCTGGCGGCGCAAAATTTTGCACGTTTCGTGCCCGTCCTGGTCGGGCAGGCCGACATCTAGCAAAATGAGGTCAAATTCGGCTTTCGCCACCAAATCAAGCGCCGCCGCGGCAGTTTGTGCGATCGTAATCTCGAACTCCTCATGCAATGCAAATTGCTCACGCAACGCATCCGACAGAAGCTCATCATCCTCCACGACGAGTATGCGGTACTCGATCGACATGGACACCTCCCTGCTTAACTTCATATTAAAGCCTGATGCCAAGCATGAGAAGACTCGCACAAAAATTACTCGCCAATTATTTT
This sequence comes from uncultured PS1 clade bacterium, assembly GCA_902624095.1. Lineage (GTDB taxonomy): Bacteria > Pseudomonadota > Alphaproteobacteria > RS24 > RS24 > UBA7378. The sequence continues at coordinate 54,408 of CACNWB010000006.1, forward strand.
GATGGTTTTTGACGGTCTTATTATGGTTAATCCGAGCGTTTGCTTGACCGTGGCGCGGGCCTTGCTAGGGTTTACTCATGGATATTTTTGTGACTGCCGGCCCTGCACCCGCGCGCGGTATTTTGAAATTGGACGATTTGACCGCGCCATGCGCGCTTGGCCATAGCGGGGTAGAAACAACCAAAAAAGAAGGCGATGGCATTACGCCTGCCGGCGCTTGGCCAGTGCGGCGTATTTGGTATCGGCCCGACCGCGAGCCGCGGCCCGTCGCATCGCTTGAAATTTGCCAAATCGACAGGAAAATCGGCTGGTGTGATGACATCGGAAGGGCTGAGTACAATCGCCCTGTGACGCTGCCCTTTGACGGGACACACGAAGTGTTGTGGCGTGACGATGGTCTTTACGACATATTTCTGGAACTTGGATTCAATGATGCCCCGCCCGTGTCCCCTGCGGGCAGCGCCATTTTTTTGCATCTTGAAAAAAATGATTTCCAGCCGACGCTTGGCTGTATCGCCGTATCGCGCGCCGTTATGGGGCGCATTCTGTCACACATCACATCCAACACCGTTGTGCATGTGAGCTAGCCGCGTGGTCCAAATATGGCTGTGCCGAGACGGATATGCGTCGCGCCCAGCGACACGGCGGCGGGATAATCGGCGCTCATGCCCATGCTCAGACATGCTAGATCAAGCGATGCTGCCAGCTTCCCCAGCAACGCGAAATGCGGGCCCGCCGCATCGCCAACCGGCGGCAGACACATAAGGCCCTCTATGCTGAGCCCGTGCTGTGTGCGGCAATTGCTGACGAAACCTGCAACATCGGCCACGGGCACGCCTGCTTTTTGCGGCTCGTCGCCGATGTTTACCTGCACGAAAAGACGGGGATTGCGCCCGCTCTCCGTCATAGCGCGCGCCAGTGCCGAAGCCAGTTTAGGCCTGTCCAGACTGTGAATAACATCGAATAGGCCAACCGCTTCCGCCGCCTTGTTGCTTTGCAGAGCACCGATGAGATGCAATTGCACATCGGAATAGGCGCGCCGCAAGGCCGGCCATTTTCCGGCCGCCTCCTGCACGCGGTTTTCGCCAAAAACCCGGTGCCCCGCTTCAAGAACCGGCGTGATGGCTTCTGCGCCATGTGTTTTCGACACGGCAATTAGCGCAATGTCATCGGGCGCGCGATTGTTTTTTCGGGCAAGTTCCGCCAACTTGGTCTGAACGGCCCGCAAGCGTTCCGGTGCAGTTTTTTCGAATGCGTCTTCCATCTGGGTGGTCACATTAATCTTTCATTGCAAGAGTCTTTCAATACGGAGCCCTGCCCCCCAAAGTTTCGCTTGTGCAAACAGCGATCACGGGACAAGTTATTTTGCGATGTTTTCCACGGCAAGGCCAATTCTATTTCCGCACCTTTTTCCCAGGCGACTTTTGATGACCGATCTTGACCGGTTCCCCGACTGGCCAACGGCCTTGGCCGCCCTGCCGCCGCGAAGCGGCGTTATTTTGCGCGATTACCACCATGCCCAGCGCCAGGTATTGGCACGAGAAATGGGTCGGCTCTGCCGCGAATATGGGCACAGATTTTTTGTCGGCGAAAACATTGGCCTAGCCGTAAAACTGGGCGCGGGCTTTCACGCGCCTGCGCGAAGCGTAAAAACCGCCTTGCCGCCCTGCTTGCGCGGCAGGTCACTGGCTGCAGCGCATAACCGCGCCGAAATAGACCGCGCCGCACAATACGGGTTCAACGGCGTTCTAATATCTCCGGTTTTCCCAACCACCACACATGTCGGCGAGCGCGGGCTTGGCGTGTTCAATTTTCTGGCGCTGGCGCAACATGCCAAGGCGCAAGGTCTATATGTCTATGCGCTGGGCGGCTTGACCGAGGCCCGCTTCAAACGCCTTGCCGCCAGCGGTGCGCTGAATGGTTATGCCGGCATTTCCGCTTTTAACGCCCACTGAGATTTGCGCATAAGCGCCTTGCTTTTTCTTTACATTTGGCGAACCGCGCCATAAGAAAGTCGGACATGCTTTTTATTCTGCTAATGGACAAATTAATGACCGTGAAATTGCCCTATATCTCCTGTTTCCGCGACAGCGCAAAACATGCGCGCCGCACCGCCCTTTTGCTTGCCATGGTTGCCGCGCTGGGTGCATGTGCGGACGATGTTGTTTTCGAAGATGATTACCCGACCAAAGGCAACACGGCAGATGCCGAAAGCGGCTCGATTTTTGAAACCATCACATTCAATCTGGGCGGCTTGGTGGGCGACGATAAGCCGGTCGAAGCCGGGCTGGCGGTCAATGCCGATTTGTGGCGAGCCGCGCTGGACACTTTGTCATTCATGCCCTTGGCATCTGCCGACCCCAATGGCGGTGTCATTATCACCGACTGGTATAATGACCCAAGCCAGGCCGATGAGCAGTTCAAGGTCAATGTCGTGATTGGCGGGCGCACCCTGCGCGCCGATGCGTTGCGCATCACTTTGTTCAAACAGGTGCGCCTAGACGGTGCCTGGGTGAACACCGCGCCAACGGCAGATGTCAGCCGCCAGCTTGAAAACCTGGTTCTGACCCGTGCGCGCGATTTTAAAGTCGCCCGCCAAGGCGCGAAATAGGCCGCGCCGAAAGCATCGGAGGCACCTCGTGTCACGCTATGATCCGTCGGCAAGCGAAAGCGACTGGCAATCCGCTTGGGAGACCGCTGACTGCTTCAAGGCACTGGGCTTAGACTGCGGAAAACCAAAATATTATGTGCTGGAAATGTTTCCCTATCCGTCGGGACGCATTCACATGGGACATGTGCGCAACTACGCTATGGGCGATGTGATCGCACGCTTCAAAATGGCGCAAGGATATAATGTCCTGCATCCCATGGGGTGGGATGCGTTCGGCATGCCGGCGGAAAATGCCGCGATCGAAAAAGGCACGCATCCGGCGACCTGGACTTATGAAAATATCGACGCCATGCGCGCGCAATTGAAGTCGCTGGGGCTTTCATTTGATTGGTCGCGCGAATTTGCAACCTGCGACCCGTCTTATTACCGCCACGAACAGGCCATGTTTCTTGATTTTCTGGAGGCCGGCCTTGTTGACCGACGCGAAAGCATTGTCAATTGGGATCCGGTTGATCACACCGTTCTGGCAAACGAGCAAGTGATTGACGGCAAGGGCTGGCGGTCGGGTGCGGTCGTCGAGCAGCGCGCGCTGACTCAATGGTTTTTAAAAATTTCGGATTTTTCCGATGAACTGCTGGGTGCGCTTGACGGGCTGACGCGCTGGCCGGAAAAAGTGCGCCTCATGCAGGCCAATTGGATCGGTCGGTCGGAAGGGCTGGCCTGCAAGTTTGAACTTGCCGAGCCGGTCGGGGAATTTAGCAATATCCAGATTTACACGACCCGACCAGACACGCTGTATGGTGCCAGCTTTTGTGCGCTTTCGCCCGATCACCCATTGACGCTTAAACTGGCGGTAACCGACACGGAATTGGACGATTTCAGGGCCATGTGCGCGGCGCGCGGAACCAGCGAGAGCGACATTGAGGGAGGCGAGAAGTTGGGCTATGACACCGGGCTTTTCGTGCGCCACCCGCTTGACCCGGACTGGCTGCTGCCGGTCTATGTGGCGAATTTTGTTTTGATGGGCTATGGCACCGGCGCGATTTTCGCGTGTCCAGCACACGACCAGCGCGATCTGGATTTTGCTCGCAAATATGACCTGCCCGTGCGCCCTGTCGTGCGTCCGGCGAATGCCGATTCGAAATTTGACATCGCCGATACAGCCTATACGGGCGACGGCATTATGTTCAATTCGGGCGATTTTAACGGGCTAAGCCCCGCCGCGGCGCGCGAGCAAATCATCGCGCAATTTGTCGAGCAGGGGCGCGGCACGCGGCAGGTGAACTTCCGGTTGCGCGATTGGGGCATTTCGCGCCAGCGCTACTGGGGTTGCCCGATCCCAGTGATTCATTGCCCCAATTGCGGCGCCGTTCCGGTGCCGCGCGCCGACCTACCTGTCATCCTGCCCGAAGATGTCAGCTTCAGCACGCCGGGCAATCCGCTCGACCGCCACGCCACGTGGAAGCACACGGCTTGCCCGAAATGCGGCGGCGAGGCGGTGCGCGAAACAGATACATTCGACACGTTTGTTGACAGCAGCTGGTATTATGCCCGCTTTACCGGCCTTGACCCAGACGCGCCCACCGACCGCGCGGCGACCGATTACTGGATGTCCGTCGACCAGTATATTGGCGGCATTGAGCATGCCATTTTGCATTTGCTCTATGCGCGGTTTTACGCGCGCGCCATGCATCGCACCGGACATTTGGGCACGGATGAACCCTTCGCTGGCCTGTTCACGCAAGGCATGGTCTGCCACGAAACTTATCGTGATGCAGACGGCAATTGGTTGTTGCCGGAACAGGTCGAGCGGCGCGAGGACGGAGCCTTTTTGAAAGACACCCCAGACCAGCGTGTCGAGATTGGCGGCATTGAGAAAATGTCCAAGTCGAAGAAAAATGTTGTCGACCCCGACGATATTATCGCGACCTATGGCGCGGATACGGCGCGCTGGTTCATGTTGTCGGACTCACCGCCCGAACGTGATGTACAGTGGACGCAAGAAGGCGTCGACGGTGCGTGGCGGTTTGTCCAACGCGTATGGCGGCTCATCAACACCCATGCCGAAAATTTGACCAATATCAAAACCGTGCACGTCCATCCCGACGAAATGCCGGCTCCGACACTTGAATTATACCGGACCGTGCATAGAAGCATCCACGAGGTGACCCGGGACCTCGAGGCTCTCAGCTTTAACCGAGCGGTTGCGCGGATTTACAATCTCGCCAATGAACTGTCCGGTTTCTCGCCAACCGATGACGCCGAGCGCGCCATTTTGAAATCCGGTCTTTTGACACTGGTGCAGCTCTTTGCGCCAATGATGCCGCATCTGGCCGAAAGCTGCTGGCACGCGCTGGGGGCCGACGGACTTGTCGCAACCGCCGATTGGCCACAAGCCGATGCCAGTGCACTGGTTGAAGACAGTGTGACATTGCCAGTGCAGATTAATGGAAAAAGACGCGCAGAAATTATTGTGCCGAAATCGGCGGATCGGGCTACGATAGAAGAAATTGCTCGGGCCGAACCAAAAGTGGAGAAATTTCTCGATGGCAAATCGATCAAGAAATGTGTTGTTGTACCAGGACGAATTGTCAATTTTGTTGTCTAGAGTGCCCGCCTCAATTTTGCTTGTTTCGTTTGTGGTTGCTCTTTCGTTGCTAATTTCCGGATGCGGCTTCGAGCCAGTTTATGTCCTGCGCGACCAGGGCGGCCAGGCGACTCTTTTACGCAACATTGATTTACCCGACACGCGCGCCGGACGCTATCTCGGCAACCAATTGCGCAGTCGGGTCACGCCCGGCGAAGAGGGCGGGTTGGCTCTCTATGTGACGCTGGAGGAAACACGGGCCGATGCACTGATTGCAACAGACGGCAATACCGAGCGCGTCAATCTGACCATGACAGCCGTTGTGCGGCTTGAAGCGGCAGGCGCCAAGATCGTCGAGCAACGCCGGTTCCGCGTGTCATCGAGTTACAACCGGACATCCAGCGAACTGGCCAATCAGGAAACCGAAGCCAGCTTGCGCAATACGGCGCTTGACCGCATCGCCTCGGACATTCAGTTCCTGCTGGCCGATTTGCCGGCAGACACGAGCAACCCCCGATGAAACTGGCCGCCGGCAAGGTCGAAGCCTTTGTTGACGCCTTCCCGCCGGAACAAATGCCGGCACTGGTGCTCATTTACGGACCGGACCAGGGCGGCGTGCGTGATATCGGGCAGCGCCTGTGCGCTGCCTTTTTGGGTGCCGAGCCGGATGCGCTACAGCGCGCCGACCTGAACGATACCGAGGTCGGCGGCGGCCGCCTAGCGGATGAAGCCGCGGCCATTCCGATGTTCGGTGACAAAAAGCTGGTTTTGGTGCGCGGCGGCGGCGGACAGGTAACGCGTGCCGCAGGAGATTATCTGGCCGCACCGACAAAAACCGCGCTGGTCGTCATTGAGACGGGCGCTTTGCGTCCGTCGGCGGCTCTCCGCAAACTGGTCGAGGCCCATGCCGACGCCATCGCCCTGCCCTGCTATGAGGCCGATGCCCGCCAACTCGCGCAACTCATGCGCGACCAGCTTGAAGCCGAGGGCTTTCGCATTGAAGCCGCCGCACTTGAAGCGGCGGTCGCGCGCCTTGCGACCGATCGCGGCATCATGCGCCGCGAGATTGAGCGGCTGGTGTTGTATAAAGGGCCACGTGGCAGCTCCAGATTTTCCGGCGATGCGGCATTAATCACATTGGATGATGTCGATGCCACCCTTGGCGACCAGTCGAGCCTGACACTCGACAGCCTGATTGATGCTGTGGCATTGGGCCGCGTGGCGGCGGCAGATCAGGCGCTTGCGCGCCTCACAGCAGATGGGCAAACCCTGCAAACCGCACTGAGTGCTGTGCGCCGGCACTTTCAAATTTTGCACCTTGCCACCGGCCTGATAGAAAGCGGCACGCCGCAAACCCAAGCGCTTTCGGCCTTCCGGCCGCCACTGCATTTTCGCCGCAAGCCTTTAGTGGAAAATCAGCTCAGGCTGTGGTCGCGCCGCAAAATTGAGCGTGCGCTGGCACTCTTGCACAAAAGCGAGATTGACGCGCGGGCCATGCGTTCCGCCGGCACGCGTCTGCCCGAAGCCGTTGCCGGACAAATTTTGCTACGCATTGCGCGCGCCGCCCAGCGTTAGGAATTCGACAATAGCCGCGCAATTACGCCGTCGAGCTGGGCTAGAGATTTATAGCTGATCGCCACCGTGCCGCTTTCATCTCCCTGATGGCGAATATCAACTTTAAGCCCCAGAGCGTCGGCCAATGTTTTTTCAACGGCGCGCGTGTCGACATCCTTGGCGTCGGATTTGGCGCTCTTGCCGCCCGGCTTTTTGCCCGCCCTGTCACCCGACTTGTCGCCCACAAGCGTCTCGACCGCACGCACGCTGAGGCCTTCGGCAACCACGCGGCGCGCCAGAGCGTCGGCGTCCGGATGGCCGAGCAATGCGCGGGCATGGCCCATGCTGAGCGCGCCCGACACCAGCAGGTCGCGCATGCCCCGTGTCGCCTGCGCCAGCCGCAGTAAATTGGCAATATGGCTGCGGCTTTTGCCGACCACCTCGGCAAGCTCTGCTTGCGTATAGCTAAATTCGTCAATAAGCCTCTGATATGCTTGGCTTTCTTCCATCGGATTGAGATCAGCGCGCTGCACATTTTCGATAATGCCTATCTCCAGCGCTTCGCTGTCGGACAACTCCTGCACTACGGCCGGCACGGCGTGAAGCTTGGCGATTTGCGCGGCGCGCCAGCGGCGTTCGCCAGCAATGATTTCAAAACGATCGGTTGCGCCTTTGAGCGGGCGCACAACCAGCGGTTGCAAAATGCCAGACTTCCCAAAAGACTGGGCCAGCGCCTTCAACTCATCCGCATCAAAATTTTGTCGCGGCTGAAACGCCCCCGCCTGCAATTGGTCGGTGCCCAACATCCGCAATCCGTTACCCGTTGTGGCAACTGAACTGTCACCCGCGCCCGCCTTTGAGTTGGCGCCCGGATTGGTGCCCAAAGGTGCCGCTTCGCCGATTAATGCCGACAGGCCGCGCCCCAGCCCTCTTTTTCTTTCTGCTTTTTTTTCTGTCATGACACCCTCAATTTATGGCTCCGCAAATCAGGCCGCGGCGGCGCGCTCCCGTTCGCGCTGGATCAGTTCGGATGCCAGCTTCATATAGGCCAGGCTGCCGCTGCATTTGTGATCATATAACAGCGCTGGCTTGCCGAATGACGGCGCCTCCGAAACACGGACATTGCGCGGGATGACACTTTGGTACACCAGCGCGCCGAAATGCCCGCGCACATCGGCCTCGACCTGTCCAGACAAATTGTTCCGCAAATCATACATGGTCAGCACAATGCCCTGAATATCGAGCGCCGGGTTTAGGCTGTGTCTCACCTGCTCAATTGTTTGGGTCAACTGGTTGAGCCCCTCAAGCGCAAAAAACTCGCATTGCAATGGCACAAGCACCGACTGCGCGGCAACCATGGCGTTCAGCGTTAGCATGTTGAGTGAGGGCGGGCAGTCAATGAGAACATATTGATAATGCCCGCCGCCCGAGGCTTGCAAATCGGACAAAGCCGTCAGCGCATCGGCCAACCGGTGCATGCGGCGCGGATTATCCGCCAGTTCAACCTCGACCCCCAACAAATCCATGCTGGCTGGCAATAAATCAAAGCCCGGAACGGCCGTGGCGCGCACGGCATCGGACAAACCGCACTCGCCCAGCAACACATCAAAGCTGGTAATGGTGCGGTCGTTCTGGCTGACGCCGAGCCCGGTGCTTGCATTGCCTTGCGGGTCGAGATCGACCAACAGGACTTTTTCGCCAATGGCGGCCAGCGCCGTGCCCAGATTAATCGCTGTTGTGGTTTTGCCGACACCGCCCTTTTGATTGGCGAGGCATAAAATACGCGGTGACGGTGCAGGCTTTGAATTTTCCGATGCCGATAAGTTCGCGTTCATCGCTTCAATTCCCGATCATGCCCCACCATGGTGCAAAGACCTAAAAATGCCGCTGGTTCAAAATTTACTTCAACGCTCATGAGGCCTCTCCGCGACGGCTGAGATGACGCAGATGCAAGATACGCGCGGCGTCATGGGTTCGGCTCGGAAGAGCCTCCACATCAATATTCCAACATTGCTCGGCGCGCGTCAATTCATCTTGCCAGCCGGCGCCCTTATGCAGCAGAGCAATTGTGGATGAATTGAAAAACGGCGCGACCAGTCCCAATAAATCCGGCAAAGGTGCCAAGGCGCGCGCGCTGATGACCTGCACATCGGCCAAAAAAGCCTCCCCGGCCATCGCTAGCTCTTCGGCGCGCCGATTGTGCACGCTTGCCGGCACGCCCACCTCGCGGATAACCGTGCGCAAGAACGCCGCCTTGCGCCCATCGCTTTCAACCAGATGTACATGCCCACCGGATTCGGTCAGCATAATCGCCAAAACAAGCCCGGGAAAACCGCCGCCACTGCCCAGGTCCAGCCAGATGCGCCGATCGCCGGCCAGAGCCAGCAGCTGGGCCGAATCCGCTGCATGGCGCGCCCAGAAATTATCGAGCGTCGCCGGCCCGACCAGATTAATGCGCTGTTGCCAACGCCCCAGCAGGGCCTGATACGCCAGCAGGCGTGTCAATGTTTCACGTGAAACGTTGAACTGGGCGGCAAAAGTTTCAGGATCCATCTGTTGTGCGATCTACTCGGCGGCAGTTTCGGCGCGCTGGCCCTTGCGGGCATGGTGTAAAAGCAGGGTCAGGGCCGCAGGCGTCATACCGTCGAGCCGTGCCGCCTGCCCCAAAGTCGCAGGACGGGCGGCGGCGAGCTTCTGGCGCACTTCCGTCGCCATGCCCTCCAGCGCCAAATAGTCAATATCCGCAGGCAGGCGCAGCGCCTCATCGCGCCTGAAGGCTTCGATATCGGCCGCCTGCCGGTCAATATAGCCGGCATAAAGCGCATCGGTTTCCAACTGCAAGCGCACATCAAGCGGCCAATCTGAAAGTTGCGGCCAGATGTTAGTCAGTTCAGACCAGCCAATATCAGGATAGGCCAGCAAATCCGTGAGCGACCGCCGCACCCCGTCAGCACGCAAACGCAATCCTCGCCGGGCGGCTTCAGGCGGCGTAAGGGTCAGCTTGGCAGCCTCGGTACGCGCCGTGTCCAACCGCACCATTTTCTGTTCAAAGGCCGCCGCCCGCCTGGATCCCACAAGGCCCAGCGCCACCCCGCGCTGCGTCAAACGTTGGTCGGCATTATCAGCACGCAAAGAAAGGCGATATTCGGCGCGCGCGGTGAACATCCGATAGGGCTCGGACACGCCGCGCGTTACCAGATCATCGACCATCACACCAAGGTAAGCCTCAGCACGGTCGAATGTCGCCGCCACTTCGCCGCCGGCATGGCGCGCCGCGTTCAGGCCGGCAATCAGCCCCTGCGCGGCGGCTTCTTCATAGCCGGTGGTGCCGTTAATTTGTCCGGCCAGAAAAAACCCCGCCACGGCCTTGGTTTCGAGGCTTGGATGCAGCGCGCGCGGGTCAACATAGTCATATTCAATGGCATAGCCATGCTGGAGAATGCGCACATGCTCCAGCCCCGGAATGGTGCGGATAAATGCGTCCTGCACATCCGCCGGCAGCGATGTCGAAATGCCATTGGGATAAACGGTGATATCGTCGAGGCCCTCCGGCTCCAGAAAAATTTGATGGCGCATGCGGTTGGGGAAGCGCGCGACCTTGTCTTCAATAGAGGGGCAATAACGCGGGCCCACGCCGCTTATCTGGCCGGAATAAACAGGCGATTTCTCGATATTCTCGGCGATAATGGCGAAGGTTTCCGCCGTCGTGCTGGTAATATGGCAAACAGCTTGCGGCGTTTCGATTTTCTGCGTCAGAAACGAAAACGGCACAGGATCGGCATCCGCAGGCTGAGCCTCCAGCACATCTGTGTTGATTGTGGTGCCGTCGAGCCGCGCCGGTGTGCCGGTTTTCAAACGCCCCATGCGAAAATCAGGCCGCCTCTCGGCCAGCGCATAAAGCCGCCTCGACAGAGCTTGCGCCGGTTTTTCGCCGTGCCGGCCAGCCGGAATACGCTCCGTGCCGATATGAATAATCCCGTCCAGAAATGTGCCGGTGGTCAGAACCACCGCGCCCGCCGCAAAGTGTGCGCCGTCTGCCGTCACGACGGCTGAAATGCGCCCGTCGGCAATGTCCAGATCATCAACCGCCGCCGCATGCACGGTGAGATTTGGCGTTTCAGCAATCGCGACCTGCATGGCGGCGCGGTAAAGCGCGCGGTCGGCCTGCGTGCGCGGCCCGTGCACGGCGGGCCCTTTGCGTCGGTTCAACAGGCGAAACTGGATGCCCGCGGCATCTGCCACGCGCCCCATCAACCCGTCCAGCGCATCAATTTCGCGAACCAAATGCCCCTTGCCAACGCCGCCAATGGCAGGATTGCACGACATTTCGCCAATCGTCTCGACTTTATGGGTTATCAGCAGGGTCCGCGCCCCATAGCGCGCCGCCGCCGCCGCCGCCTCGCACCCAGCATGCCCGCCACCAATGACAATGACATCCCAGACGTTTTGATCAGCTCCTGATTGGTCGATTGTTTCCATGGGCACTTTTTACCCGCCACCGCGAGAAAACTCAAGTCAGCGCATGTTTCACGTGAAACAATTTCACGCCAAGCAGGGCCAATGGGGCTTTATGCATTATTTCCCGATGCAGAAATCGGCGAAAACAATGTCCAGCAGTGCTTCGACATCGACAGCGCCAGTTAACCGCCCCAAAGCGCGCGCGGCCAGCCGCAGGTCTTCTGCGGCAAGTTCCAGCCCCCGGCTTTCCGCATCAATGGCGCGGGAGAGCGTCGCCTGCACCTCGCTCAAAATCTGCCGGTGACGCTGCCGGGTCAGCACAGCATTTCCGGTTTTTGCATAGTTATCCTGCAAAAACGCTGACAAATCGTTGATAAACCCATCAATGCCATCCCCCGTTAGGGCTGAAACATGGTGCGTAGCGCCCGCTTCTGGTGTGCCAAGATCCGACTTGTTGCTCAGGTGAAACTCCGGTGGCGGCAAGTCCTTTTCTTCCGCCGGCAGCTCGGCTGAAGCATCAGGTGCCGACACCAAAACGCGAAGGTCCGCGTCGCGCGCCGCGGCCAGCGCGCGTCGCACCCCTTCGCGCTCAATATCATCTCCAGCGGCACGCAGACCCGCCGTGTCAATCAACGTTACCGGCACGCCGGCCAAAGTCATGGCAATCTCGATAATGTCGCGGGTGGTGCCCGCACGGGCCGAGACAATGGCGGCATCGCGTCCGGCCAGTCGGTTGAGCAAGCTGGATTTGCCAGCATTCGGCGCGCCCAGCAAGGCCACGCGCAATCCGGCGCGCAATTTCAGCCCGCGCGTATCGTCAATAAACGCAGCAATTTTGTCCCGCAAATTGGGCAAGGCACCAAGCGCTGCGCGACCGATACCGCCAGGCAAATCTTCATCGGCAAATTCCAGATCGGCCTCCAAATGGGCGAGCGCTGTGTGCAATTCGCCACGCCAGCCCTCGAACAAATCGCGCAAATTGCCCTGAAGTTGGCCGAGCGCCTGCACTTGCTGGGCGGTGGTTTCGGCGTCAATCAAATCGGCGACGGCTTCGGCACGGGTCAAGTCAAGTTTGCCGTGCAAAACTGCGCGGCGCGTAAACTCACCAGCTTCGGCCGGTCTGCAATTTGGCAGAGCGGAAAGCGCCTCCAGCACGCTGGCGACCACCGCCGCGCCGCCATGCAAGTGCAGCTCAACAACATCTTCGCCGGTATAGCTGTGCGGGCCAGAAAAATAGAGTATCAGTGCCTCATCCAACAAATCCTGGCTATGCGGATGGACAAGCCGCCGTAGGCCGGCCAGACGCGGCGGCGGACACGTCGCCCCGAACCCCGCCAGCACCGCCTGACAATCGGGCCCGCTCAAGCGCACGACAGCGAGTGCGGCGCGCCCCGGCGCCGTCGCGCAGGCATAAATTGTCGGTGCCGCCATATCGTTCATCTTGCGCTCCAAACCCAAAACCCAAACCCCAAAGTCCACAACACTGGCCGAAAACACTGACAGGTGTTGCCAGCTCCGCTAAAGTGGCGCAGATGACAAACCAGTTCAACCAAAACCGCTTGGCCGAGACCACCAGCCCCTATTTACGCCAGCACATGTACAATCCGGTTCATTGGCAGCCCTGGGAGCAGGCGGTTTTTGACGAAGCGCGGCGGCGCAATGTGCCGGTGCTATTGTCGGTCGGTTATGCTGCATGCCATTGGTGTCATGTCATGGCGCATGAGAGCTTTGAAGACGCCGAAGTTGCCGCGCTGATGAACGCGAATTATGTGTGCATCAAGCTGGACCGCGAAGAGCGGCCCGATCTGGACGATATTTATATGACCGCCCTGTCGATGATGGGCGAACAAGGCGGCTGGCCACTTACCATGTTTCTCGACCCTGACGGTGTGCCGTTTTGGGGCGGCACTTATTTCCCCAAAACGCCGCAATATGGACGCCCCGGGTTCATGCAAATTCTGCAGGAGCTGGCGCGGATCTATGCCGAAGCACCGGAAAAAATCGCGCGAAATTGCAAAGCACTCGGCGACGGTTTGCGGGCGCGGGCCGCCGAGGAGGCGCATGGCAAACTGCCGCCCGATTTGACCGCGCGCGCAGCGCGCTCCTTGGCCGCCCATGTCGATATGAACCAGGGTGGGATAGGCGCAGCACCCAAATTTCCCCAACCCTTTCTTTATCGTTTTTTATGGCAGCAAGCACAGCTTGGCGATGATAACGCTTTGCGCGACAGCGTGCTGGTGACAGCGAACAATATTTGTCAGGGCGGGCTTTATGATCATTTGGGCGGTGGCTTTGCGCGCTACAGTGTGGATGCCGCCTGGCTGGTGCCGCATTTTGAAAAAATGCTCTATGACAATGCCCAACTTGTCGACCTGCTGACGCGGCTATGGCGCACGACCAAAAATCCGATTTATGCCGCGCGCATTGCAGCAACCATTGACTGGCTGGTAAATGAGATGCAATTGCCCGACGGCGGCTTTGCCGCCAGCCTTGATGCCGACAGCGAGGGCGCGGAGGGGCTGTTCTACATTTGGACACCAGAAGAAATCGAGAATGTACTGGGCGAAAAAACAGCAACATTTTCGCAAGCTTATGGGGTAACGACGGAAGGCAATTTCGAAAATCGCAATATTTTGAACAGATTACACGCCGTTGGCGCAAAAAACACACATGACGTTGAAGCGGGGCTGGCGGAGGCCCGCATGGCTTTGCTGGCGCGACGCAATACGCGCCCGCGCCCCGGACGCGACGATAAAATGCTTGCCGATTGGAACGCCATGACCATCACGGCTCTGGCGCATGCCGCACAGACATTTCGGAATGCCGACTGGCGCAAGCTGGCAATACGCACCTTCGCCGCACTTGAGCGTGACCTCTGCGAAACCGTAAACGGGCGGGCCACGGGCCGACTGGTGCACAGCGCCCGACGGGTTGATAAAACCGTCCACCGGTTGGACCTGTGCCTCGCCGCTGATCTGGTGCATGCCGCCGAAGCGGCCATTGCGCTTTATCAGGGCACCGGCGAGGCCGCCTATCTACACAAAGCCATTGGCTGGATGGGCAGTCTTGAAAGCGCCTATGCCGACACACGGCGCGGCGGCTATTTCGAAAATGATGACCGCACGCCGGGTCTTCTCGTGCGCAACCGCAATGTGCAGGATAACGCCATGCCCGCAACAAATGCCGTCGCACTGCGGGTGTTTGCAGCCCTGGCCCAGCTGACCGGTGATATGGGGTTTGCACGCCGCGCCGACGCCATACGCGACGCACTGGCCGGCATGATGGCAAAAAACTACCCGTCCATGACCAGCCTGCTCGACGCCGCCACCGCCAGCCGACATCCGGCCACGCTTGTTATTCGTACCGTGCCCGATGATGGGGAAACGCTCGCGCTGGTACAGGCGGCAACCCAGCACCCGATTGTTGATTTGCTGATTGTCGAATTGCCGCCCGGGGCTGATCTGCCGCCCGACCATCCGGCTCATGCCAAGGAAATTATCAACGGGCGGACGACGGCCTATTTGTGCCCCGGACAAGAATGCTTGCCTCCGGTCCACGAAGCTGAAAAACTGGAATCATATTTAAATGATCTCGTGTCACGCTGGCGGAAAGGCCATTTGCCTTCCGACTAATTATTGGAGGAACATTCATGAGCCAATCACAAACAATATCTGTCCCGACTAATGGCGGGGCGTTTGACGCCTATCTCGCGCAGCCCGCACAGCCGGGTCCAGCTCCGGGTGTTGTGGTCATTCAAGAAATTTTTGGGGTGAACCCGAACATTAAGGGCGTCGCCGACTGGCTCGCGGGAGAGGGCTATTGCGCGCTCGCCCTTGATCTTTTTTGGCGCCTTGAGCGCAATGTCTCAATTACCGATCCGGACGATGCCGAACTTGAAAAAGCCTTTGGTCTGATGACGGCCTTTGACCAGGAAGCTGGTGTTGGTGACATTCAGTCGGCGATAGACTTCCTGCGCGCCGACAGAGATTTATGCACCGGCAAGGTCGGCACGCTGGGCTTTTGTCTGGGTGGCAAGATGGCCTATCTCTCGGCCACCCATACTAACGCAGATGCCAATATAGGCTATTACGGCGTCGGCATTCAGGACATGCTTGACGAGGCCAAAAAAATTTCCGCCCCGCTGGTTCTCCATATTGCGGGCCAAGACGAATTTGTGCCCCCCGAAGCACAGGCCGCCGTTCATGCCGAACTCGACGCACATGCCAAAGTATCAATTTTCGACTATCCTGAACAGGATCATGGCTTCACGCGCGAGGGTGGCATGCATTTTGACGCCGCCGCGACCGCATCAGCCCACTCGCGTTCCTTGGAGACACTGGCCCACGCGCTGCGCTAAAACAAGATTTAGCCAAGAATTCAGCACATGGGTTTAAGTATTCATCGAGTCGAAGAAATCATTGTTGGTCTTCGTCTGCTTGAGCTTATCGAGCAGGAACTCGATGGCATCCACTGAACCCATCGGGTTGAGAATGCGCCGCAACACATAGATTTTACTTAGCGTTTCTTTTTCCGTCAGCAGCTCTTCTTTGCGGGTGCCGGATTTCATAATGTCAATCGACGGGAACACTCGCTTGTCGGCAACCTTCCGGTCAAGTACGACTTCGGAGTTGCCGGTACCTTTAAACTCTTCAAAGATAACCTCATCCATGCGAGAGCCGGTTTCAATCAGCGCGGTTGAGATGATTGTCAGCGAACCGCCTTCTTCGATATTACGCGCGGCACCGAAAAATCTTTTCGGCCGCTGAAGCGCATTGGCGTCGACACCACCGGTCAAAACCTTGCCAGAGCTTGGCACCACCGTGTTGTAAGCGCGGCCCAGACGAGTGATGCTATCCAACAAAATCACCACATCGCGACCATGCTCGACAAGCCGCTTAGCCTTTTCGATGACCATTTCAGCCACTTGAACATGACGCGTCGCCGGTTCATCAAAAGTTGACGACACAACTTCGCCCTTGACTGAGCGTTGCATGTCGGTCACCTCTTCCGGGCGCTCGTCAATAAGCAACACAATAAGATAACATTCGGGGTGGTTAGCAGAAATCGATTTGGCAATATTCTGCAGCAACACAGTTTTACCAGTGCGCGGTGGCGCAACAATCAGCGCACGTTGGCCCTTGCCGAGCGGGGCAACAATATCAATCACCCGCGATGACAGGTCTTTGCTGTCAATCACTTCGGCTTCCATCTGCAGAGCGCTATCCGGATAAAGTGGTGTCAGATTGTCAAAATGAACCTTCTGGCGCGCACGATCAGGTTCTTCAAAATTGATCTGGTTAACTTTCAGCAACGCAAAATAACGCTCGCCGTCTTTGGGACTGCGAATTTCGCCCTGCACCGTATCACCCGAACGCAGCGCAAATCGCCGGATTTGCGACGGGCTCACATAAATATCGTCAGGACCAGGCAAATAGTTTGCATCTGGTGAGCGCAAAAACCCGAACCCGTCCTGCAAAACCTCAACAACACCCTGCCCGATGATATTAATGTCGTCATCGGCGAGCTTTTTCAAAATCGCAAACAACATGTCTTGCTTGAGCATCGCCGAAGCATTTTCAATTTCATGCTCTTCGGCAAATGCCAGCAATTCGGTTGGCGTCTTCTGTTTTAGATCTTCTAGACTGATCTGGTCCATGATGTCCTACTGGGGAAATAGTCCCGCGCGAAGGAGAGATTTAATATTGTGGCGGGAATTTCCTAATATACCAAAAAGTTGGCATTAAGAAAAGCTAGAAAGGTTTAACCACGGCCAGAATAACGATAAATACCGTCAAAACAGGCGGTATCTCGTTGATCATACGGTAAAAACGCGAACTGTGTGGTGCAACCCCGGAAAGGAATTTTTTGCGCTCAACCGCCAGAAATCCGTGATAACCCGACAAAATTACGACAAGCGCCAGCTTTGTCCACAACCAGAAACCAGCACCCAGCGCAAATCCTGGCCTGGTGAAAAGTAAAAGCCCGAACGTCCATGCTGCAATCATTGCTGGGTTCATGATAATCCGCAGCAAATTGGCCTCCATTTTCTCAAACACGCGATGCTCCCGCCCGCCTTCAATCGCTTCGGCGTGATAGACGAAGAGCCTGGGTAGGTAATACATGCCAGCCATCCAAAACATCACAGAAATGATATGAAACGCCTCAACCCAAGCAGAAATCTGCCACACAAAATCCATCTAGCTTGCCTTTCTGACTCGCGCCATCAGTTGCGCCACATGTTCTGGCGGTGTTTCGGGAAGAATGCCGTGTCCTAGATTAAATATGAAACGCCGATTTGCGAAATCCTCCAAAATCACGTCAATTGCCGCGTCAAGCTCTTCCCCGCCTGCAACCAATATTTGCGGGTCGAGATTACCCTGCAAAACAACCTCCGGCCCACAAGCAGAAGACACCTCTTGCCGGTTCGCATTTGTATCAAGAGCCAATACGTCACATTGGGTTCGCCGCACATAATTTTCCAAGGGGCCTTGCGCGCCACGCGGAAAACCGATGACGGGCGTATCGAACCCCTTGGCACGCAAGCTAGAAATAATGGCTTGCACGGGCTTTATGCACCAACGATCAAACGCTTCTCCTTGCAAGCTCGCCGCCCAGCTTTCAAAAAGCTGTACCACGTCAGCGCCGGCAGAAATTTGCTCGGCCAGATAGTCAACGGTTGCATCAACCAGCATGTCGATAATTTCCTGAAATTTTTCCGGCTCGGTTCGCGCAAGCTCGCGCGCTGGGGCTTGGTCGGGCGTGCCGCGTCCGGCTACCATGTAGGTTGCAACCGTCCAGGGCGCACCAGCAAAACCAATCAGCGTAGTGCTGGCTGGCAGGCTTTTGGTCAGCCGGCTCAATGTTTCGCTGATTGGAGCTAAATGCGCCCGCGCGCCTTTGAGTGACAAATCAGACGTGCAAGATATCGGCTCCAACCTTGGGCCCTCACCAGTCTCAAACCATAATTTCTGACCTAGTGCATGCGGTACAAGCAAAATATCTGCAAACACAATAGAAGCATCAAAGCCATAGCGCCGAATAGGTTGCAAGGTCACTTCTTCTGCCAACTCAGGTGAATAGCATAAATCCAGAAATCCTCCCGCTTCAGCACGCACGCGACGATATTCGGGCAGATATCTGCCCGCCTGACGCATCAGCCATACAGGGGGGGCGCCAGGAATTTTCTGTTGTCTGATAAGATCAAGAAGTGGTTTTGTCATGGGGCATTTTTCCGTGACGGGACAGTAGTGAGCTCTCTTTATATATTAATAATAAAAGTAGTAGTTGTTTTTGTGTCGCGTTTGCCCTGTGGATTAACATTATCGGTGTCAGTCTTACACACTTCTGCACTGTGGATGATTTATGGATAAGTTCGGGGGTAAACAAAAACAGCACACAAGTTTTAATAAACTACTTATAAACTAGACGTCTAAAAGCGTTGTGAAAAACGGGTATAATGGGGATAATAAGAAGAAAGTATTCGAAGCGTTTTATCCCAGTTTTTCACAACAGTTATGTTAAATTTATTAAATCGCGTATAAGCCGCCAGTTGAAATTGCGCGGATGTGAACAAAATAGCTTGGAAAGCCGCGAACCCCGATTTATCCTCACTGTCCACGTAACTCACAGGAAATCGGAGCCGCGCCGCGGTGAGCGAAAAGTACTATCACCTGCATTTAATCTCAGACAGTACTGGCGAAACCATCAATGTGGT
This sequence comes from uncultured PS1 clade bacterium, assembly GCA_902624095.1. Classification (GTDB taxonomy): domain Bacteria; phylum Pseudomonadota; class Alphaproteobacteria; order RS24; family RS24; genus UBA7378. The sequence goes on from CACNWB010000006.1 coordinate 73,332, forward strand.
CGCTAAAGCTGTTTGCGCGCGATTTGTTGGCGCAACGGCTATTGAGCATGTTTATGGGTTGGTGCGAGGTAAAAAACAATTAACGCGCGCCATCACATCAATTGAGGAAAACCCTGGACCAGTTATGTTTTCGATTATTGATGCAGGTCTGCGACAGGATCTGGAACGCGCTTGTGATAGACTGCAAGTGCCGAGCATGTCGGTACTCGACCCGTTTGTCAGCACGATGGGATCTTATCTCAATGTGGAAATCAGCGGTAAGCCAGGTAGCCAACACGAAATGGATACGGACTATTTCAAGCGCATCGCAGCTCTCAATTACACGATCCGTCATGATGATGGCCAGAGCCAGGGCGATCTTAACGATGCCGATGTCATTTTGACCGGCGTTAGCCGCACCTCCAAAACACCAACCTGTATGTATCTGGCCAATCGTGGCATCAAGGCGGCAAATGTGCCGCTGGTACCAGGCATCGACCCGCCCAATGAATTGCTCAACGCTACTCGACCCCTGATCGTCGGGCTAACAACCAGTACGGAGCGCCTTATGCAAATTCGGAAAAATCGCTTGCTCTCAATGCAAGAAACGAATGAGACAGAATATATTGACCCGGGACTCATTAAAAGCGAAACGGCTGAGGCGCGACGTTTGTTTGCGCGCAATAATTGGCCAGTAATTGATGTGACGCGCCGATCGATTGAGGAGATCGCCAGCACTATTTTGAATCTCTATCAGGAACATAACGCCAAATCTTCGGTGTTACACGGTCTATGACGGGCATGGGCGAGCAAAAATCCCTTACGCTGGCTTCGGGCAGCCAGGTGCGTGCGGCACTCATGCGCGGCGCAGGTCTTGAGTTCGACATTGCCGTTTCGGGCGTCAATGAGGAAGCCATCAAAGCCCGTCATCGCGGCACCCCCGATGCGCTGGTACTCAAGCTTGCGGAGGCCAAGGCGCGTGCGATTGCTCGTGACGGGTTGGTTGTCGGAGCGGATCAAATATTGATGTGCGAAGGGGTTTTGTTCGACAAACCGATAAACATGGAAGAAGCACGCGAGAACTTGAAAAAATTTAGAGGCCGCACCCACGCACTTATCAGCGGTACAGTTTTACTTGATGATGGCAAGTCAGTTTGGTCGTTGGCCGAACAGGTGACATTGACCATGCGCCAGTTCAGCGATGAATTTCTAGAAGCCTATTTGCTAGATGTCGGTGAGGATGTGTTGAAATCGGTCGGGTGTTATCAGTTAGAGGGGCCGGGCGTTCAGCTTTTTGAAGAGGTGAACGGCGATTATTTTGCCATTCTCGGGCTGCCGCTGGTGCCGCTTCTGGGCGCGCTTCGTGCGAGCGGTGCGGTGCAGCCATGAGTGCGCGCTACGGTGTTGTTGGGTGGCCTGTGGCGCATTCCCGTTCGCCGCTCATCCATAACTACTGGTTGCAAGAGGCCGGCATTGACGCTGTTTATGAGGCTGTGGCCGTGCCGCCTGAGGCCAACTTTAGGGCAAAGTTGGAAGAACTGCGTGGGCAGGGGTTTGCTGGCGTTAACGTCACCATTCCCCATAAAGAAGCCGCCTATGCCGCGGTCGACACGCACGATGAGGCGGCCGCCCTTTTGGGCGCGGTTAACACAATCTTGCTCACGGGTGGCAAAATAAGCGGGCACAACACCGATGGACGCGGTTTCATCGACAGCCTTTCGTCGGCACGCGACTGGACATCGGGCCCGGCCCTGGTTTTGGGAGCGGGCGGCGCGGCGCGTGCCATTGTTGGCGCATTATTGGCCGCCGGGCTTGCCGATATTCGCGTGTGTAACCGCACCCGCGCCCGCGCCGAAGCTGTTGCGGCGCTGGCAGACAAGCCTGAAGATACGGGGTTTGTGCGGGTTTTTGATTGGGGGGCGCGGGAACGAGCCGCCGAAGCTGCAACGCTTCTTGTAAATACCACCAGCCTCGGCATGCAGGGGTCTCCAGCGCTGGATATGGGCCTTGACACATTGGCGGCTAAGGCAACCGTTGCCGATATCGTTTATGTGCCACCGGAAACCGATTTGTTGGCACGCGCCAGGTCTCAGGGGCATATGCCGGTTAACGGGCTGGGCATGCTGGTGCATCAGGCCGCGCATGCATTTGACTTGTGGTTTGGCCAGCATCCGGCTTTTGATAATGTATTGCGCGATCGCTTGCACCGCGATCTTGGGGCAGCATGATGTATTTGATCGGTTTGACGGGCTCAATCGGTATGGGTAAAACTCAAACCGCCGCATTGTTTGAAGAAGAGGGCGTGCCGCGCTATGACGCCGATGCCGCCGTGCATGGCCTTTATGAAGTTGGCGGCGCCGCGGTCGGGCCGATTGGCGAGATGTTTCCCGAAGCCGTGCGCGACGGCGCCGTGGACCGCGCCGCGCTGGGCCGGGTTGTTTTGAAAGATGGTGCGAAGCTGGCCGCACTGGAAAAAATGGTGCACCCGCTGGCAAACGCAACACAGGTCGACTTTCTGAACGCACAAATGGCAGCGGGCGCGTCTCACGTGCTCTTGGATATTCCGCTGCTGTTTGAAACGGGGGGCCATGAATATGTTGATTGCGTGGTTGTCGTCAGCGCGCCGCCGGATATTCAACGTGCGCGCGTGCTGGAGCGCTCCGGCATGACAGAAGAAAAGTTTGCCGATATACTGGTTAAACAAATGCCTGATTCCGACAAGCGGGCGGCGGCGGATTTTATCGTCGACAGTTCGGTTTCGGTAGCTGATGCGCACCGGCAGGTGAAAGAAATTCTCGCCGCAGTGCGCGGCCTTAAAGGCACGGTGTTGCAGGCGCGCCTGGATCGGGCGCAAGGCCGGGACAAATAGACGAAGAAAAAAGGAAAAGATTTTGCGCGAAATTATTCTCGATACAGAAACCACCGGGCTAGACCCGTCGCGGGGCGACCGAATTGTTGAGATCGGGTGTCTAGAGCTTGTTAACCGGCTGCCAAGCGGTGAAACATTTCATGTTTTTATTAATCCCGAACGCGCCATGTCGCCCGAGGCCGAATCTGTGCATGGCATTAGCGATGCGTTTTTGGCCGATAAGCCGAAATTTGCCGATATTGTCGAGGGGTTTTTGGAATTTGTCGGAAGCGACCCATTGGTTATTCACAACGCGGCTTTTGATATGAAATTTCTGAATGCCGAGCTTGAGCATGTCGGCCGCGCGCCGCTGGAGAACAATCCGGTGATTGATACGCTGGCCATGGCGCGAAAACGCTTTCCGGGCGCGCCCGCCTCGCTTGATGCGCTGTGTCGTCGCTTCGGGGTTGACAATTCGGGCCGCGTGCATCACGGCGCGCTGCTCGACAGCGAATTGCTGGCAGATGTTTATTTGGAGCTTTCCGGCGGTCGCCAGCCCGGGCTGGTTTTTCAAGCCGACGCCGCGCGTGCCACAGATGCGAGAACCACGCCCGATGCTGACCTGTTGCGCCAGCCGCAGCAACGTCGACCTTCCCCGTTGCCCCCGCGCCTTTCCGAAGATGAACGTATCGCTCATAGAGGGTTTCTGGAAGATTTGCCACAAAACGCGATATGGTTCGACAACGCCTCTAACGCGCGCAGGCAGACGTAGGAATTAAGCGCAAAATTCAGTGCGCTTTGCCGTCTTCTTTTCCATCCTTTTGAGAGGTCGAGGGGTCTTCCGCCTTGCCATGTTCGCCGCGCTGGTAAAGATCCAGGAAATCAATTGGGTCCAACATGATGGGCGGGTAGCCGCCATCGCGTGTGACATCGGCTAATATGCGGCGGGTAAAGGGGAATAATTGCCGTGGAGCTTCAATGAGCAAAACCGGCCTGACGTCATTTTCTGGAATATTGATGAGCCGGAACACGCCGCAATACGTAAGTTCTGCAATGAATGCGACTTGTTCGCCAAACTTTGCCTGAATGGTAAATTTCAATCCGACCTCGAAATCATTTTCAGCCAGCTTGCGTGCGTTGACATTGGCGTCGACGCCGATATCGGGATTGCCCCCATCGGGCGGTGTCAGCGTCGGAGCCGCCGGATTTTCAAACGATAGGTCGCGCACATATTGGGTCAGAATTTGCAAACCCGGCTGTTCACCGGCTTCCTTGCCGCCAGTCTTTGGTGGGGGTGAGTTTGGCGTCTCGCTCATTTTTGTCCTCCGGTTTATGGTGTGGCGATAATGAACCTAATCGTCGGGATCCTCAACGCGATAATCGCCGTCGATAATTTTTGCATCCGCGGGGTTCTGGGTGCTCCCGCGCCGCACGCTGAAGCCCGAAAACAATTTCGGCAGAATGAAGCCGGCCGCCAGCTCCAACACAAACAGCCGCGTCGCGGGAAAAAGCAACAAAAAACCCAGCGTATCGGTCATAAAGCCTGGCGTCAGCAGCAAAATTCCGGCCATGAGAATAAGGACGCCATGCACAATCTCGCCCACGGGCGGCTTGCCGGCCGCCATTTGTGCCTGCGTGCGCGCAAGCGCGTCAATTCCTTGACGGCGTATTGCGCGTGCGCCGAGCATCGCCGTTGCCAAAATGACGAGAAGCGTCCAGCCAAGGCCAATCGCCCCGCCAATTTGAACGAACAGGGTAATTTCAATAATCGGCACAATGATTAAAATCAGCGGAATGAGGCCGGGCATGTCTTCTCCTTGCTGCGGCATCATAGCATCTGACACCTTGCAGGCCAGCGCTTAACACGGGGCCTAAAAAAGGGCATACTGAATTCTTATCTTGTAGGAGCGCATCATCGATCTCGTTAACCTCATTTTGTTGGTTGTTGTCATCGCCGTGTTTTATCGTTTGCGATCTGTCTTGGGCATGCGCAATGAAGAAGACGATAATACTGGCCGTCACGACGCCTATCGCCTGAACCGTGAGGCGTTCGATACCGCAAAAGACGCCGGAAAAGACACCCTGAAAGACGGTGGGAAAGACACTGCACCGGCCGGCGACGCAGAATCCGTCGGCGCGTCCGAAGCCTCCAGGCCATTTGCAGAACCGATGGATGACACACCGATCGAGGTCGGCAAGGGCCTGACATTGGTGCGCGAAAAAGACCCTGATTTTGACGAGGAGACTTTCGTCGAGGGCGCGCGGAAATTATACGAGATGATATTGCTGGAGTTCGCCGCCGGTGACCTTACCGGAGTGAAGGATTTTCTGGGACCCGACGTACTGGCCGGCTTTGATGCCGCCATTCAACGGCGTGAAGAAGCGGGCGAGCATTTAGTAACCGAAATTCATGCGCTGGCACGCCCGGTCATCGAAGACGCCGAATATGACAATGGGGTCGTGCGCCTGTCGGTGCGCTACAGCGCCGATCTGGTGTCGCATATTAGCGGCGCTGGTACTGAAGAGAACACGTCGTCGCCGGCGCGCAGCCGGGATTTGTGGACCTTCGAGCGCCATGTTCAATCAGACAGTCCGAACTGGCTGCTGATTGCAACCCAGACAGAATAGGCCGTTCCCTTGGCGGGGTCTGACGATAAAAAGCAGTTGCCGCTTTCCGGCGAGGATGCCGAGCTTTGGTCGCGCGTCGCGGCGCAAGCCGAACCCTTGCCCGCGCTTCGGCGCGAGCGCCATGTTGAAACGCGCCGCTCCCGCGCCCTCAAAACCGAAGACCCCGCCCAGCCGCCCGGTAGAAAATCTGCTGATCCGAAAGGCGTTAACCCTGCAAAGCCGAAAACAAAAGTGCCACCCCGCCCGGTGCCGAAAAAATTGCCAATGCCCGACACGCGCCTTGACCCAAAATCGAGGCGACGGCTGGCGCGCGGCGCCATTGCGATTGATGCGCGCATTGACCTGCACGGGCTGACGGCGGCCCGCGCGCGGGTGCGTTTGACGGGCTTTCTTATCGCTGCGGCCCAGGTGCCAAACAAGTGGGTGCTGGTTATAACTGGCAAGGGACGCGCCGGAGACGGTGTTTTGCGCCGCGAAGTACCGCTCTGGTTCGGCCAGCCGCCGCTAGACCGGCTGGTGATTGCTTATGAGCCAGCCGCCGGTTCTCATGGTGGGAGTGGTGCGCTTTACGTACACTTGCGCGCGTCATGAGGGGCGCGCGGTTGCGGGCATTGTGAGAGGGCGCGCCGTGGAAAAAATTTGACGGCTGTGCAGCGGCGCAAAACGGTGTACAAACAAAAGCGTCAATATAAAGGATGAAACGAATGTCACAGCGGACTGCAACGCGGGTGCGACAAACCAAGGAAACCAAAATCGAGGTCGCGGTAAACCTTGACGGCACCGGCGACTATACCGTGTCGACTGGTATTGGCTTTCTCGACCACATGCTTGAGCAATTGTCGCGTCATTCCCTGATCGACCTGAAGGTCGTGGCCGAGGGCGATCTGCATATTGATTTTCACCACACGACGGAAGATACTGGCATCGTTATCGGCGAAGCCGTTCTCGAGGCGCTGGGCGATTTCAAAGGGCTGACGCGCTATGGCTCGGCAACCATCCCGATGGATGAAACCTGCACACGCGTATCGCTGGATGTTTCCCAGCGCCCCTATCTCATATGGAAGGTGGCCTTCACCAAACCCAAGCTGGGCGACATGGATACTGAATTGTTCAAGGAATGGTTTCAGGCGTTTGCTCAGGCCGCTGGCATAACGTTGCATATCGAAAATCTTTACGGCGAGAACAATCATCATATTGTCGAGAGTTGTTTTAAAGGGTTGGCTCGCGCCTTGCGCGTGGCCATTGAGATCGACCCGCGCAAATCTGATGCCGTGCCGTCCACCAAGGGTGTATTGGGCAGCTGATCGGCGGCGCGGGCGAGGCGACAGGCACGTGAATATTGCTATCATTGACTACGGATCGGGAAATCTGCGGTCGGCGGAAAAAGCCTTTGCGCGCTGTGCACCGGGGCGCAACCTTTATGTAACGGGCGACCCGGATGTTGTGGCGCGCGCCGACCATATTGTTCTGCCCGGTGTCGGCGCCTTTGGCGACTGCGCGCAAGGTTTGGCGGCGGTTGACGGACTGCGCGCCGCGCTCAAGGCGCGCGTGGTCGATGATGGGCGTCCGTTTCTAGGCATTTGCGTTGGCATGCAACTTATGTGCGCTACTGGCACCGAGCGCGGCCAGCATGAGGGGCTGGGCTGGTTTGCCGGATCGGTGGATGCGCTGAATGTGGCCGCGCCCCTCAAAGTGCCGCATATGGGCTGGAACACGCTAAACATGCGCGCGCGCCACTCGGTGTTTGACGGTCTGGATGGCGCGGATTTCTATTTTGTGCACGGCTATACGGCGCGCCCGGAAAATCGGGCGGAAATTGTCGCCGAAACCGATTATGGTGGGCCGATTGTGGCATCGCTGGCGCGCGGCAATATGGTCGGCACGCAGTTTCACCCTGAAAAAAGCCAAGCGGCCGGCTTGCGGCTCATTGAAAATTTTGTGAATTGGCAGCCATGATTATTTTTCCCGCCATTGATTTGAAAGAAGGCCGTTGCGTGCGCCTTGAACAGGGCGACATGGCGCGCGCGACGATTTTTAACGATGACCCTGCCGACCAGGCACGGGCCTTTGCCACGCAGGGCTTCGGGCATTTGCACATTGTCGACCTGGACGGTGCCTTTGCCGGCGCGCCAGTCAATATGGCGGCGGTCGAGGCGGTGGTCCAGGCCAGCTCTGTTTTTACACAATTGGGAGGCGGCATTCGCGATCTGGCGACCATTGAAGCTTGGCTGCAAAAAGGCGTCGACAGGGTCATATTGGGCACCGCTGCCTTACGCGACCCGCAACTTGTTCACGCAGGGTGCCGCGCGTTTCCTGGCCGCATTGCGGTTGGCATTGATGCGCGCGACGGTTTGGTGGCCGTTGAAGGCTGGGCTGAAAAAAGCAATCTGACGGCCACCGAGCTTGCCAAGCGATTTGAAGATGCGGGCGTGGCGGCGTTGGTTTACACCGACATTGACCGCGACGGCTTGTTGAAGGGCGTGAATGTTACGGCCACGGCAGCGCTCGCGCGCGCAGTGTCGATACCCGTCATCGCATCGGGCGGCCTGGCCGGATTGCAGGATGTCCGCGACCTCATCGCGGTCGCCGATAGCGGCATTGTTGGGGCTGTTTCAGGGCGCGCGCTTTATGACGGGCGGCTTTCACCGGCAGAGGTTCTGGCGCTGGAGGGCGTGACCTCATGCTGAAGGTGCGTGTAATTCCCTGCCTCGACGTGCATGACGGGCGTGTCGTCAAGGGCGTCAACTTCATCGACCTTATCGATGCCGGCGATCCGGTTGAGGCCGCGCGCGCCTATGATGCGGCGGGCGCGGATGAGCTGTGCTTTCTCGACATATCAGCAAGCCATGAAAACCGCGACACGCTTATTGATGTGGTGCGCCGCACCGCCGAACAGTGCTTTATGCCACTGACCGTTGGTGGCGGGGTGCGCCGCGAGGCTGATGTGCGCAATCTTCTGTTGGCAGGTGCTGACAAGGTTTCCTTTAATACGGCGGCTGTCAAAGACCCGAAAATCATTTCGCAGGCGGCGGAAAAATTCGGCTCGCAATGTATCGTCGTGGCGATTGATGCCAAGCGGGTGCAAGCTGGCAAATGGGAAATTTTCACCCATGGCGGCCGCCAGCCGACCGGCATTGATGCGGTTGCTTTTGCCGAAGAAATGGCGGCGCGGGGGGCCGGCGAAATATTGTTGACATCGATGGACCGCGACGGCACCAAAAGAGGCTTCGATCTGGCGTTGACCCGCGCCGTTTCGGACCGGGTGCGTGTGCCAGTCATCGCTTCAGGTGGCGTCGGCTCTCTGGATGATCTGGTGGCAGGTGTTCAGGACGGCCATGCCAGCGCGGTGCTTGCGGCGTCGATTTTTCACTTCGGCACCCATACCATCGCCGAGGCCAAGAAAGTGCTGGCCGATGCCGGCATTGATGTGCGCTCAACACCCGTCAGAGGCATGACGGAATGAAATTCCAGGTGAAATATATGTCGTAATGTGCGATGGAATATCGCGAAAAGGGGCAGGAAATGACCGGAACCCAAAACGGTGCGCAGGAAATCGCTGCGCTTTATGAAACTATAGTGGCGCGCAAAACTGCCGATCCCGCTTATAGCTATTCGGCGCAACTGCTGGCTGACCTGCCGCGCGCCGCGCGCAAACTTGGGGAAGAAGCCTCCGAAACAATGGTCGCGGCACTGGGTGGCACGGACGAGGCACTGGCGGGCGAAGCGGGCGACTTGCTCTACCACTTGCTGGTTGTGCTTGTTGCGCGGGGTGTTACGCTCGACCAGCTAACGGATGTGTTGGCCGCACGCGCCGGCACGTCGGGGCTTGATGAGAAAGCCGCGCGCGACGCCTAAGGACGCGCCGCAAGTGATTTTGGCCATCGGCAACAGAGAACGGGACAATGGGTAAAAAATTTAGGTCATTAACGTCGCCCTATCGAGAGTTTTCGGCGCGGGAATGGTCGCAATTGCGCGAAGGAGCCGAGCTGACCTTAAACGAAAACGACTTGGCGAAATTGCGAGGTCTGGGCGAAACCATCTCGCTCGATGAGGTTGAGGAGATTTATCTACCGCTGTCTCGCCTGCTCAATCTTTATGTCGAAGCCACGCAAGGATTGCACGGCGCGAGCAACGCCTTTCTTGGCCAGTCGGTCAAGGTTCCCTATATAATTGGGGTTGCCGGTTCGGTGGCGGTGGGCAAAAGCACGACATCACGCATTTTGCGTGAAATGCTGGCGCGCTGGCCGTCGCATCCAAAGGTCGATTTGGTAACGACGGACGGGTTTTTGTTTCCAAATGCGGTGCTGGAGGAGCGCGGGTTGATGCAGCGCAAAGGCTTTCCGGAGTCGTTTGACCTTAAAAACCTGCTAAATTTTCTGACGGCAGTGAAATCCGGCGCCACACGGGCCGAGGCACCAGTCTATTCGCACATTGCCTATGATATTTTGCCGGTCGAAAAAGTCTGTGTCAGCCAACCCGACATTCTCATTGTCGAGGGTTTAAACGTTCTCCAGCCCGCGACTGGCGGCAGCGCGCGAGACGAGACAACGGTGGTCTCTGATTTTTTTGATTTCTCGATTTATATTGACGCCGATGCTGAAGTTATCGAGGAGTGGTATGTAACGCGCTTTTTGTCGCTTAAAAAAACTGCCTTCCGCGAGCACGGCGCGTACTTTCATCGTTATGCCGAACTGACCCAGGCCGAAGCCGTCGATACAGCGCGAGATATTTGGCGCCGCATCAACCTTGCCAATCTCAAGCAAAATATTCAGCCGACATGCGGCCGCGCTGACCTTGTTTTGCACAAAGCTCCCGATCACGCGATTGACCGCGTGCTGCTCAGAAAAATCTAAGGTCTTTAATTGGTCTCGAGGCCGTGTTTGGCGAAAATCGCGCGCAGGTCTTTTTCCGGGCGCGGACCGAAATGCTGAATGACCTCGGCTGCGGCCAGTGCACCCATGCGCCCGCAGGTTTGCGCGTCGTTCCCGCGCGCTACACCGCATAAATAGCCGGCGGCAAACTGGTCGCCCGCGCCAGTCAAATCCGTGACTTCTTCGACCGCATGGGCGTCCACACGCACGGCTTCATCCCCGTGCACAATGACGGCACCTTCGGCCCCGCAGGTAATGGCGCCATCGACCCCTGCATATTGCATGGCGGCGATAATGTCTGCCATGTCTGTTACGTCCAGAAGGGCTTGCGCTTCGGCAAAATTGGCCAGCAAGATGTCGATATTGCCCGAAAAAAAGTTCAGAAAGTCCGGCTTGTGGCGTTCAATGCAAAAAGTATCCGACAGTGAAAAGCCGATGCGCCCGCCACCCGATTTGATGTGGGCCGCGGCTTCTAGAAAGGCCGCGCGCGCGGTAGGGCTGTCCCAGACATAGCCTTCGCAGAACAGAATTCCGGTTGAGTTCAATAATTTGGCATCCAGATCGACCGTGGCCGTGGTGACGGAAGCGCCCAATAATGTGTGCATGGTGCGCTCGGCATCGGGCGTTACCAGCACCAGACAATTGCCTGTCGGATGGTCTGCGGAATCGCATGGGGTCACTGGAAAGGCGACGCCCAAATCCGTAAGGCTGTCTTGAAAAACGCGGCCCAGCTCGTCATCGCCAATCTTGCCAATGAACCCGCTTTGCATGCCAAGCCCGGCGAGACCAGCAACGGTATTGGCGGCAGACCCGCCTGGGCAGTAGGTATGCACTTTGACGCCGGCCCTTAGCGCATCAGCGCGGGTGGCGTCGACCAGTGTCATCGACCCTTTTGGAGAGCCAAGCTCATCCAGCGCGGGCTCGTCAATATCGGCAAAAAGGTCGACCAGTGCGGCACCCATGCCAGTGATCAGGGGTCGTTCGGACAAAATTTGATTGGACATATTTACACTCCTGCCTGGGTCAACCTGTACTATTTCGCTCTGGCTTTTTAGCGACATAAGTCATAGACCCTGCACGCACCGAAGCTGGTTTGGTTTGCGATGTCGGGTCTGCGGCGGAAAGGCGCTCAAAAAACAGGGGAACATCGATTTTTCATGCGCGGCACTTTAGCGTCACTCCCGCTCCAGCGCAAATTGGTCGCAGGCCGAGGGCTTTGTTCACCCTGCCCCATGCGCTACACTTGCATTATGTCTGATGTAATAGCTCTGCCGCAAGAATTTCAGCTTGTACTGCGTCCGAATGTGTCTCTGTCGCGCGACGGCTTCATAATTTTGATGGTGGTGTTCGCCGCCATTTGTCTTGTGGCGGGCGCGTTTTTTCTGGCGATCGGTGCCTGGCCGGTGTTCGGCTTTTTTGGACTCGACATTTTTTTCATCTATTTGGCGTTCCGTATTAACTATCGCCGCGCGCGCCGCTATGAAATGTTGGAAATGCGCGCCGGGCGGCTAGTTCTGTCAAAAGTTACAGCGACTGGCGAGGCGCGCGATTGGGTTTTCGATCCATATTGGGTTCGCGTAAGGTTGGAAAAAAGCCGCGTCGATCCTCAGATTCCCGGCGATCTTTTCTTGTCGTCGCATGGCCAAAAAGTTGCTCTGGGCGGATTTCTTGCCCCTGCAGAGCGCGGCGCTCTGGCAGCCACGCTGGAGCATACATTGTCGCGTTTCAGGGCTGGTCGCGTCTGATTTTACCTGCCAGAACAGCCACTCATTCCGGCTCTTTTGACATGCTGCTTGAAAAGTGCCAGCGTGGGACAAACGAAAAAACGTGTAAAAAAGAGGCACTAAATGACCCATCACGTAACCTTCGTGTCGCCGCAAGCCTTTAGGGGCCAAACGCTTCACTATACCGACGCTTACTTGACCCCTTTTGGGCCGGCCTTTATTGCGGCCCGCGACCGCGACATTGTTTTCTGGGGCTTTTGTTCAAAGGTCGAAGCGGGAGTGTTGCGCGATGCGCTAAAGCAAAAATGGCACAATGCCAACTGGCAGGTTGCATCCGAAGCGGTGGGTGCGCTGGCCGAAAATGCGCGTGCCGCATCTGCTCGCCTCGCGCTGGCCGGCACGCCCTTTCAACATAGCGTCTGGCAAAAATTGCTAGATATCCCAAAAGGTCATGTCATGAGCTATAAAGGGTTGGCAGATGAACTGAACTCCGCCCCGCGCGCTATTGGGCGTGCTTTGGGCGCCAATCCGATTTCCCTGCTGGTGCCGTGCCACCGCGTGTTGGCGGCGGACAAAGCGTTGAATGGGTATCGTTGGGGGCTTGAGATCAAGGCGCGCATTCTGGCGGCTGAAGACGCCATCTTTCGGCGGGCCTGATCTTTATGCGACTTTATTATCCAACTTGATTATTGGTCGGCAAAATGCGCTTGCCAACAACTTCGGCTTGCGCGCCCATGTCATAAATATACGGCTCGCCGGTCGCTATATTCAATCGCGTGATTTCGGTTTCGCCCAAGCCATCCAGCACCATCACAAGTGCGCGCAAGGAATTTCCATGCGCGGCGACCAAAACATTTTCACCGGCGCGAATGTGCGGCATGATCGTATTGTTAAAATAAGGCAGCACTCGCTCGGCTGTGTCTTTTAGGCTTTCACCCCCGGGCGGCGGCGTATCAAAAGAGCGCCGCCAGATATGCACCTGTACTTCGCCCCATTTCTCGCGCGCATCATCTTTGTTCAGCCCCGACAAGTCGCCATAATCCCGCTCGTTAAGCGCCACATTGCGGATAGTTTGCAGATCCGACTGACCCTGCTCCTCCAGCAGAAGGGCGCAGGTTTTTTGCGCACGCATCAGTTCGGATGTGAAAGCAATGCTGAATGTGATGCCTTCGGCTTTGAGCGCTCGTCCGGCATTGCGCGCCTCCGTGACCCCCCGTTCTGTCAAATCCGGGTCACGCCATCCAGTAAACAGATTTTGCTGGTTCCATTTGCTCTGGCCGTGCCGCACGAGAATAAGTTGGCCCATACTGGTTCTCCCAAACCTTAATCAGGAATTTAAAGGTTCGTCCAGGCCCAGAACATCGCGCATGGAAAAAAGCCCCGGCCCGCGCCCATGCGCCCATTTCGCAGCTTTCAACGCGCCGCGTGCAAAAATATCGCGCGTTTCGGCGCGGTGCCCCAGAACGATGCTTTCGCCTTCGCCGGCAAAAACGACATCGTGATGGCCGATCACCGAGCCGCCGCGCAACACCGCAAAGCCGATATCACCAGCTTTGCGCGCACCGGTCACGCCGTCGCGTCCGCTATCGCGCTTTTCGGCCAGATTGACATCGCGCCCTGCAGCGGCCTCTTCGCCCAGCAATAGCGCCGTGCCCGACGGGGCATCAACCTTGTGGCGGTGGTGCAGGTCGAGAATTTCAATGTCCCAGTCTTCGCCCAGCGAGGCCGCCGCTTGGTTTACCAAGGCACCCAGCAAATTGACTGCCAGGCTCATATTGCCCGATTTCACCAGCGTTGCGTGACGGGCGGCGGCAGCGAGCGCGGCCTCGTTTTCGGCGTTAAAGCCAGTGGTGCCGATAATATGGACAATGCGAGCCTGCGCACATAGGCCCGCCATTTCAACCGTTGCGCCCGGCGTCGAAAAATCGATCACGGCATCGGCACCGCTGATAAGTTCAAGCGCGTCAGCGCGCACGGGTTTGCCGTTTTCGGGCAGACCGGCGAGAGTGCCCAAATCCGCACTCATATCGCCATGTTCCGGCCCTTCAAGCCCGCCATGCAGGTCAAAAGCAGGATCGGCGTCGATTAGACGAACAAGCGTTAGACCCATGCGACCCGCGCATCCGTTTACCAAGATTTTCATGAATTCTTCTATAGCAGGGAGTTGTTCTTCAGACTATCAGCTTTTGCTGCGCGCTTTAAATTCCGCAACGGCCGGATAATTGGTGTCTTTCAGGCTGCCCTCAAATGCATCGAGCAATTTTTGCTGATCGCGGTTCAGCTTGGCCGGCATTTCGACGTCAATCTGAATGTATAAATCGCCTTTATTGCGCGCGCGCAAAATTGGCATGCCCTTGCCACGCAAACGGAATTGCTGGCCGGTTTGAGCACCGGCGGGAATGGTCAGCTTTACCCGTTTGCCGTCCATCAGGGGCACATCAAGAGCCCCGCCCTTAACGGCCAGACCAAATGGTACCGGCATGGCGCAAAACAAATCCGCCCCGTCGCGCTGCAAATAACTGTGGGGCTGAATGTTCACAAAAACATATAAGTCGCCGGCCACGGCACCGCGCGCTCCGGCATCACCTTCGCCCGACAGGCGAATGCGTGTGCCGTCCTCCACCCCCGCCGGAACGGTGACCGACAAGGAGCGTTGCTGTTGAACATGGCCTGCACCATTACAGGACTGGCAGGGGTCGGTAATAATCTGGCCGGTCCCATGGCAGGCATGGCAGGGGCGCTCAACCATGAAAAAACCCTGTTGTGCACGAACCTTGCCAAGTCCGCCACATGTGCTGCAAGTGCTGGGTGCTTTGCCCGGCTGTGCCCCGCTGCCACTGCAAGTGTCGCACGCCGCTGCGCGCGTCAGATTAATTTGACGTTCGGTGCCGTCAAAGGCGTCCTCCAGCGTGATGTTGATCTCGGCGCGCAAGTCCGTGCCGCGGCTTTGTTGGCGTCGACGCCCGCCACGACCACCGCGCCCGCCGCCGAAAAATTCTTCGAAAATGTCACCCATACCGCCGAAGTCGCCGAAATTTGAAAAACCGCCACCCGCGCCCGCACCGGGGTTGTTGCCGCCGTCAAAAGCGGCATGGCCGAACTGGTCATAAGCCGCCCGGGCCTGAGGGTCTTTCAACACGTCATAGGCTTCGGAAATCTGTTTGAATTTGCGCTCGGCTTCGCCATCACCTGGATTGACATCCGGGTGATATTGTTTCGCCAGTTTGCGATAGGCTGATTTCAGTTCGGCATCACCGGCCGTTTTTTTAACGCCAAGCAGGGCATAATAGTCCTCTTTTGCCATGCAGCGGCTCCTGATGTTGGGCGGTTAAGATGCTTTTTGGTCGTCGGCGTCGTCTTCGGTGACCTCTTCAAAATCGGCATCGACGATGTTCTCCTCGTCTTGGGCGTCGGCCTCGGCGGCAGCTTCTCCGGCG
>CACNWB010000007.1 GCA_902624095.1 uncultured PS1 clade bacterium
CGGCGGCCAAAGACATTTCAAAAAATGCAAAATCGTTACGCATAAATATCGCTAAACTATCTGCAACTGAAATTTCACATTCTTCTTCAAGTCCCCTAGCCGCCTTTGCCGCATTCTGAAGAATTTCTTGGTGAGATATTTTTCTCTCACCGCTTATTACAAATTTTTCCATATTAGCCTCAGCGCATTATTTTGATTTGACTTGTGACAGAAGGGTTACCTCTAATTAGGGGTCGATGGACACACATTCACTACCTAGAAATAGCCCCATCAGAAACGCAGATAAAAGAGATAGGGCTATTCCCTATTAGTTTCCTGCACGTCTTCTATTTAGTATTTCGTCAAACTTCGATTCACTTATAGTTGTGCCATCTCTCGACAGAGATTCTGCCAGCGAATTATCAACTGCTTTTAAATTAAACAGTACCAAGGCGCCCTCCGGCCCGCCGCGCTCCATATGCACGTCACCCGGGTCTTTATGAGCATAATCTCCGGCTTTGCGAATTTTCGTGTCGAGTGTTTCGCCAGTATTTGGGTCTACAGTGTCCACATGCAACTCCCCTGCGAGCACCGTCGAGGTGGTCTCAGCCGTATGACGATGGAAATGGCAATAACTGTGCGGTGCCCAACGATACAGAAGATCGACATGTCCATCATCGCGAATGCTTAAAAGCGCCGCTTCATAGTCAATCGGATAATCGCAACTGTCATCGCCTACAAAACGGCGCCATCTCAGATTTTCATTGTCGAACAGGTTCATCACTTACTCCAAAATAATCTGGTATTACCAAGAGTAAACCGAACAACAATTGCAAGGCAATAAGTGATGCGCGCGCAGCAGGTGAGCATCACTCATTAGTCTTCAAGGCTGTTGACCTAATCAACCAGACTGGCTCCAACTTACCGACAACAATCACCATCAGGTTAGGGCGTCATGGTCAATACTATTTGTTTCAGGTCAGTTCCAATACCCTTGGCTGCTAGCAGGTGTTCAACGTATTTTAAATGACGCAAACATAGTTAACCCATATTTGGCAAACGCATTTGGACAATTGACCCCTATTTTTAGACTCAATAGGCTAAGGTATGTTTCTGGAGGGGAAAAATGGACCACGATTTGCAGGGGCGCAAAGTTATTGTCACCGGGGCCGCGACTGGCATTGGCAAGGCAACGGCCGAGGCCCTCATCGCGGCAGGCGCTTCTGTTGCCCTTTGGGACACTAACAAAGCCGCTTGCGTGCCCCTCGTTGAAAACACAGATGCAAAAGCCCTTGCACTGGAGGTGGATGTCGCCAGTTCTGCCTCCGTCGAGTCCGCTATGAAACAGAGTGTCGAAGCCCTGGGGAGCATTGACGGAGCGTTTAACAACGCGGGCATCGGCATCGATACTGTCCCGATAGAAGCTGTGGAAGAAGCCGATTTTGACACTATTGTATCAGTCAATATGAAGGGTGTTTGGCTATGCATGAAAAGCCAATTAAAACACATGAAGGCCAATGGCGGTGGCGCAATTGTTAATAATGCCTCGGTAGCCGGTTTGGTCGGGCTGGCCATGCAAGGGGCATACAGCGGCACCAAACACGCAGTCATAGGTATGACCAAAGCCGCCGCTGCGGAGGCCGCACCTAAACAGGTTCGTGTCAATGCAATTTGTCCTGGCGCAACACGCACGCCCATTTTGACACACTTGTTGGAGGCAGGCATCTCCGAGGACATGCTGGCCGAAATGGCCGCGCAAAAGCGTCTTGCCGAGCCCGAAGAAATTGCAGCCGCCGCGTGCTGGCTCTTGTCGGATGCCGCTAGCTACGTGACCGGCGCAGCCATGCCTGTCGATGGCGGCTGGACAGCGCATTAGGGGACAAGAATGAGCGAAACGAAACAAGCGGAGGTTGGCGACTGGGTCGGGGCAGATTTTTTCGACCCGAGTTTTCGAGATGACCCCTATCCGAAACTGGCGCATTTGCGTGAAAACGATCCGATCAATCTGACACCGGTCGGAACATGGCGCATCAGCCGTTATGAGGATGTGAAGGCGATTTTCAATGATGCGCCGACCAGCATGACCGACAAACATGACGACAGTCCGAATTTTGACCCGTTGGATACAAAAGGCAGTTTTCTCGAGTTCGTGTTGAACAAAGATGGCGATGCTCACCGACGCCTGCGCATGCTGGTACAAAAATCATTCGGGCAAAAAACCGTTAGGCTTATGGAAGAAGAGGTTGCAAAAACTGTGGCAGCCGCTTTCGACAAAGCACTGGCCGATGGTGGCATGGATGTAGTGCCGGCGCTGGCCCACGAGGTGCCATCGCGCATGATTTGTCAGATTATGGGTGTGCCTATGCAGGATCGGCAAATTTTCAACGAATGGACTGCGGCGCGCACCAATGCATTTTTCGCCAAATTTTTACCGCCGGATGTGCAGGAGCGTACACGAAATGCGGGCGCAGCCATGGAGGATTATTTCCGCGCGCTCATCACCGAGCGCAAAAAGGATCTGGGTGATGATTTGCTCAGCTCGATGATTATGGCCTCGGAAGGGGGTGACAAATTCACCGATGACGAGCTGATTATTCAGGCTATTGGCGTCATTGTGGCCGGATATGAGACGACCATCGGCCTGCTGGGCAATGGCACGCGCGCCTTCGTCGAGCATCCCGACCAATTAGCCAAATTGCACGACAATCCTGAGCTTGTTTCAAATGCTACGGATGAGTGCCTGCGATTTGATACGCCAATTTTGTTTAACTGGCGGGTGCTGAAGCGCTCTTACGAGCTGGGAGGCGTAACACTTCCCGCCGAAGCGGTGATCTGGCAACTGCTCGCTGCAGCCAATCGTGACCCTGCGCGCTTTGCCGACCCAGATCACTTTGACATTGAGCGCGAAGATTTAGCGCACCAGTCATTTGGCGGAGGCCCTCATTTCTGCCTCGGCAATCAATTGGCAAAAATGGAAGCGCGTTATGTGTTCAATGAAATGGCGCAGCGCACAAAAGGGCTCACTATTAATGCCAGTAATATTGAATGGTCACACTCGTTCTTCCGCGTGATGGCTAGCTACCCGCTTGAATTTAACTAAGGGAGAAACCCATGGAAGATTTGAACCTCGAAACAAAATGGCTTTGCACCATGCGCGGCGCGATTCCCGAACCCAACATGGCGTTGGAAAATCTGATGGTCTTTAATGTTGACGACGCATGGATCGAAAGCCCTCGGTTTAACGCCAAACTTGTCGGCCCGGGCGGAGACTGGATACGGTTGCAACCAAACGGCAATTGGAAACTTGATGTCCGGCTTTTGTTTCATGGCGATGACGGTTCCGCCATTCACTGCTTTTACAATGGCGTGTTGCGAATGGAACCACATATTGCCGAAGCGATAGAAAAGGGGGAGGAAATTGACGGCAATAACATGTATTTCCGCGCCACGCCCTATTTCGAAACGCAATCTGAAAAATATGGGTGGCTGAATGATATCGTTACGGTCGGCAGAATGCGCAAATTTGGCGGCGGCAACGCCGTTTATGATATTTTTGAGGTGCTGTAATGGCAGCTCCACAAAGTCCGAAAATTCTAATTATCGGTGCTGGCATGTCCGGCATATTGGTCGCTATGCGTCTTTTGAAAGCCGGCTTCACAGATTTCCGCATCTATGAAAAAGATGCGGATTTGGGCGGCACCTGGCGCATCAACACATATCCCGGCATTGCTTGTGATGTGCCGTCGCATTACTACACATATCAAAATGAGCCAAATGACGCGTGGAGCGCACGCCTGCCGCAGGGCGCTGAAATTCGTCAATATTTGCAATCCGTTGCCGATAAATATGACATTCGCAAATATATTTGCTTCAACAAGGAGGTCGTGCGCTGCAAGCATGACGGCGAAACGTGGACGATTAAAATGGCCGATGGCGAGACGCTCGTGCATGATTATGTCATCGCCTGTTGCGGTCTGCTTTACCACCCGACTTACCCCGACATTGACGGGCTAGACAGCTTTTCAGGCGAAGCATTTCATTCGGCGCGCTGGAACCATGACGTCGATTTGACGGATAAAAAAGTCGGACTGATCGGAAACGGCTCAACGGCGGCGCAGATTATTTCAAGTCTCGCCAAAGACAATATTGATGTGACGATGTTCCTGCGTACGCCGCAATGGGTCTTTCCCCTGCCCGATCGCAGATACACAACCATCGAGCGTACATTAACGCGTTGGTTTCCTGCACTCGCCCGGTTTGGGCATGCTTTTTACCGCGTCGCTTTTGAAAACCTATTTGCCAAAGCGGTCATTCAATCGGGCTGGCAGAGAAATTTGATGGGCTGGGCGTGCCGGCAAAATTTGAAAACCGTTAAAGATCCGGCACTGCGCGAGCGCCTAACCCCCGATTTCGAACCTTTGTGCAAAAGGTTAGTCATGAGCACCACTTATTACGATGCTGTTCAGCAAGACAATGTAACCATCGCCGACGGTAATATCGAGAAAATCGACGCCAATAAGGTTTTTACCAAAGACGGCAACACGCATGAACTGGATGTACTAGTCATGGCGACGGGCTATGACGCTCATGCATATTTCCGACCAATGAATATGACCAATGCCCAAGGCGTTTCGCTGGATGACACATGGAAAGATGGTCCCTATGCGTTGCGCACGGTGGCAGTGCCGGGCTTTCCGAATTTCTTTTTCACGCTTGGGCCGCAAAGCCCGATCGGTAATTTTTCGGCCATCAGCATTGTCGAAACGCAAATTGATTACATAGTCGACTGCATCAAAATGGCGACGTGCGAAAATTTTAAAACGATAGACCCGAAAACATCAGCGACAAATGCTTTTAACGACATGGTATATTCCGCCATGCCAGATACAATTTGGGTGAGCGGATGCACCAACTGGTATATTGGTGAAAAGGGCATCCCATCAGCTTGGCCGTTTACTGGCGCACGGTTTCGCAAGGAACTGAAAAAGCCCGATTTCAGCGAGTATCTGACGAGCGGGTAAGCAGGCCTAATTCACGGCGTGATGATAGAACATCCAGTAGTTGCGCGCGCTTCCAAATCTTCATGCACCCGCTGGACCTCCTCCAACCCGTAACGTTGGTTAATTTCAACCGACAACACACCATCTTCGACCAATTGTAAGACTTTGGCCGATGATTGCTGCATCCAACCGGGTATGCCCATGTAGGTTGCCAACGTCGGGCGGGTGAAGTTCAAAGAGCCATTAGCGGCCAAGTCTTGCGGCGACACCGCCTCTATCGCGCCGGACGCATTGCCGAAGCTGGCAAAGGTGCCAAGTGGCGCCAAAACTTCCAGCCCCAGATGATATGTGTCTTTGCCAACCGAGTCGTATACCACGGGAAACCCGCCATCCGGCGCTAGTGGTTTCAGCGTCTCAGCCAAGTTCTGTGCTCCTGACAAAACACATTTCTTCGCCCCATGACTTTCGGCCAGCGCGCATTTTTTATCCGTCGAGGCCGTGCCAATAAGATTGACATTCATGTGGCGGGCCCATTGGCAGGCGATGAGCCCTACCCCTCCGGCGGCGGCGTGAAACAACACCGTTTCGCCACCCTTTAAAGGAAAAGTATCGTTAAACAGATAATCGACGGTCATGCCTTTCAACAAAACGGCAGCGGCTTGCTCAAACCCAATCGAAACCGGCAGGGGGATGAGCGCAGTGGCAGGTAAAACAATCGCTTCAGCATAGGCGCCTAAAGCCAAGGTCAGCGCAACACGCGTGCCTAAGGGCAAATCGACCCCCGCGCCCACCGCTTCAACCTCGCCAGCGCCTTCAACGCCGAGGCCGCTTGGCAGGTTTAACGGATACAGTCCGGTGCGGTGGTAGGTATCGATAAGATTGACGCCGATTGCGGCCAGTCGCACCCGCACCTGACCAGGTCCGGGCACAGGCACAGGCTTGTCAACAAGCTGCATGTTTTCCGGTCCGCCAAAGGACGTGATTTCAACCGCTTTAATGCTGTTTTTCATGAATTCACCTCTAAGGAGATTACAAGTCTAACCCATCTTTTGATTTGGGCACGAAAATCTTCGAAACCCTTCCGGAATTATTGGCCAACGCAGTTGGTGGGTAGAGTTAGAGCTTTCTTACTTCCCCATGCCCCGGGTTTCTTCTGCCTGCCGCAAAAGGCGTAGCATATTGCCGCTCCAAATCTTTCCAATTGTCTGGGACGAAATTGATTTATCCCTCAAGGCGGCAGTTATTCTGGGCAGATTGGAAACATCCTGCAAGCCGTTAACCCCGCCACCGCCATCCCAATCGAGGCCAATGCCGACGTGGTCAGCGCCCATCACCTCAAGCGTGTGAAATATATGCGCCATTACGTCTGAAAACTCAGCGTAGTCAGGCGGGTATTTCTTATCGAGCGCACGCCGTTCTTCGATAAAGGCCGCATGATTTTCGCGCATGCCGCCCGGCGCGTTTTGATATTTACGATAAATGGCCAGAAATTCGGGCAAGCGGTTTGGATCCTCTCTGGAGTCACGCAAATACGCCGAGAGAGAATTTATCTGTATTACCCCGCCAGACCGTGCCAGCTTTTTCAACAAATCATCTGGCACATTTCGCGGGTGCTTGTGCAGGAAAGCTGCGCCGGAATGCGACAGGATAATTGGAGTTGTGGAGAGTTCAATTGCCTGCGCCAGCGCATCGTCATGGGCGTGAGACATATCAACAATCATACCCAGCCTGTTGGCGCGGCGGATGAGTTGGCGACCAAGTGGTGACAAGCCACCCCATTTCTGGCCTTTCAAATCCGTCGCGCTGTCAGCGAATTGATTATTTTTTGAATGTACGAGCCCGACCATGCGCACACCGGCCGCGTAAAACTCATCCAGCAAATCGATATTTTCGCCCAGCGGATAGGCGTTTTCGATACTCTTATAGACAACGCGCTTGCCAGTCGCGGCGATACGTGGTGCATCCTCCGCGCGCGAAGCAAATTCGAAATCTGGGCCATGTCCGCGCAGCATTTCGTCAATTACCTGATTGCGGTGACGCGCATGGGCCAAGGCTTTAGCATAGCCGCGTTTTGTCAACGCGCCCTGCGCTGTGTAAATCACCCAAAAGCCGCCATCCAGCCCGCCCTCCTGCATACGCGGCAAGTCGACCTGGGCGTAATCTTTTTGCCAATCATGGCGACGGGTTATGTCAAAACCGGCTCTATCAAGCACAAGTGGTGTATCCAGATGGCTGTCAAGCACCAGAAAATCATTGTGTCCCATCTGGCTCATTGAGCGCAAAGGCGTGTTACAGGCGGAAACCGCTAACGCCATACAAAGCAACACAATTAAACTATTAAACTTTCTTAACAAAAAAATTACGGCGTGGCTCCAAGTTTCAGAGGACGGTCCGGATCAGACGCCCACTCGGACATCGACCCATCATAGACCCCTACATTTTGCTGGCCGAGTAACATGCAGGCAAAGCCGTCCAAGGTGGCCGCGATTCCCCCGCCGCAGTAAATGAGGGTGCGCGCCTCATTTAGCATGTTCTGCGCTGACAATAATTTTTGCAATTCGTCTGCTGGAAGGAAGTATTCGTCGCGCAACAGGTCAGAAAATGGAAGCGAGAGACTGCCCGGAATATGTCCTTTCCGGCCGTAGTAAAAATCACCGGAACCTTCATACACCGGTGCCGGCAGCGCATTAATAGTACAAACCGCGCCATCCATGCCTTCAGCAACCTCGCGTGTAGTGGCAAATAGTTCTGGGCGAAGCGATGGTGTAAAAGTGGCCGGCGGATAGGCCTCCTCGCCGCCTCTCGTTGGTAATTCTGCAGACCGCCAAGCCTGCAAACTACCATTCAATACGCGCACATTGTTGTGACCGGCATAACGCAAAAGCCACCAAGCCCTCGTGGCCCACATAAGATGACCAGAAGAATATAAAACAACCGGATTGTCATTGCCAATTCCATCTTTGCCAATAGCTGAACTAAGCGCATCGATTGACGGAAGGGTATTGCTGAAACCAGATGCTGTGTCTGACCAGTCCTCACACAGGTTTATAAACCCAGCGCCCGAAATATGTTCCTCTAGATAATCAGCCCGACCTGGCTCAGCCCTGTAACCTCCATCATCATGGTGCAACAAAACGGATGTATCAAAAATTCGCAAGGATTGATCGCCTAGCTTCGCGGCAAGTTCACTTGCACTAATTAGAAATTCGGGGTGGGCATAGGACATCTAATTGCTCCTGAAAAATTCCAACGTTCCGTTTTTTGACAAGATAAAGGCGAGCCTTAAGCAATAAACGACAGCTAGATGTCTTTACCTTGCCAGTGTGGCGAAAGACCAAATCCACTTTGAATGGCTGGATTTTTAGCCATAATTTCCTCTTTTATAATCGACCACACTTTTAAATATCGGTGAAAAGGAATGTTTGGATAAAGATGGTGGATTAAATGGTAATTCTGAAAAACCATGACAGGCGTAAGCAGCCACTCATGGCCTAATCGCATAGTTGTTGCTTTGAATTTATCAATCTTTGAGGAAATCTGTGCCGGATAATGTGGCAAAAACACAAAGACATAGCCTGTCAATCCAAGCGCCAACCGCGTTGGAAGAAACCACAAAAGAAAGAATTCGGCAAAATATCCACTGGTAATGCTGACAGTGATAACTGCGATAAAAGCAGCAAGATAGACCCAAACAGTCCTTTTATGACGCAGTACATGTTTGTCTGTGCTTTCAAAAAAGGCTTTTAGGTAATAGAAATCAAAATTGGCCCATCGAAATGGCAAAATGAACCAATGACCGTGATGCATGAAGTTATCCGGATCAGTGTCCGCCGTAGTATGGGCATGATGCTTGAGATGAATCCACCGAGCAATCTCCATTGGCGCTGCCGGAATAAAAACCGCTAGGGATATTCTTCCAATAGCTTCGTTTAAAATTTTATTTGACGAAACTGAGCCATGCAAAGCGTCATGCATGGGGGAAAAAAGAAAATACAAAAAAACGCCGTTCAACAACCCAGCCAACCACCAGTTTAAGTCACCTGATACAGCAAAGAATGTAACGATCGCGAACGCTGAGATACATCCGATAAAAAGCAAAATAGACGGCCAGGCAATAACTGGAACTTTTGACAAAACTATCATCTGCGCGTCGGCATTTTTTGACATTTTTAACCTCCTCTTTACCCAAGAAAGAGTTGAGAGCCACACTTTTTCGCTTACTTCATTTATTACAGCTTTTGCAAAAGCTACGGCGTAGCGAAGTTGAGGCTATCAGATTTTTACACCCTGACAAACCTAAACTGCGGTCAAAAAGTAATATCTTGAATACTCGACGGCCAAAATTGACGAATTTTCTGGAGGTCTGGATGATAAAGAGACAATAGAGGTCGAAAAAAGCCTTTAGGGGTAGGCAACCAGTTTCCAAGCACTCCGTCAGGTCTCTCGTGACTAAATATTATGGTTATTGAACCGTCATCGTTAAACTTAAGATCTTTGTCGTAACTTGAAATTGAGTATTTTTGCTCCGCATTATCGTACAGAAAAAAGTCTGGAACAGTGTAATTTGTAACAGACCAAAAAGCTTTTGCGGGCGGCGGGTTCTGCAAGACCAGTTGGTAAATTTTTTTACCTTCTAACCTGACGCCATTTTTATCTTCGAACGCCTGATAAAACGCGGCCTCATAACCATGATTTCCCCATAAACCAATCCGAGCAGCAATGGCACGATGCTCCACTGCATCATTCAAATTCTCAATTATCCAATTTTTTGAGTTGATAACACCACTACCAAAGTGATCTCGATTAAAATTAAATAGGTCAATCAACGAGTTCCAACCATCAATTTGCGTCTCATTAAATCCTGTCGCTTGCTTCTCTAACCATATTTGGCCTTGATTCTCTAAGAGCTTCAAAGTCTGCAGCTTTAGTGATGAAATTTTATTGAAATTTCGCGTGCCTAGCGAAAAACTCTTTACCTGGTTAACAAAGCGCAACTCACTTTTTGAGGGCGGATATGCACTGATCGCCCAATCTAATTGTTCCCAGAAAGCATATTCCCCCATCGACTGAGGGCCGACGATCGCCTCTTCTCGAACCGTCTTTTTTATTGAGGGTATTAGAACAAATCCATTTTGCATTTCATGAAGATCAGAGCTGTCATCGACGTCTGCGATTGCGATACGCAATACTGCGACGGCAAGCTTAGAGGGTGAGCGAACGATTTTGCGCCCATCAAATGTTTCCAATGCGCTAGAACTTAGATCGTCATCCGGCCCGACTATCAAAAAGCTTCCAGGTTCTGTGCCGGTACTTCGTTTTCCCAAATATGCAAAACTGTTCGTCCATGGATCCAGAAACTGCAACACATAATAACGTTGTTTGGTATCAGGAAGTTCCAAGGCAATTGGCCCCTGACTAAGGTCCATAATGGCGATTGAAAATAAAACATCCACATTGGGGCTCACGAATTTATCTTCTGGCGCCATGGGCCTTCTGGCGTGGACAAATTCATTGACTTTAACAGGCCCGAACATCGGAAGCGCGCCTCGCATCAAGCCCCTTATTGCATTCATATTGCTTACTATTGGGTAAGCCCAAGCATAAAGCTCCTCGTATTCAGCTAATTTTTCTCGAGTTTCAATCGCCCAACAAACGGAGTTCGCGGTCAGGAGAAGGAAAACTAATGCGACACGTGCCATTTCAAAAACAACTTATATTAGGGCGTGTAAGGATCTGGTGTGCCCGGCGGTATCGGCGGCTCTTTTTTGAGGGAGTTGACATGCTCCTTAAGAATTTCAGACATCGGAAAGCGAACCCACAAATCCTCTAAAATACGCGCGTCCATAGGATACATTTCCTTAGGGTCTGTATGAAGGTCATAGAATTGAGGAACTGAATTAATTTTGACCCCTACACCAGCACCTTGGGAGACCTCTTTTGTCATCATTTTCCAATTGCGCCATTTCACACCATATATTTCTTCCCCTACGTAGACTACAAATCCATCGCGCTTTGATTTCTGGCTGACACCGGTAAAAAATTCAGATTGGTTGATACCATCAATGATGCGATCAGAAGGAATCTGGGCTTCAGCGATAGAAGCGATAGTGGGGAGAATATCCATTTGGTGCACAATCTCATTGCTTACAGCCCCAGCGGGTATTCTCGCGGGCCACTTAATTATAAAAGGTACTCTCAGAGATCCCTCCAAACCAGTAAAGTATGTTCCCCTCCATGGACCTGTAAATCCATGAGCGGGCATAAACATTTCCCCACCATTATCTGAAGTGAAAATAAAGATCGTATTATCCGCGACACCAGCATCTTCTAATGCGTCTAATAGACGTCCCACATAATCATCTATTTGCAAAAGCATGTCTGCAAATGCACCATTTCGTGTTTTTCCTTTGAACCGTTGCTCAGGTATCAGCGGGTAATGGGTAGCGGTGTAAGGGATATAAGCGAAGAACGGCTTATTATTTCTGGATGCGTTTTTAATATAATTTATAGCTTTATTAGTTATATCCCGATCTATAATAGCTCGTTGAGACAAGTCGTAAACTCGAAGCTTCTTCGTTTTCTTACCTTTTTTTGAACTCATTACATACGACGGTTTAGAAGATTCGTGGCTTTCGCTTCGAAAACGATCGCCTTCAGGCCAGTGAGCTTCGTCACTTGAATGGGGAATGCCAAACCACTGATCGAAACCCTGATCAGTAGGGTATCTCCCTTCCGCATGCCCCAAATGCCACTTCCCAAAGGCTGCGGTTTGATACCCAGATTCGGAAAGCATTTCCGCTAAGGTAATTTCCCATCGAGTAAGCCCATATGTTTGCGTAAAAAAGGGAACGCTTCCGTTCCCAGACCGAATTGCATAGCGCCCAGTCATTAATGCGGCCCGACTAGGCACACATTGCGCTTCGACATTAAAGTTCAGCAAGCGCATGCCCTCTCGAGCTAATTTGTCGAGGCGGGGTGTTGCTGCCCCTCTTATGACCCCACCTCCGTAGCTGCCTAGTTCACCCCAACCAAAGTTGTCCATCAGAACCAGAACTATGTTAGGCCTTGAAGCCTGAGCCAGCGCTTTAATAGGCGTCACCATTGAAACGAATAGCAATAGGCAGACGAGAGAAATATTCGAAGAAATGCGCCAGTCAAGAACTCTTAATTTGATATATCTGCGCATCGAAAAGATCCCAAACTAGGTGACATTAGGATTCTATGATCTCAGCATTCTCCAATGAAATGCAAGAGTCAAAAAAATGTTCAATATTTTACTTACAGCAGAAAGATTTAAAAATTTTCTATCAGTTTATTAGTAATTTAATAGAGCTTACTCAACCGTAAGTTTTACATTTCCAACTAATTTCTCAGATCAAAAAAAGCAAAATGAAAAAGAATTAGGAAATCCGCTGACTTTCAGATCTTGAATCCTATATCAACTGAAGAATGTGAGATAGGCATGACTGAACTTAAAACCGATTATTTGATTGTCGGCTGCGGCGCGATGGGTATGGCTTTCGCAGACACGTTGCTAGTTGAAACAAAAGCCGACATGGTGATTGTAGACCGCCACGCCAAACCTGGAGGCCACTGGAATGTTGCCTATCCTTTTGTGCGTCTACATCAGCCATCATCATTTTTTGGCGTCGCATCGCGCGAATTGAGCCGATTTGAAAAAGATAAGGTCGGTTTGAATAAAGGACTTTATGACCTCGCTTCGGGTTCAGAAGTCAGTTCCTATTTTGACGATGTGATGCAACAAACGTTAATGCCGAGTGGACGCGTACGTTATTTTCCGATGTCCGATTACAAAGGTGACGGGATTTTCACCTCTCTCACTGGAGGTCAGGAAACCAAAGTTCATTTCAAAAAACTGGTAGACGCAACACGCTTGACAGTTGATGTACCAGCCGAGCACACGCCCGCCTTTAGCATAGCGCAAGGCGTCAATTTCATGCCGCTCAATGATTTGCCGATGTTGAAATCTCCGCCACAAGGATATGTTGTTATTGGGTCTGGCAAAACAGGCATGGATGCCTGCCTGTGGCTGTTGCAAACTGGCGTAAACCCAGATGCAATACGCTGGATCATGCCGCGGGATTCCTGGATGTTGCCCCGCGAGTTTGCACAAAACTCAGAAGAGTTCTTCAGCGAAACTTTCGGCAATCAGGCCAAACAGTTAGAAGCTTTATCAGCAGCCAAGGACATTAATGATATGTATGATCGTCTCGAGGCAGCCGGATGCGTGGTAAGGTTTGACGAAACCATACGGCCGACTATGTTTCATGCCGCAACAATCAGCCAACCTGAACTGGAAGCGCTACGGGGCATTAAACAAATCATTCGTAAAGGGCGCGTATCGGCATTGGAAGTTGATAAAATCATTCTCGATGATGGCGTATTGGAGACCAGCCCTGACATTGTGCATGTCGATTGCTCGGCAAGCCTGTCGCGCACCATGCCGCAGATGAGGCCCAAGCCTGTCTTTGAAGCCAATGTAATTACGCCTCAAACCATCCGTAGCTTCATGCCAGTGTTCAGCGGCTCAATGATTGCCTATGTCGAAGCTCATTACAGCGACGACGAACAAAAAAACTTGCTGTGCAGCGTTGTGCCCCTGCCCAATTCAGCTGAGGATTTCGTACCAATGACCCTGGCGGCAATGATGAACCAGTTTAATTGGTCGCAAGACAAACCTTTGCGCGAATGGATTCGCAATAATCGCCTTGATGGGTTCACCAAATTAACAAGCGGGGTTACCCCGAATGACAAAGAGAAAATGGATATACTGATGCGAATGCGCGACACCGCCCCAAAAGCGGTTGGTAATTTGATGAAGCTGGCCGAACAAATCCCCTCACCTACCTAAGGCCGACGTAAATCACTTGCGGCATTTATCGACCATTGGCATTTCTGGAATCATAGGGCTTTTATATAACCGTTGAATACAAAGTAGCGAGGAAAACCGATGTCATCAAAAAAAGACACTATACAAATCGATGAAACCGCTTGGGTACATGAAAGCGCACTTTTGTTCGGTAATATTTCGGTGGGTAGAGAAAGTTCGATCTGGCCGAACGCCGTTATGCGCGCAGAAATGTTTCACATAGAGATCGGCGCCCGAACCAATATTCAAGATTTCGTGATGATCCATGTCGGCGCAACGACCCCCACAATTATCGGCAATTATTGCTCAATTACTCATCACGCTACACTGCACGGCTGCAAACTCGGCGATAAATGCTTGGTTGGAATTAATTCAACAATTATGGATGGCGCAGTCATCGGCAACAACTGCATTGTCGCCGGGCATTCAATCGTTACTGAAGGCAGCGACTTTCCCGATAATTCCATTGTTGCCGGTAGCCCGGCCAAGCTACTAAAAACACGTGATAGCAGCGTCGCCAATGAGATGAACGCCGCTTTTTATGTTCTAAACGCAAAAAATTACAGGCAGGGCATTCATCGCATCAGTGAAGACGATATACGTTCTGCTGGTTTTATGTCAGAGGGCTAAGCAAACGGGCGGGGACACAGGAACGTGGTGAAAGCCTCGATCAAACAATAATCAAAGATTTGCTTTGCGAATTTGTTTTAGAACTTTTACCCCGTCAGCAAGGTAGGAAATTAAGCTTTGTTGGCCAGCGCCATTAAGCCTAGCCGTTCGCATCCACACAGGAAATTTCCTATTCACCTGTTCTAAATTTTTGAAGCTTTGGAATAAGCATGCGGGCAAATCGTCTACAACCTCTGGATGCGCCACTGGACTGACCAAGGCATTTTTTTCACTAACCCCTAAACTCAATGACTCAATTTTTGCAATTATTGAAGCACTGAATACTTGCTGACACATCATTGTCGATTGCAGAACAATGGCGTTTTCGGAAAAAATTTTCTTCTCTGGTCTTGAAGCCAGGCCACAGGCCGAACAATCTACAGTTATCGACATTTCCGTATTTCGTTCTTTACCGCGTTCTAGAAAAATATTGTTTTTACTTACTTTTTTTACTCTGCCCTTTCTGATCACGTTTTTAATTTTTCTTACCGTCTCAAGCTCCTTCTTGCTGATAGTTGCACATTTCCATTTTGTCGGCCTGATTTCTTTGTCCAGTCGAAAAACATGTCCGATTTTTTCAAGATCCAGAAATGCTTCATTGGCCAACTTATTCTTATTAACAGCATTTAAAAGAGCCAAAAAAGCTTTGCCAACCAGAGGCGGTTGGACAATTTCACGGTTCCAAAACCAGCTATCCTGAGACACAAACCAATAAATTTTTTCTTTTGGCACACCGCTATCTACCAGGAAGCAAATTGCATCCAAGGCAGTCTTACCGGCACCTATAATATTGTATCTTTCGTAGCTAGCTCTAAGCGAAAACAAATAATTGGGTGGAACCAAATTCACATGATTGGAGACCTCAAAGTTAGGTCGGGTTGTGGATGGCACCTCGACCTGCATATACGTAGAGTCCACCAGACGTTTTTTTATTTTGAATTTAATTTTTTTATTATGATCATTGATTGATCGTACCTCTCCGTTATTAGTGTGCTCCATCATCCCGAAAAATCGCACTTGGCCGGCATTTTCCATCCCGTGAAGAACTCTAGAATAATAAGCCAATATTTCTTGCTTTGATGAAAGATCGCCGCTGCTCGTTTGGAGTCTCTCCGAGTTTACCCCATAGAACGAAGCTGGCTGATGAAGCCTCACATAAGGATAAGCGTCTAACCAATGACCGCCTGGGGCCGGTCTTTGGTCAACCAGAGTAATATTTGAATTCGGCTGTTCTTTTATTATTGTGTCAGCGAACGCCATACCCATAGCCCCAGCCCCAACAACCAAATAATCGGTTTCCAATTTCATTCTCTCGCTTAAATCAATTATCTTTAGAAAAAGCTGCCCTTGCGACGATTACCATGGCTGCCATCAATACCAGCGCGAACACTGCGGCGGGTAAAAAGCCAACCAAGCCTGCCAAACTTGCTTCGCCAAGGCGGTTGGACCCTGCCGTAATAGCCCTATTAGGCGCCAAAATTCCTGCCCAATAAAAAACAGTATTTGCGTAGGCGGTGCCAACGATCATCCACCAAATATGGAAACTTTTTTTTTCGTCCAAATTCAAACTGGACAAAACCCAGGCGAAAGCAAGTACCAACAAACCGTTTAGAAGCCCACCAGTGTGAGCACGCGCCCATGCTGACGGGTCTCCGGGCATCTCAAAGGGCAATATATAACCCGGGAAAATTTCAAAACCTCCGATTAAACTCATTGCCAAACCCCACCCCGCCAAAAGTGCGATGAAGATAACAACGGCAGAGTGCCCAATCATATTTCTTATTTTAGAGTTCAAAAACTCATCTCCCATATAGATTTTTGAGGTTTTCGGAGTCTGACGAACCCGAGCAGGAACTGTTCCACTCCATTTTAGATTATGACCTCAAAGCCTTCAAACACAGGGTGCCCTAAATAGATATCGTTGTGTTCACCAGCACCACTGTGCGCCCTCCTGAAAGCCTCAGATTTAGTCCAGTCCAAAAATGCCGACTCTGACGCCCACGTACTATGGGAAGCGTAAAGTGTGAATTCGCTTTCTTTTTTACCCTTTATCAAATGAAAGCTCTTAAAGCCGGTGACACCTTCCAAATGGCTATCCCGTTCCTTCCAGATACTTTCAAAAACGTCTTCCTTACCAGGTATGATTTTAAAGCGGTTCATGGCTATAAACAATTTTCAACCTCCAATTAAATAAAATAAATTTCATCTACCATTAATCTAAGTAAAGCTAACGTAAAGAATGTCTTTTACTAGATAAAAAAATTACATAAATCTGTTGCCAGACTACCTGCGGACAGCTGTTGATAGGTAGCGTTGATTGCCAAAACCTCTGTTTAATTTTTGTTGATTTTGTCTACTCCAGCCCACTCGATAAATGTGCTGTGGGCCGCAGACTTTTGCAAAAATGGTTGCTTACTGGGGTCAACAGACAAAACGGACAACAGTCAACAATGGTCGGAGCAGAACCGCTTTAAGCTGTTTTTACTATTTA
Organism: uncultured PS1 clade bacterium; assembly: GCA_902624095.1. Lineage (GTDB taxonomy): Bacteria > Pseudomonadota > Alphaproteobacteria > RS24 > RS24 > UBA7378. The sequence goes on from CACNWB010000007.1 coordinate 17,030, forward strand.
ACAACAATAACTTGCTTTATGACCCTGTTTTATTCTCTTTTTTATTTTTTATCGACCGTCCCGGTTGCTACTGCCGATCCTAGGGTTTCAGCATTATTCGGCTGAGGTATTAGCGAAAAATTTCTCATAATCAGAGGGCCGTTGGATAGATGTTCATCTAGGTTTAAATTCCAAAGCCTCTTCATTCTATAAAACGGGGCCCTAGGGTATAGGTGGTGAACTAGGTGATAGTTTTGAAAAGTCATAAGCGGCGTAAATAACCACTCGAAGCCCTCACGATTACTAGATGCCTGATATTTGTTTTGTGCCGCAGTAGCCAAAAATGGCACGTGTGGTAGATAGCTAAATACTAATACAAATAGAAACGAACTCACTCGCGTAGGCAAAATCCACAGGAACAATAACTCTAAGAAACTTTGCGCATAAAAACTAACTGCAATAACGGAAATTATAAATGTTAATTGCAATATGAGACGAGGCAAAAATTTCCGCCTTACGGATCCGGCCTGTTTAAGAAAAAAGCTCGTATAATAATAGTCAAAAAAACACCACCGGACTGGAGTAAAAATATCGATTTTGTGAGCGTAGAAGTCCGGATCAAGATGCGGCTCATTGGTGTGGCGATGGTGCTGGTTATGAATCCAACGAGCAAGGTCTAGTGGAGCAAGCGGGCCAAAAAAAAGCATGCCAACATGCCCAAACAGATTGTTGAACCAATGCACACGCGAAATCGCAAAGTGTGCGGAGTCATGAACAGCAGAGAACAAAAAATATATTGTTATGCCATTAATGATCGTGGCGAAACTTAGCGACAATTCATCGATAATAGCCAAATGTGAGGTTGTAAAAATTAGGCTTATGCATAGCCCAAAAATGATGACTGTCGGCCATGCAACAAGAGGTGCCGATAAAAGATTTTGGATTTGCTTTTTTTTGTCGTCCATGGGTATTTCGTTTCCTAATCCGATGCTACAGCTCGCGTATTGGTCTGTCATTCTAGACAAGCTCCCTGCTCTGAACTTACAGCATTCTCGTTTTCAGAGACTAAATGATTGCTGGAACTTCCAACAAGCAGTGACATGTGCGATTTCATTTCATTAAAAGCCGCAAGGTCCTGCAGATAAAACTTGTCATGTGGGACCTTTTTCATTTGCGCGTCATTTAATTCATATTCCGCTAAATCCGGCAGGCCCGCTTCAAACCAGGCTTCATTCCACTCTTCTTCTTTTGAAAGCACATAGGAGTTCCAAATATCAAATAGAGAGATCCTATCGGCCTGAGCACTTCCCCAGCCACCCTCTTGAAACACGCGATAAACTTCTGGAACGTTCTGTTCTAAAAAATTTGGCGTGAAGAATTTTTCTGAAATATATTTCTCGGCAGCTTTTCTGGCCTTGGTTGACTCAATTATTAGGTTCGATCTCCAATAACCATCACCTGGAGTACGAGCAAGATAGGCATCTCTGACTGTTCTCCACTCAAATTTTCTTTCATCAATGCTTTTTACAAAAAAATCTGGATAAAAATTTTCGGAAAGTTCAGCATCAAAATGTTTTGAAACTATTTCGGTTTTTGCGGTCAATGAAGTCTTACTGTCTATGCATTCAGCGCGTGCAGTTAAAAATGAATTGCCGTCAACTTCTCCGGCCCAAGCTGACGTAGCAAACAGCATTGAAAAGATGATGGCTAAGCGGGTCATGTTGAGAGCTCCAGTTTGATTTTAGGTGGATAATAGAAAAGCACTATCACTAGATGATAATCAAGACTCCGCTCACCCACGAACAGGTAGTCACCCGACTACCTCCGGTCAGCCGTCGATAGATAATGTTGATTGTGTTTTATTTTTTATAACCTGTCTCGGCTTGCCCCTCAGCTATGAAACTGATGAAAGCCCAGCGTGCAGCATGCTTTGCAAAGCTGCTATACAAGTTTCTACATTTTTCTCCGACGCACCGAAGCCCATTAAGCCTATGCGCCATATTTTACCAGCCAAATCGCCGAGGCCGGCACCTATTTCTAAATTATGCTTACTCAAAAGAGCCTTGCGAATATCGCCTTCTCGCTCTCTTAAGGGGCCCGGAATAACCACTGAATTCATTTGCGGTAGGCGGAAACGTTCATCAACTAAAAGGGATAAACCAAGGTTTTCCAGACCAATTTTTAAAAATTTATGCTGGGTTTCATGTCGCGCCCATGAATTTTTCAAGCCTTCGTCTTTTAAAAGCAGTAGGCTCTCATGAAGTGCATACATCGAATTGATGGGAGCAGTATGGTGGTAAGAGCGTGCGCCTTCTCCGGACCAGTAATCCATAACCAAAGACAGATCTAAAAACCAACTCTGTACTTTTGTCTTACGTTTTCTAACTACATCCGTAGCGCGCGGCGAAAAGGTGATTGGCGAAAGACCAGGCGGACATGAGAGACACTTCTGCGAGCCGGAGTAAGCGGCATCGATGCCCCACTCGTCAATTAAAACTGGAATGCCGGCTAATGAAGTCACGCAATCCATGATGGTAAGGCAGCCATATTTTTTTGCGATTCCGGCAAGAGTGGCGGCGTCGGAACACACGCCAGTTGAAGTTTCAGCATGGACAAATGCAAGAATATTAATATCAGGATGGGCCTGCAAGGCAGCTTCCACCTTGTCACTAGAAACTGGCGCGCCCCACTCGTCTTCAACAATAATTGCTTCTCCACCGCAACGTATAACATTTTCCTTCATCCGCCCGCCAAAAACACCGTTAACACACACGAGCACTTTGTCACCCTGTTCCACCAAGTTGGCAAAACAAGTCTCCATACCAGCAGAGCCGGGAGCCGATATAGGGAAAGTCAGAGGGTTTTCAGTTTGAAAAGCGTAGCGCAGCAGATCCTTTATATCATCCATCAACTCAATAAATTGAGGATCGAGATGCCCAATAATCGGTCGAGCCATCGCTTGTAACACGCGCGGATCGATGTTCGATGGACCAGGGCCCATTAGGGTTCTAAAGTTAGGATTGAAGCTATTCACAATTGGTCGCTTATGAACTGAATGAGGGATTAATAACTAGTTTAGCATGTTCCAAACATTATTGAAGCTTGGTCGGGGCAGCAAGATTCGAACTTGCGACCCCCTGGTCCCAAACCAGGTGCGCTACCAGACTGCGCCATGCCCCGATGGAGCTAGCGATACAATGAAATGAAGCGTGTTTCAAGCACGCAGAAACAAGAATATTCGACGCACTTAATCTACGGGATCAAACAGGCGAAAAACGCCACTGGCAGTGAACACGAAGTCTGCCTCGGGCATATGGACATCTTCGCCAACCCAACCGCGCACCTCGACAAAAGCCATGCGGCGTGTCGCCCGTACCAGCCAACCTGTCCCCTGCAACCAATCTCCTGCGCGCGCCGAACCCAAAAATTCCGTGTTGAGCTTCATGGTGACCGAACTGCGCTTCAAATTGCGGAACACTGCAGTCGCCGCCAAACCATCAGCCAGCGCACACAAAAACCCTCCATGACAAATATCTCGGCTATTGCAATGGCGAGTTTGCAATCTGACGCCCTGCCGGAAACTTTCACCATCTGCCCAATGATACCAGGGGCCATTATGCGTGGTGAAAGGCCCACGCCGAACGCTCAACCTAAAGGGTTCGGGCGCGTTAGTATCAAAATCAATATCTGATTTCGCATTTGAACCGTGTTCTAACATGCGCCATCACTGCCACAAGCCGAGGCGTTGAACAACCCCTGCGCAACGCAGCCAATTTTTTCCGTATCTGAAGTATCCGGCGTAATGCCCGTTTTTTCGGACATCGCTTTGTCGTGTTCCGTTAGTATCAGCTATTTAATCCAACAAGGTTAGACAATACCTCTCCTATTTCGGCGTTAAGAACGAGGTCGGCAGCTTCGTCCAAATCTGTCGGTTCACGGTTAATGATGACAAGCCGCGCACCATTATGCCGCGCTAGAACTGGGAACCCCGCCGCAGGCATAACCTGTAAAGACGACCCGATAGCGATGAAAAGATCACATCCCAGAGTAGCAGACTCAGCGCGCCGCATTTCAGATTCCGGCATAGCTTGGCCGAATGAAATCGTCGCCGATTTCACCCAGCCACCGCAATCCTGACAGCCGGGTGCGGTTTTTTCACCTGCGGCGATAAATGCCTGTTTGACCTGTTCCAGTTCGTGGCGCAAACCACAATCCAGACAAGTCGCATATGTTCCATTACCGTGCAGTTCAATGATTTTTGCCGCGTCAACGCCCGACTGTTGATGCAAATTGTCGATATTCTGCGTAATCACATGCGTAATTTTACCTTGCGCCACAAGTTGCGCGAGGGCTTTGTGGCCCTTATTGGGTTGGGCTCCGCCAATCTCGGAATCAACAGCAATTTTGCGCCGCCAGGCCTCAATTCGCATTTCTTCGCTGGCAATAAAATCCTGAAACATAATCGGCTGCATGCGCGTCCACACCCCGCCTGGACTGCGAAAATCCGGAATGCCGCTTTCCGTGCTCATTCCCGCACCGGTAAAAACCACCACGCGCTCGGCTTGGTCCACCCATTGCCGCAGGGTTACATCCATGTTTATAAGAACCTGTCAAAATGGGCGGCGGCTTCAGCGATTGCGCGGCGACGAAGCTGGCCGCGCAACATGCCGAAATGCCCGCACTTATAAGAAGATGCGGTTACAACTGGGCCGGTACGCCGAACAAAAGTGTTTATCGGCTCTTGTGGCGATATTTCGTCTTTTGTACCGACCTGAATGAGGGTTGGCGTAATCAGAATATCGGCTAATTCAGTCGGATTGTTTTTCTCCAGTTTGCCGGACAAAAAACTGTCTACCGAGATGCGGTTTTCAAAGCTCGGCCCGGCAATTGCCAAATATTCAGGCGCTTCGGGGGCATTAAGCAAGACCGGATAGGTGTTACCCTCCGGCACAGCCGGGATAAATCCGGTTTTTCGTCCGGTCATGAAACGCAAAAGATTACCGGAAATCTGCTTGTGCAAGGCCGAAGTAGCTTTTTCACCGCGCCACAAATCACCCAGTACGAAAGACAAATGCGCGTCCATGACCGGTGCTTGCGAGACCACTGCACGCACGCACGCGTTGTCACAAGCCGCGTACAGCACATGCCCGCCCGAAAATGAAAACCCCCAAAGCCCTACACGGTCAGGATCAATATTTTCAAGACCGCTAATACATTCCAACGCAGCTTGCCAATCTTCACGCTGCATCGGAACGGAAATGTGCTGGCGTTTATTGCCTCCGCTTTTGCCGAAATTTCGATAGTCGAAGACCAACGCATGAAAGCCGTTTTGGGCAAAGCCATCCGCCATTTCATAAAGGCCGCTGTCGGCCGTGCCGCACAGGCCATGGGCAAGAACAATCGCGCGCGCGCGGCGTTCTCCGTCCGGCACATATAATCGTCCGGCGCAGGTATCGTTTTGGGATTTGAATTCAATGTCGTAATGCATGGCCAAAATATCACTAATTGTAATACGAATGAGAGTGCAAGCACTCGGCCGTGTAGTCAAATGTCAAATAGTGTGGCAAATTTCCTTAATTGTTATCTGGGGAGCGTCTGCCATGAAATATCTGCACACAATGGTGCGTGTCACCGATCTCGATCGGTCTTTGAAGTTTTACTGCACCCATTTGGGGCTCGAAAATATGGGGCGCTTCGATATTGAAGAGGGCCGCTTCACGCTGGTGTTTCTAGCCCCGCCCGGCCAACCCGATGCACAAATCGAGCTGACCCATAATTGGGACCCGGAAACGCTTGGGGAAGGCCGCAATTTTGGCCACCTCGCCTATGAAGTCGAGGATATTTACGCCACCTGCCAAAAACTCTCCGATGCCGGCATTGTCATCAACCGGCCACCGCGCGACGGGCGCATGGCCTTTGTACGCTCGCCCGACAATGTGTCAATTGAGCTTTTACAGGCCGGTGAACCGCTTCCGGCAGCCGAACCATGGGTCTCCATGGAAAATACTGGCGCGTGGTAACCCAGTTGAAGAACTGGGCAGTCATTTGTCTGCTGCTGGCAGGGCCGATGGACGCGCTGGCCCAAGTGAGCGACCGGCAAATCAGCGATGAACTGCGCCAACGCCGCGTCGAACGCGAAATGCGCCTCGACCCGTATTGGGACGGCTTCATTCTGAAATATGAAGGAAATTGTGAAGCGGCGACAGCTAAACTTCATCCGATTGCCGCGCTGGGGCTTGGCTATGAGGAAGCGCAAACGGCGCTTGGAGAATGCCTGCTGACGCTGGCAGGCATGCCTGAAGATCGCTCCGCGCCGCCGGCGCGCGACATGATTTTTGCCAAGGACACTTTCCAAAGCGGATTGACATGGATTTTGACCGCCGCGCAAAGCGGCGGCTTCAAAGCGCAAGGCATTCTGGTTGCGCTGTACGCCGCCAATCTGGGCCCGGACCGTGATCCCGTCGAGGCAGCAAAATGGGCGCATTTATACCTGACCAATCCGACACGCTTGAACCTGGGCGCGTCGGTTCTAGCGCAAGGCGCGATTGACGCGCTTGAGGCCCGACTAGATAGAGAAACATGGCTGGCCGGCAAAGAGCGTGCCCGCACATGGACACCGATTTTTCCATCGGCCACAAAAAAGCCTTAAACCTCCGGCATAAGACAAACATGAAAAACAAACAAAAAAATACACCTTCATGCATCGCTCTTTTCAGCCTTGTTTCCTTCATCCTAACAAACAGCCTAGCACTCGCCGAGCCTAATCACCGCACAGCCTATTTCGCGGGCGGGTGCTTTTGGTGCACCGAGACCGATTTTGAAAAAATTGACGGCGTTTTCGAAGTTATTTCCGGTTTCATGGGCGGCGAAAAAGCCAACCCGTCCTATAATGAAGTCGCTTCGGGCAGAACCCAGCATCGCGAAACCGTAAAAGTCGTTTTCGACCCCGCCCGGGTCAGCTATCAACAACTTCTGAGTGCATTTTGGCGTATGCATGATCCGTCAGACGCGACTGGTAGTTTTGTCGATCGGGGTCGCCAGTACGGTTCGGCGATCTACTATGTGGATGCCGAACAGCGACGGCTGGCCGAAGGTGGCGCGAAGGCTCTTGATACTTCAGGAAAATTCGACACGCCGATAGCAACTTCCATTGAACCGGCATCGGAATTTTACCTCGCAGAGGCCTATCATCAGGACTATTATCTGAAAAGCCCGCTGAAATACAAATATTATCGATATCGTTCGGGACGCGACCAGTTCATTGAAGCAATGTGGGCCGGCGACGACATCGTCTACCAATCAACGCAGTAAATCGGGCAATAAAACAGGTAATAAATCTGAAAAGTCCAAAAAGCCATGGCACGCCCTAGGGGAATCGAACCCCTCTTTCCAGGTTGAAAACCTGGCGTCCTAACCGATAGACGAAGGGCGCTCTATGGCTTTAGAAAGGTTTGATATACTCACATTTTCAGCGGATTTCAAGCACTGTCAGCATATGCGGCATCATGCACCATCAGTTGCACATCATTGCGTCCATTCCAGTTATCGGCGCGCAAAAAACCGGCGATATGACATAGCGATGGCTGCTTGGTAAGAAGCGCGCGCACGCTCTCGGGCACACTCGAAAACGCAATGGCTTTCAGCCGCCCGCCTTCGCGACCGGCAAGAATACAGCGCACGTGGCCGTCACCCACGATAGCGGATTGCAAAACCCTAACCGCAGGAAAAACAAAACGCGGCTCGGCATTGCCTGCTCCAAAGGGACCGGCCTTTTGAATCAGTTCAAAAAGGTCAGTATTGACCGCTGCCGGCGACAAAGTGGCATCAAGCCAAAGGTCGCGAGGGCCATCCAACGCAAATGCGCCCAGCTCTTGAGACAAATAAGCTTCAAACCCCGCCATTTGCTCTGCACGCAAAGTCAGCCCAGCGGCCATGGCATGCCCGCCCCCGGCTTCGATAAGGCCGAGATCCACTGCACCGGCAATCAGGCGGCCGATATCAATGCCCGTAATCGAGCGTGCCGATCCTTTACCAAGGCCGTCCTTGTCAAGCGCGATTACAAAACTCGGCCGTTTAAATCTATCCTTCACCCGTCCGGCAACGATGCCGATAACACCCGGGTGCCACCCCGCCCGCGCGACCAAAAAATAAGGCGGCGGCGCATTGTGCGCGGCAATTTTATTCTCTGCATCATGCATGGCTTCGGACAAAACTTCGGCTTCAATGGCACGCCGCTCGGCGTTCAGATCGTCAAGCCGCATGGCAAACCCACTGGCTTCCTCGCTGCTTTCGGTCGACAGCAAACGTGCCCCCAGCGAGGCCTCTCCAACGCGGCCTCCTGCGTTGAGGCGCGGACCCAACTGAAAGCCAAATTCATATGCGCCCAATTGTTGGCTTGCGCGCGACACACGCGCCAGGGCCCGAATGCCTTCATTGTTGGTTTGCGCGGCCACCGCTACGCCCTGGCGTACCAGTGCGCGGTTGAGCCCCCGCAATGGCACAACGTCACACACCGTGCCCAGCGCCACTATGTCCAGCAGGCCCAGCACATCGGGTTCGGCGCGCCTATCGAAATATCCACTCCGGCGCAGGCACCTGTTCACCGCAACGACCAGCAAAAACGTGACCCCAACTGCGGCGAGATCGCCCAAGCCGCTTGTGTCATCAGCGCGGCGCGGATTGACCAGTGCAAAACACGTCGGCAGACCGCCGCCAGTTTGGTGATGGTCGGCGACAATCACTTCAATACCCGACGCATGTGCCGCGGCCAGCGTGTCATGGGCCATGGTGCCGCAATCGACGGTCACAATGAGATTATTCCCCTCATCTTGCAATTGGCGGAACGCGTCAATATTCGGCCCGTAGCCTTCTTTCTGGCGGTCGGGAATATAAACCCGCAAGTGCTTTCCCAGCGCCGCAAAATATCGTGACAGAACGGCTGACGACGTTGCCCCGTCTACGTCATAATCTCCGAAGACGGCTATGTTCTCATCATGCTCAACCGCAAGTGCCAGACGCTCGGCCGCCTTGTCCATATCGGTCAGACATGACGGATCAGGCAGGAGGTCGCGCAGTCGCGGCTCCAGATAGGCCGGCACTTCTTCCAGTGCTACGCCGCGGGCCACCAGCACGCGCGCTAAAATATCCGGTATGGTGTGACGCTGGCACATTGCCAGCACGAGACGATCATCGCTTGGACGAAACTTCCAGACCTGCCCGGCCGCCGAACGCGAAACCCCCAAAGCTGTCTGGTCTGTTGCCTCAATCATTCAGGTGGAATTTATCCCTGTTGGCGTGGCACGCTTTAATCCAGCGAATAGTGCCAGTCAATGAGCGCATGAGCAGGGTTTCTGTCCAGATAACGCCATTTTGATGCGATATACCCGAAAGCATTGACCCCGATGTAACGCCCGTGGCAGACAGAACGACATCGCCCTTTGCCATTTCATCGACTTTGTATTTGCGGTCGAAATCGGTAATTCCCATTTTGCGGGCACGCTCCTTCTGGTCATCGCCATTGAGCACCAGCCGCCCCTGCATCTGGCCGCCAGTGCAGCGCAATGCGGCGGCGGCCAGAACGCCCTCGGGAGCCCCGCCCGTACCCATATAAAGATCAATGCCAGTCGAGGGATCTGTTGTGTGAATAACGCCTGCTATGTCGCCGTCGGTGATGAGCGTGACGCGCGCACCGCACTCACGCACTCGCGCGATCATGGCGGCGTGTCGCGGTCGGTCGAGAATACAAACATTAATCAATTCAACGCCTACACCCTTTACAGTAGCAACCGCTTTCACATTTTCTTCCGGCGTTGCATCCAGATCAACAATGTCGTCCGGATAATTGCCGCCCAGTGCAATTTTATCCATATAGGCATCGGGCGCATTTAGCAGGCTTCCGGCCTCTGCCATGGCAACCACTGCCAATGCGTTTGGCATGCCCTTAGCAGTCAGAGTTGTGCCCTCCAGAGGGTCGAGCGCAATATCGACCTTCGGGCCTTTTCCCTTGCCGACTTTTTCGCCGATATAGAGCATTGGTGCTTCGTCACGCTCGCCCTCGCCAATGACAACCTCCCCGTCAATCTCCAGGGAGTTCAATTCTCGACGCATGGCATCAACCGCGGCCTGGTCTGCCGCTTTCTCATCGCCGCGACCGATCAAGCCCGCCGCCGCAACCGCCGCCCGCTCGGTCACGCGTGCCAGTTCCAGTGTCAAAACTCGGTTAATGCCTTTGGATTTACTCATAACCTCTCCTATTTGCACCCATCTTATTTATTATGGCTCGAAAACAGGCAAAGCCAGAACCTGATTAGGGATATTGTCCTGCTGGGCAAGGCTACTCAAAGCCGCCCGTAGGTGAGCCGCATCAACCTTGTGCGTAATAAACACTACAGGGAGATATGTGTCACCCGCATTGCGCGATCTTTGCACAACTTCCTCAATTGAAACGCCGCTTTCGGCCAAAACTTGGGTAACGGATGCCATGCTGCCCGGCTCATCGGCCAGTGCGAGGCGCAAATACCAAGCCTGTGGCGGCAAGTCGGCCGCTTTCACGGCTTGCATGTTCAGCGCATCGGCACCGAAAACGGGCCGCCCGAAACCTTGTGCCAAATCTGCAATATCCGACAGCACCGCAGAGGCTGTCGCCCCGCCGCCAGCTCCCGGCCCTTGCAAAAACAATTGTCCGATGGGGCTTGCCTCAATCGCAACGGCGTTCAGTTCATTTTTGACCTGCGCCAGCGCATGCGTGCGCTCGACCAGCATTGGCGCCACGCATTGCACCAGCCCGTTTGAGGTTTCCCCGGCAATCGCAATCAGGCGGATGACACTGTCGAACTCTTCGGCAAAGGAAATGTCCTGATCAGTTATTGCTTCAATGCCGGTAATGGATATTTGCGATACATCGGGCTGAACACCAAAGGCCAACCCCGCCAATAGTGCCAGCTTCTGTGCGGCATCCATGCCGCTAATGTCCAGATCGGGCTCGGCCTCCGCAAAGCCAAGTTTCTGGGCATCTTTTAATGCCTTTTCAAATGATACGCCTTCGTTTTCCATCTGGCTCAATATGAAATTACACGTGCCGTTTAAAATACCGCTGATGCGGTTCATTTTATTGCCGGCCAGTGCTTCGCGCAGTGTTTTGATAACCGGAATGCCGCCGGCCACCGCTGCTTCATAGGCCAATGACGCGCCGCTTGCCTCGCAGACCACGGCCAGTTGCATGGCGCGTTCAGCCAATAACGCCTTATTGGCCGTGACCACCGACTTACCCGCCTCCAGAGCAGAGTCAATCAGAGCCGCAGCCGGATCATTCGTGCCGCCAATCAGTTCGACAACAAGGTCAACATCGCCGGCCGCAGCGAGTTCAACCGGATGATCAACCCAACGCACCACTGACAAATCAACTCCGCGGTCGCGCGCCCTGTCACGGGCACAGACAGCCGTCAGCGTCACACCGGGCACCGCCCCGTGTAACAACCGACTGGCCACCTCGATACCGACCGTTCCCAGACCCGCCAAACCTATCCGCAGCGACCCATTCATGCGGTCTTCCGTTTTTCCGAATGCTCTTCCATAAACCGCCGCAGGTTTCTACCTGCTTGACGGGTGCGCTGCTCGTTTTCAACCAATGCAATGCGCACATGGTTATCGCCGTACTCGCCAAATCCAATACCTGGCGACACCGCAATATCTGCTCCCCGCAATAGCAATGAAGAAAATTCAAGAGAGGTCATGCCTTCAAACAATGATGGAATGCGCGCCCAGGCGAACATGGTGGCTTGCGGCGATGGCACATCCCATCCGGCACGCGAAAAAACGTCAATCAGAACGTCACGCCGCTCCTTATACACATTCCGTATATTTCGAATTACTTCTTCCGGACTATCCAAAGCCGCGGAAGCGGCCACCTGTATTGGTGTAAAAGCACCATAATCGAGATAGGATTTAATCCGCGTCAACGCCCCGATAAGCCGCTCATTGCCGACAGCAAAACCCATGCGCCAGCCAGGCATGGAAAATGTTTTCGACAGCGAAGTAAACTCAACCGCAACGTCTTTCGCGCCGTCTATTTGCAAGATTGAGGGCGGCGGCGCATTGTCATCGAAATAAATTTCGGAATAGGCCAGGTCAGACAAAAGGATAATATCGTGCTTTTTTGCATAAGCGACCGCTTCTTTATAAAATGCCAAATCCACCACTTCCGCCGTCGGATTGGCAGGGAAATTTAGCACCAGCGCCTTCGGAGTCGGATGGCTGTTAGCAACAGCGCGGTCTAGAACGGCAAAAAAATCACCGCCCTCTTCCAGTGGCAGATGCCGAATAGTTGCACCGGATATAATGAAACCGAACGCGTGGATCGGATAAGTCGGGTTCGGTACAAGGATCACATCGCCCGGATCGGTGATGGCCTGCGCCATATTTGCAAACCCCTCTTTAGACCCCAGCGTGGCAATGACCTCCGTTTCAGGATTCAGTTTCACGCCGAAACGCCGTTCATAATAGCTTGCCTGTGCCCTGCGGAGACCGGGAATGCCTTTTGAGGCCGAATACCGGTGGGTGCGCGGATTGCGAACAGTCTCGACCAGCTTTTCAACAATATGGTCCGGCGTCGGCAAATCCGGATTGCCCATGCCGAAGTCGATAATATCTTTGCCTTGCGCGCGCGCCTGCGCTTTCAGTTTGTTGACTTGTTCAAACACATAAGGCGGCAGACGCTGAATACGCTGAAAGTCTTGTGCCATCGGTCTTCTCTTGCCTCTTTAGTTTCCCGTCTATGCCACCGAATTGCGGCCAATTAAAGGCTGCATACGGTCGCGGGCGCTTAGGGGTAAAGCGGTTGTTGTTGTAGTCCTTCTGTTTCGTCAAAACCGAACATAATGTTCAAATTTTGAACGGCCTGTCCGCTCGACCCCTTAACCAAATTGTCCAGCGCTGAGAACAAAATAACCCGCGCAGGCAACCGGTCGTCAAATGCGGCCAATTCGCACAAATTCGACCCGCGAACATGCCGCGTGGCAGGCACAAGACCCTCGTGCGCCAGCCGCACAAATGGCGCATCGGAATAATGCGCTTGCAGACAGGCGCGCATGTCTTGTGCCTTGGCACCATTGGCCGATTTTGCATAAACAGACAAATACTCACCGCGGTTCATCGGCACCAGATGCGGCGTGAAATTGACCATCACCGAGCGGCCTACGACCAGCGACACTTCTTGTTCAATCTCAGGCGCATGCCGGTGCGCCCCAACACCGTAAGCATGCATGGCCTCGGCCACCTCGCTGAACAGATTTTGCTCCTTGAGGCTACGACCGGCACCGGTAACGCCAGATTTGGCGTCGATAATCAAATCTTCGGTCTCAATTAAACCAGCCTGCACAAGTGGCAGCAGAAGCGTCAACGCGGCGGTCGGATAGCAGCCCGGGCACGCCACCAGGCGCGCTGAGGTAATTTGCGCGCGATAATGTTCGGTGAGACCGTAAACAGCATCTGCCAGAAGGTCGGGCGCATCATGCGTGCGCCCATACCACTCTTTGTAAACCTCCGCATCGCGCAACCGGAAGTCGGCCGACATGTCGATAATCCGCACATGGCGTGGAATTCTGGCTATCACATCCTGCGCAGTCGAGTGCGGCAGGCCGCAAATCGCGGCGTCAATGCCCGTCCAGTCTAAATCTTCGGCGCGCGTCAGCGGCGGAACGTCAATATCGGCAAATTGCGGGTATATTTCCGCCAGTTCCAGTCCGGCATGAGCATTTCCGGTAAGCGCGGCAATGCGCGCGCGCGGATGGGCTGCCAGCAACCGCACGGCATCGGCACCAGTGTAACCGGAAGCGCCTATGATGGCGACCTTGATTTGTGACACGCCCATTTTTTCCTCAATCGTCGCTCTGGTTTACAGCCATAATTTCACCCTCGGCGGCAAGTTCATCGCCGACATAAACGTGTCCGCGAAACTTATAAGCCCAACCGCGTCGCCGGATTTTTTCGACGTGAATACGCATCTGGTCGCCGGGCACAACCGGCCGCCGAAACCGCACATTGTCTGCCGTCATGAAGTAAATCTTGTCGGCAATAATGGGTTCGCCCCTCAATTTGGCGTTTTGCATGACCAAAATCGCGGACACTTGCGCAATCGCTTCAATGATTAGCACGCCTGGAAATACCGGACGATTAGGAAAATGGCCGGTGAACCAAGGTTCGCTATAGGTAACATTTTTTATACCCACAGCGGTTTCCTCGCCCTGCATTTCCTCAACTCGGTCTACCAACAAAAACGGGTAGCGATGCGGCAGAAAATCAAGAATTTCCTGAATGTTAACTGAAGTTCCGGGAAGTGAAACGGTCATCTTTTTCTCCCATGAATCGACGTAAGCCGATCATTAATAACAAAAAAGGGGCTGAAAAGCCCCTTTTCTTTTCCGGATGGGTAAAGAAGCTAACGTTTTGAGAACTGGAAGCTACGACGGGCTTTCGCGCGACCATATTTTTTGCGTTCTACGACGCGGCTGTCGCGTGTCAGGAAACCGCTGGATTTCAGCGTGCCGCGCAAGGCCGGCTCATAAAAGGTGAGCGCCTTGGATAATCCGTGGCGCACGGCACCCGCCTGCCCAGACAGGCCACCACCACTGACCGTTACGACAACATCGAATTGCCCATCGCGCGCCGCAACCACAAGCGGCTGACGCACGATCATGCGCAGTACTGGCCGCGCAAAATATGTGGTTTCTTCACGACCATTAACTGTGATAACGCCGCTGCCAGGCTTAATCCAAACGCGTGCAATGGCGTTTTTACGTTTGCCTGTAGCGTAAGCGCGCCCCTGCGCATCGATTTGCGGTTCTGCCGGTGCAGTCGGTTCAACCACCACACCTTCTTCGGCTAATGCCGTGTCCAAATTTTCGAGATTTGTCTCTGACATTTTCAGGCCCTCACATTCTTGGCATTCACCGCCGCAACATCAAGCGTTTCAGGGGCTTGAGCCTCATGCGGATGTTCTGTGCCAGCATAAACGCGCATATTTGACAATTGCTGACGCCCCAAAGGCCCGCGCGGCAGCATGCGTTTGACGGCCAGCTCCAGAACCCGCTCAGGAAACTTGCCCTCAAGCAGTTTTTCAGGCGTGGTTTCCTTAATGCCACCGGGATAACCGGTGTGACGATAATAGGTTTTGTCTGACCGTTTATTACCGGTGAAAACAACCTTATCAGCGTTAATCACGATAACATTGTCGCCACAATCCATGTGCGGCGTGTAGCTTGGCAGATGCTTGCCTCGCAACCGCGTTGCAATAACTGCGGCAAGCCGCCCTACAACCATATTTTCAGCGTCAATCAACACCCATTTCTTGTCGATATCAGCTGGTTTTGCAGAAAAGGTTTTCATCTTTCGACCCCGCTTCTCGCGCCTCGCGAGCGTTTACACAGTCTTTATCTAAACCGCACGCCAAATGCAATGAAAAACAGATGAATATATTCCATTAAAGACAATGGCTTAAAAATAAGGTAAATAATTACCTTAGTGTAACTACATCAGGAAACCGCATATAATGTAAATGCGTGACGGCGAGCCCCAAAACCAGCACGGCACCCAGTTGATGGACCACCCCAAGCAGCAGAGGCACGGCATTCATCAAGGTGACAATGCCGAGTACGCCCTGCCCCAGTACAGCCGCCGCCAGCAGGGCGCCTGACACCAGAACAGTTTGTGGCGCTTTCGTGCGTGCAAGCCTAAAAACATGCCAAATAACGGCAATTGTCAGCGCATAAGCGACCAAACGGTGATTGAACTGCACGGTTAGGTGGCTTTCAAACAGGTTGCTGACCGCGGGCGACATGTCAAACAGGCCGGAAGGTATTACATCGCCATCCATAAACGGCCAATCCGTGTAGGTGGTGCCCGCATCAAGTCCGGCAACCAGTGCGCCCAAAAGCGATTGCACAAGCACCAAAACCGCGATTGTGCCGCTAAGAGCAACACCGGGACCGGCAGCGGCAGGCAAGCGCGCATCGCGGATAAAATGCAACCCCATCCAGAGGCAAAACGAAAAAATAATTAAGGCCAGCCCCAAATGCATGGCGAGGCGATATTGGCTGACATCAACCCTATCGATCAGCCCGCTTTGAACCATATACCATCCCATAAAGCCCTGCAGTCCGCCCAATGCAAAAAGGGCCAAAAGGGGGCCTATGGCGGGTTTTGGAATTTTGCGTTGCAGCAAAAATACAATGAAAGGCAGTAAAAATACCAGCCCGACCACACGCCCTAATTGGCGGTGTCCCCACTCCCACCAGTAGATCACCTTGAAGGCTTCGAGGCTCATGCCGGCATTGACCAGCTGGTATTCAGGAATTTCACGATATTTTGCGAAGGCAATTTCCCAATCCGCCGCATTCAGGGGCGGTAGGGCACCAGCAATCGGCTGCCATTCGGTGATTGACAAACCGCTGTCGGTCAGCCGCGTCAATCCGCCAACCAACACCATTAACACAACAAATCCGGCAACGGTAAACAGCCAATAAGCCAGTTGACGTCGATGCGCCGTAAGTGTTGCGAAGTCTTTCATAGGCTATGTATAGCCGCCTGAAATGCTTTGCGGTAGCACTTGCTAGCGCGACCAATCGGCGCGCAGTAACTGCCGGTTCTGCCACCAAAATCCCTCGCCTGTGGTAGCAAAAGCCTCTATATACATCCCATGAACCTCGGCAAACCTTTGTTTCCAATGCGTGTGCGCAAGCTGATAGGCCTGATCGGGCTACTGCTTTTACTGTTTGTTTACGCGCTGATTGTCATGACAATTGCCGTTAGCGGCCGCGCACCACAAAGCGGGGCGGCAGAATTTTTCTTCTATCTGATAACGGGTCTTGCGTGGACCCCGCCTGCGGCGGCAATTATCTGGTGGATGCAGAGACCAGATTAACGCCTAGTCAGGTCGACCGAACTGAATGATATTCAGAGCAATAATGGCCACGATAAAAATGGCAATCGGCAAAATCGAAGTCATGGCATAATCCTCTCAGTGCGCGCGACACTAGCATTCGACACACAATTTGCAAGAGCTGACAGCATATGCAAATAGACAGCAGCTGAAGCAGAGCAACTTGCCCCGCCAACGGCCTGTGGAGAGGCACAGCATGCTCTACCGACATATCACACAATTTACCAAATCTACCTTTTCATCCATTTTCTGTTTCGCCGATGGATAGCGGGGTCTCCTAATGAATTTTTAAGGAGCTATACGAGGAATTTTTGATTTCCACCCTATACTAGCGTAGTCGGCTCAAACCCCTCCTTGCGCAGCCTATCGTGCAAATGTGCTACATGAGCTGGACCCACCTCGCAGCAGCCACCAATAATTGTTGCGCCATGCTTCACCCACCCAAGCGCATGCTCGGTGTATACAACAGGAGTCAGATCTGTCCGAGCATCTAGGCTGTCAACCGTGGCACCCAAGACAAGGGGCTCCACTGATTTAAATGCATTAGCGTAGGCACCGAAGCGGAGACCGCAATCAGACAGCATTGTCAGCGCATTATCTATAGTTTCAGGAGATGAACAGTTGAGGCATATCGCATCGGCCCCGTTTTCGCCGAGCACATCAATTGCCCGAGCTAGCGGCTCCCCTGAACGAAGACTAATAGTCAAATCATCTTTGAGAGTTAGGCCCAAGAAACAATTTTGGCCCGCTGCCTTTAAAGCTGAAACAGCTGCCCTGGCCTCAGTAATGCTTGACATTGTTTCGACCAAGAAAACATCAACATAATCTGCCTGCGCGGCAATAATGCTGCAGTATTGATCATAACAATCTTGGTAATTCTGATCCGCCGGAACATAGTAGCTTGCTATGAGTGGGGGTAATACCCCCGCGACGTTTACCGCTTTTTGATCGCCAGGCTCCGGAAAGGCCTCTGCAATCGCTTGACGAGCGAGCGATGTAGCAAGTTGGTGGATTTCAGAAAATCTGTCCGCCAACCCATACTGTGCGAGACGTGCCGACGTAGCGCTATAATTATTGACAGTGATAACTCGGGCGCCAGCCCGTAGAAAATCTTTGTGAACAGCCACTACAATTTCGGGCTCCTCAATCATAACCTGCACTGACCACAAGGGGTGGGAACTATCCCGCCCGGAACGCTTGTTAATTTCCTGTCCCAATCCACCGTCTAACAGGGCAATATCCTGCATTTCAAAGCTACTTTCTAAGCAAAACCCAAGCTATTTAGCTGATTGGAGGCAAGATACTCTATGAGGGATTCATCGTTGGGAGTTAACCGACGATGATGTCTCATTGCCAATTGGAATATCACAAACCTCGTCGCCCCTAAGCTCGCTTGCCATCCTGTGGTTAGTTCGACTGTGCCCCATCTCATCAGCCCGCACAGCCATCACGACGTCTGACAAGCGAGCATTTGCCGGTAACTTATAATAATCCCTTGCGATTTTCGGTGCACCAACATTTTCAATTTCACCGTTTTGGATGCAATTGAGATACTCCGTGTAACTAATAACCGCCTGCTCCTCAAAATATCCTACCATTCGATGCGCGGTAGCTGGAAAAAAAACGTAGAGTGCAAAATAAAAGTGCCAAAAACAAAACTGGGCTGCCAAAATCAGCCATCGCTCAAACATATTTGGCTGGGCGATCTCGACAAAGATCATCAAGTGCATCCGCTCGTTTTCAGCTTCATCAAGCAGCTCCTTTATCCACCCCTTCTCATCCTGCTTCATATGCCGAAGTGATTTTAGGTGGGTCCACATTCCCGCAACCATGCCAGGGACGCCAGCTATTGTTTCTAGCACCACGGCCCTGTGGCCGTACCTTTTTGAAAAAAAAGCGTCTGCAAATAGTCTAAAAAACATTGTCAGATACAGCGCAACTCTATCTGAATTCGAGTTTGGTCTAAAAGTTTCATTTTCCATAAGTTGGAGTTAGTCCTCGAGCGCAGTATTTACCAGATGAAATTTTGACGCAGTTAAGCCAGAAAAAACCGAATCGCCAATATACTCTTAGTCCAAAAAAGGAGATTATTGTGGCCGACGTTAAAAGCACCGTCACAGAGCTGGACGAAATTCGCTCTCGGAAATCAAAAAAACGCGCTGATAAGAATGACCAAGAAAAACGGGCTGACGAAGCCCACGCTTTTACAGTTCAGGCAACGTTTCATCGCAAGAGGGTTAATTATTTTGGCAGGCCATTTCGGACAAAAGACGACTTCGGGATAAATACAACAACAATTAGTCACTATTCACAATTTGGATTAGATATCTTTGGCGACATAAGGTTTGAAATAACCAATCTGGTACATCCTAATAAATTATTTATTTCAGGGCTCCCAATTTATCCCTATTTCGGGGATCCTAGACTCCACGACCTTCCAATGAGGGATGCACAGTCAGCCATAACCGATAAAGCATCTAACCTTACCAATGGATTATCATGGGGCCACATCCAAAACGCTGAGTTTCTGTACTCGGACGGGGTAAATAAACCGTTTGCAGTATTCAATTTGTCAGAAAGAGATAGGCAGGTGTTAACTGAATCCGCTGCTTACAATGCCATTGTATTTTCAATGTTCTTTTCAGAAGAGATCCAGAATTTCCATTCAAATACAGACGGTCTCGACTTTAATCTTGTTGCACAAGAGCCCGACGATGAGGCGGGAAGAACCACACAGACGCTGAGCGATTTTAGCATTCGCAGCACTCAGGAACGGTGCCCCTACATCTATTTTTGGGCTACTATTTATAGTTTAAGGGATCCGTAGGACCGTAGGAGGTGGTCAGTACTTTTTTGTTTCGATACTTGTTTGCAACTGATAGCAACAATTACTTCGCGCTTTTGAATAAAACTGGCTTTCAGTGTATTGACAAAAGATAAAGTCGGAGATAAACCCGCATCATGACTTTGTAAGAGTTCTCCAAACAGATTTCTTTGTGATCAAGGGCCTTGGGCCCCGATTGCTGTTGTTTGAAATCTGAATAGGAGAACTTGGTATGACATCGTCGTATTCAAAAGGCTTCGGCCGAATTGCTTTTCTTGGCAACGAAAAGTTTGACCACCTGATAAGAAAATCTGAAACACGCTGGTGTTCGAGTGAGCAGATGGTGAAAGAACTTTTGATTGCTACAATTAGCGATCAAAATGGAATTGATCGCAGAATAATTGAAAGCTCTGAGGTTTGCTTAGAAGGCAATATTTACTTACGGCTTAGAGAAAACCCTGCCAATAATCGCCACCTAAAAAAACGACAAAATGGTGCCGCCAGAGGAAAGCAATCGAACTTTCCAAAGCGACTTCTTAAATAATAATGATCGTTTTAAAGGAATAGAATAGAGAGATGAGACCGACGCTTTAATAAAAGACGGGAAGGGTTTAAAGGTGTTCTAGTCATTCGGCGATTTCTCGAAAAAGAGACTGGAACTTAATTAGAGGTGTTGGGAGCGGGATATTATCCTGCTCCCAATCACAATATGTCCTTCAGAAATATTGAGTTGTTGATCGCTATCAAATTGGTCATGCTTGAACGCGTCAATGTGCAGACATTTAAGGGTCACCGATGTGCTAGGGCAAATTAGATAGGGCCTCCAACAAGTAAATTTCTATTTATCTTCGATCTCTAATACGCTATGCATCTATTTAGGCATTTAATCACCAACTTGTGCGCCCTGGCATCCCGCCTAAAGCACTAAAGCGGAGAACACCAATGACAAATATTGTCGATTTCCCAGAAATTGAAGTAAACCCAGAGACGCTTCCGCGCCAGAGAGTATTTTACGTTGGCTACAGATATGTAGGACCAATGCTATGCCAGGACGTGCAAAATCTCTATCTAAAGCGAAAGGGCGTAAAAAATGGCAAACGGTGGTGGGCGATTATTACCTACACTACCCTCGATGAATACAGCTCAAAGACATATTCATTCGAACTAGAGGAATGCTCCGAAAATCATGTTCCCGATATGCTAGAGAGGTTTGAACTCGATGGTGAAGTCAGCATTTCTGATCTCAGAAAAATGGGGTGGCGGGGCAGACACCGAGCCCAAATAGTTCAGTTAGGCGCGGAGCAGGGAGACCTGTTCAAAGAGCGGCATTAGGGGCACTGAGAGCTAAAGACCTCCGAATATTTCAAGGCATTTAATCACCAACTTGTGCGCCTTGGCATCCTGCCTAAAGTACTAAAGCGGAGAACAATCATGACACACATTGAAAAATTTGATCTCGGTTTTCGGCCGACAACGTATTTTTCGCCTGAGATTCTTACAAAACATCAAATCTCGCAGATAAAAGATGAGCTTGTGCGAAGACATCTTTTAGATCTTTATGAATCGGCAGACTTCGATCAAATAGATGAGGTTTTAAAATCACATCAGCAGAATGGGGACCAGTACGGTGCCATTCATCCTGCGTTTATGGGCGGTCAGTATCTCCCCGACCTGGAAAAGAATGAAATGGAAATAGCCAGGTTAATGATACGATCAGTTACATACGATATCACCGCTTTGTATGCGCGATTTGAAAAAGGCAAAATCCATTATCGCATGGCCGACGAGTATGAGGGAGAGACATTAGTTGAACCTACAAGTCTGGTTTCAGACAAGCCCCTGTCACTCGGCGAAATGCGCGGATTCTTCCTATCATCCTATTCATTACTCGAGTGTTTGGAATGGAACGATATGTTTTGGGAAAATGGTAGAGCAGAGGCGCTAGACTTTTTCAAAGCATCCTCAGATTTTTATCCCGGTTTCCATGAGAGCTGTGTAGCTATTGTAGAACACAAATTCGATGAGATTGCTGCTGAGCAAAACTAGGAATAAAACTCTAGTGTCTCGATTTACCCAAGCGGGCAATCTCTCGATAGTTAGGTAATTTTCGAGACGCGCGTGCCTATCTCTGTACTGGTTTAGGGAATCAATTTATTCCCTTCCTCATTGTGCTCTAACCAAACTACACCGAGGAACATTGCTAACATCATCAGTACCCAAAGCGTTTTTTGGCAAGTGATGAAATTTACACCATCTCTTTTGATATAATAATAACATAAGGTTAAGTGGTCGGAGCGGCGGGATTTGAACCCACGACCCCTTGTCCCCCAGACAAGTGCGCTACCGGGCTGCGCTACGCTCCGACAATGACGGTTTTAGGAGGTTTCCGATTTATTGGCAAGCAGGCCCTTAGCCTGCTTCGTCACCGAGCAAACGATGGCGGATTTTGCCCAGTTGATCACGGGCGGCAGACAATTGGTCGCGTTGCGGCTTGGTCAGTCCAGCCCCATTGCCCAGCAGGGCACTGGCACCTTCGACGCGTGCGCGCACATAATCGGCACCATGGTCTTTGATAATTTTTTGCACACCCTTTATCGTCAGTCCATCTTCGTGCAACAGACATTGAATGCCCGCAATCACCTGCACATCCTCGGGGCGGTAAAACCGCCGACCAGCGGCGCGCTTCAATGGCTGGATGATATCGAACTTTGTTTCCCAGAAACGCAGGACATGGGTTTCCACATTCAAGGAACGCGCTACTTCACTGATACTACGAAAAGCGGTTTCGGATTTCTCTTCAGACATTTGAAAGCTGACCACGCATTATTCAGTCAGACAGGCCCGCCAATTTATTTATTTTCGACTTCAGCACATGGCTGGCACGAAAGGTAAGTACACGGCGCGGATCGATCGGCACTTCTTCTCCCGTTTTCGGATTGCGCCCGACCCGACCATTTTTATGGCGCACCATAAACGACCCGAAGGAAGACAACTTCACCGCCTCGCCTTTCACCAGCGCGTCGGAGATTTCGGTAATGACGCTTTCGACAATTTGCGTGGATTCACTTCTCGACAAACCAATCTCATTATAAACCGCCTCGCTGAGATCTGCCCGAGTTACCGTCTTGCCAGTCATAGTGCCCTCGTTTAATTCCAAAATTTAACCACATAGAGTTAAATATGTGCAAGAGAATAGTGGCCCAAAATTGCTTTAAGACCAACGAATTAAATTCGCACCCCAGCTCAACCCGCCGCCCATGGCTTCTGTCATCACCAGGTCACCAGCATTGATCTGGCGATTTTGAACGGCCTCATTCAGCGCCAGCGGAATGGAAGCGGCGGAGGTGTTGGCATGATGGTCGACCGTCAAAATGGTTTTTTCCAGCGGTAGGCCGATTTTACGCGCCACGCCATCGATGATTCGTTTATTGGCCTGATGCGGCACGAACCAGTCAATGTCGCTCACGTCGAGCTCGGCCATATCAAGCAAAGTGCACACGGCTTCGGAAATATTCGTCACCGCATGTCGGTAAACTTCGCGGCCCTGCATGTGAATCTTGGCGTCTCTGGCGGCGGCATTGGCACTGCCCGTCGCATAGAGCAAATCACTATATTGACCTTCAGAACGAATGTAATTTTTGATTACATGGGGCCCATCGTCACCAACGTCTTCGGCACTCAGAACAATGGCACCGGCGCCATCGCCAAAAAGTACTGCCGTGCTGCGGTCTTGCCAGTCCAACAGGCGTGTCATGAGTTCGGCCCCGATCAGCAAAGCGCCATTGGCTTGCCTGGTCTCAAGCATGGCTGTAACGAGACTCATGCCATAGACGAACCCCGAACACGCCGCCTGAACATCAAACGCCGCACCATGCGATGAGCCCAGTTTGTGCTGAACAACAGAGGCCGTTGCCGGAAACGCGAAATCTGGCGTCGAGGTGGCAACTACAATCAAATCAATATCGGCAATATCCATGCCCGCATGTGCCAGCGCATTTTGCGCCGCAATGACACCAAGGTCCGACGCCATAACACTGTCTTCGGCCTGATGGCGCTGGTGAATGCCTGAACGCGACACAATCCACTCGTCGCTTGTATTCATAATCTCGGCGAGGTCCGCGTTCGAAAGAACTTTGTCGGGGACATATCCCCCAATACCTCTTACCTGCGCTTTTCTTGCCATTTTTTAATCCAATGTCTGAGCCCAAGCATCGTCGAGCAATATTTGCATCTTCTCGATATCTGCCGCAATAGTGTTTGAGATATCGGCATCAACCACATCGATTGCCACGCTGACAGCCGAGGCGAAACCGCCAGCATCAGCACCTCCATGGCTTTTTACAACAATACCATTCAAACCCAAAAATATACCGCCATTTGCGCCATTCGGATCCATGCGCTGCTGCAGGTTTTTGAACGCAGAACGGGCGAAAACATAACCCAGTCGCGAAAAAACTGAGCCGCCCATCGCCTGACGCAGATATTCGGCTATCTGGCGCGCTGTGCCCTCGGCTGTTTTAAGCGCTATATTGCCGGTAAAGCCATCTGTGACAATGACGTCGGCGTCGCCACGCCCAATCCCGTCACCTTCGATAAATCCGGTAAAATTCAATTCTGAGCGCGCCAGTATCTCGGCCGCTTCGCGCACGCTGTCAGTGCCTTTCACATCTTCGACGCCGATGTTCAACAGGCCAATTGTCGGGTTTGATATATCAAAAATCGCGCGCCCATAAGCCGCCCCCATCACCGCAAACTGTGCATATTGCGATGCCGGCCCGCCAATAGTTGCGCCAACATCGAGCACAACACTGCGGCCTCTGACAGTCGGCCAGACGGCCACAATCGCCGGTCGTTCAATGCCAGGCAATGTGCGTAGCGCAACTTTGGACATCGCCATTAAAGCACCCGTATTGCCGGCGGAAATACATGCCTGCGCCGCGCCGGATTTAACCGCCTCAATGGCCTGCCACATACTGCTAACCTTGCGCCCCTGGCGCAAGGCAATGCTGGGTTTAGCGTCCATCGCAACCGACATATCGCAATGCGTGAAGGTGCTGGCGGCTTCAACACGCGGCCTGCGGGCCAGTTCCGGCCCGACTAGCTCCTCATTGCCGAAAAGCCGAAACCGCGCATCCGAACGCTGCGCGAGCGCCTTTTCGATCCCGTCCAGGATAACCTTCGGGCCATGGTCACCGCCCATGACATCGACAGAAATAACGGGGTACGCCATATTCCCCCTAACCAAATATTAGAACTAAATCCGGTAATGGATGCGACAATTCGTTGCGAATATCAAGTGTCATCATTACCGACACTCGCTTTGTGAAAATCCGCCAACACGGAAAAAGGCGAATCCGCTTTTTCGACACCAGCTGCAGCGGCATCGAAAGCAGCTCCTTCTTTGCGCGGATATGCCGGAATTTCCATCGCAAAAACCTGAATTGCCAATTCGCCAATATTTGCCGCACCGTCCTGCAAAGCTTCCGGCAAATCCGTCTCAAAATCATCATCGGGAATGACGAATTTGGCGACCATGTTTTCGGGTTGAAACTCGGCAGAAAAACTCTGGGAAATATCTGTCCATACGGGCTCAAGCGTGACACCACAGATTTGTTCGACACGGCCCTGCACCTTACCGGTGACATGCAGGCACTTTTTGTCCAAAGGCATAAGGAGCGCGTCGACTTTCAGCGCTTCAAGATTTTTGACTGCGAACCTCTGGGTCAGGGTCGCGCGCATTTCCTCCGGCAGTTCAAACGAGGCATCACGGCCTGTTGGCGGCACATCTTCGACGCGGATGACATAATCAAGCGTCAAGTCATCGCGCAAACTCAATTCACTGTCATCCATGTGCTACCCTCGGGATTGGTGCCGCTTCAAAGCCCAAACCAGATAAAATTTCGTCAAGCGTCACGTCCGCCAGATGCGTCTCAAGGCCCAGAACATAAGAAGCCAGCGCAGTCAACACCATTTCGTGCTGAGCCGATAAAGCGGCATCGGGATAAAGATTGCGCGACAGAATATCATAGATGCCGCTTGCCATATCCTCTCTATTTGTGTCGGGAAGAGCGTCGAGCACTTCGTCATATGCCGAGGCGCGACCATAGAAAGCCTCAACCATTTTCTGCACCTTTTTGCCGACACCCATATCGCCGACCCCGGCTTCTCGCATGGCCTGATCCATGTCCTTGAAAAACAGGTCAAAAAGATCCTGCCCGATATCCGAACGCCCCATGCCCAGCGCCCGTAAGCGGCGCAATACCAGATGCACGTGCAACGCCATCATGTCAAAACGCCCGTCAAAATTATCCGGTGCGCCGCCAGTCGCATAAAGTTCAGGCCGACGCGCCTGTTTGACGATTGACAGATACGCCACATGCACAGAGGTGGTTTTGTCGCGCGGCTTCAAGAAATCCAGCAAGCCCATTAGGTTTGTCTCCTGCACGGATATAAGATTTAAGTTGCAACACCATATACGATTGTTTAGGTCATTTATACGGTTTCGCGGCTAAGAGAGTTAAAATGAAGCAGGCAATAAGCATTTCACTCCCGTATGAAAAAGGAAAAAATTGGTTTTGCGGTGCGGCGACGGGCATGGCTATTGCGTGTCTTGTGGCGTGTGCGCCAGTTATCGACAATCGCGGTTATGTCTTTGACGAAAGTTTACTGCCGCAGCTTAAAGTGGGCACCACCAGCCAGACCGACATCATAACCCTAATGGGCTCGCCATCAACCGCATCGACGCTAAACGGTGGCGCTTATTATTATATTAGCAGCAAATTCATTACCGAGGCCTATCGCGCACCGCGCGAAACAGAGCGCCGCGTGCTTGCGATCTTTTTCGACGGGGACAAAAAAGTCCGCGACCTTGGCTTTTATACGCTTGAGGACGGCAATATTGTGACCCTTGTCGGGCGCACCACCGAAACGCAAGGGCGCGAGTTGTCATTCCTGCAGCAAATCCTTGGAAATCTGGGCCGGGTTGAATCCGGTGAAGATGGCCCCGTCGGCTACTAAGTTCAAAATACAGGCGCAAAAAAACCTCCGACGGATTACTCTGCCGGAGGTTTTATCACTTGCTACGCCTTAATGAGCCAGAACAGCCAGCATCAAAAGCGCAACAATATTTGTAATTTTAATCATAGGATTGACCGCCGGGCCGGCAGTATCCTTATAGGGATCGCCGACAGTATCGCCGGTAACGGCGGCTTTATGGGCCTCCGAGCCCTTGCCACCATGATTGCCATCTTCAATATATTTTTTGGCATTGTCCCATGCCCCGCCGCCAGCTGTCATTGACAGCGCAACAAAAAGGCCCGTGACGATGACACCAAGCAACATGGCGCCCAGCGAAGAAAACGCCGCCGAACGACCGGCAATCTGTTCAATGATGAGATAAAGCGCAATTGGCGACAGCACCGGCAGAAGCGACGGAACAATCATTTCCTTAATCGCCGAACGCGTCAGAAGATCAACTGCAGCCGAGTAATCCGGCTTTTCTTCACCCTTCATAATACCCGGTTTTTCTCGGAACTGTCGGCGAACTTCCTCGACAATCGCGCCGCCTGCACGGCCAACTGCCATCATGCCCATGGCACCGAATAAGTAGGGCAGCAAACCGCCAATGAACAGGCCGGTTACGACGTAAGGGTTGGATAAGGAAAAGTCGGTTGTAACACCAGCGAAATACGGATACTCGGCCGTATTGGAAGTGAAATATTTCAAGTCCTGCGTGTAGGCAGCAAACAGAACCAGCGCGCCCAAGCCAGCCGAACCGATGGCATAGCCTTTTGTTACGGCTTTAGTGGTGTTGCCTACAGCATCTAACGCATCTGTTGTGTTACGCACTTCTTCGGGCAATTCGGCCATTTCAGCGATACCGCCTGCATTATCCGTCACTGGGCCAAACGCGTCCAGCGCAACCACCATGCCGGCCAGCGCCAACATGGTTGAAACTGCAATCGCGATACCGAACAGACCGGCCAGCGAAAAGGTCGAAATTATGCCAATAACAATCACTAGTGCCGGCAGTGCCGTGGCTTCCATTGAAACCGCCAGCCCTTGGATTACGTTTGTGCCATGGCCAGTTTCTGAGGCGGCGGCAACCGATCTGACCGGACGATAATTCACGCCGGTATAATATTCGGTGATCCAGATAATGAGACCGGTAATGACCAAGCCGATAAAGCCGCAAAGATAAAGATCGAGGCCGTTAAATACCTGATCTTCAATATTGCGCTGGGTTTCAAGGCCAATAACGGCGTCGGTAACAAAATATAGCGCAATGAGCGACAAGACGGCGGAAGCGATAAAGCCTTTGTACAAGGCACCCATGATTGAATTACTGCTGCCCAGACGGACAAAAAACGTACCGATGATCGAGGTAACAATGCAGGTCGCACCAATAGCGAGCGGATACATCATCATAACTAGTGTATCGGCAGTGAAGAAAATGGAACTCAACACCATCGTTGCAACAATGGTCACGGCATAGGTCTCAAAGAGGTCAGCGGCCATGCCTGCACAGTCACCTACATTATCGCCTACATTATCAGCGATCGTGGCCGGATTGCGCGGGTCGTCTTCGGGGATGCCGGCCTCAACTTTACCAACCAAATCACCGCCAACATCGGCGCCTTTGGTGAAAATACCGCCGCCCAGACGGGCAAAAATCGAGATGAGCGAGGCACCAAACCCAAGTGCCACCAGCGCGTCAATGACCTGACGGCTATCAGGGTCAAGGTTAAACCCGTCGACCAGAATGGAGAAATAGACCGCGACGGACAACAGCGCCAGCCCTGCAACCAGCATGCCGGTTACAGCACCTGATTTGAAGGCCATGGAGAGACCCGCCGCGAGGCTGGTGCTGGCAGCCTGGGTGGTGCGGACATTGGCACGCACCGAAACCAGCATGCCAACATAACCAGCCAGACCCGATAGCGTGGCACCGATTATGAAACCGAGCGCGACTTTTAGCCCGAGAAAATATGCCACCAGTGCTGCAATTGCGACGCCGACAATAGCGATGGTCCGATATTGGCGGCTCAGATATGCGCTGGCGCCTTCCTGAATGGCCGCGGCAATTTCTTGCATTTTTTCATTGCCGGCATCGGCTGCCAAAATGCTGCGTACTGCCCAAATACCATAAACAATGGCCAAAACGCCAGACGCGATGATAAGCCACATAAAAGTGCCCATTTGATCTACCTCATTGTTGGCGAGGAACTACAGACGCATGATGCGCCACTCCCCCTGATTAAAGTGACGAGAAAGTGCCTGAAATTTGGCTTAAAAGCAACAAAAAGTCATTTTCCAGACCGCTTTCGGCAAAAACTTTTTACAAATGCGTATATCCGCGGTTTTCAATACCGATTTCTGTGCCTTTGGCGTCCATAAACCGCGCTACGTAGCGTTTCTCCGGGCTTTGCGAGACAGCGCCGATTCTTGTTAGCGCGACATTTGTGATGCGACTAATATCTCTGAGTTTGTGTTCGTTCTCAGCGTTAACGGTAAAGGCCAGTTGATAATCATCCCCGGCGGTCAAAAGAATGCCGAGTTGACCTGGGTCTTGGGCATACGCCACCCCCGCCGCGGAAAGCGGCACGGCCATCGCCTCAACCTCCATGGCAATTTGGGAGGCACGGCAAATATGGTCGAGGTCCGCCGCCAACCCGTCAGAAATATCAATACATGCCGAGGCGACACCGGCCAGAGCTTGGCCCAGAGCCAGTTGCGGAACGGGAGCCTCAAAGGCCGAAACCCCCTCGCCGTAGGTCGCATTGCCATAAGCCTGCAAGCCCAAAAACCCATCGCCAATCGTACCCGAGACATAAACCGCATCGCCGGCCTGCGCGCCCGACCTGCTTAAAAGATCCGATCTTCGGCCAAAACCATGCACGCAAACAGATATGAAAGGCGTGGCCGCACGCACAGTATCTCCGCCCCACAAATCGACTTTATAGGTACTTAGGTCAGCCTTAAACGCTTCAACAAACCGAGTGAAAAACGTATCTTCCCAATCGGGGCCGATACCCCATGTCAGCAGACAGCCAGTTGGTGTCGCGCCCATAGCGGCTAAATCGGATAGTGCGCTTCCAAGCGCGCGGCGAGCCACAATATCACCGGTCGCGTCACATGGAAAGTGCACGCCCGACACCAGCGCGTCGGTCGATACCACGCCGTGAAATCCCTCCGGAACGTCAAAAACGGCAGCGTCATCGGCCAAACCGCGCGCGGCATCATTTGCGGCAAGCGGTGTCAGATAGCGCGAAATCAGGTCAAATTCGTCTGTGCCCATGGAAAGCCCATCACTCCGGCGATGGGGTGCCGGACAAATTTGCGTCAGATAATACGCCCTGCCCGACACGGTCGAGCAAAGCATTTGCCATGCCGCCTTCGGGCCCGTCAAAAAACGCATGCGCTATATCGGTATATTGCGAAACAAGCACCCCCATCGGTGCTTCGCCGCCATAGGCAAGCTCAAAAACCCCGCAGCGCAAAATAGCGCGCAATGTACTGTCGAGCCGCGCCAAATGCCAGTTTTCACTCAGGCAATCGTCAATCTTGCGGTCAATGGGTGTCTGATTTTCAACGACGCCTCGCAATATTTTTTCAAAATACACCGCGTCACTCTCTGGCATATCTACACCATCTATCGACACATTCAAACGATGCGCAACAAATTCGCGGATGATGTTTTCCAACGGCGTTCTGGCAATGTCCATCTGGTACAGCGCCTGAACCGCAAGCAACCGAGCTGCCGCGCGAGCATCACGGTTACTTCCCAGTTTTGTGTTTGACACCAAATCTGCCACTAAATTTGCCATTCGTCGCGCAAGCCCAGAAGCGCCAGTGCCGCTTTTGCTGCGCCGCCACCTTTGTCTTTATCCGACCGGTTGCAGCGCGCCCAGGCCTGTTGTTCATTTTCGACCGTCTGGATGCCATTGCCAATCGCGAGACCGTCCCGCACGCCCAAGTCCATCAGCCCGCGCGCACTTTCCCCGCACACAATATCATAATGAGTTGTCTCGCCGCGGATCACCACACCCAACGCGACATAGCCGTCATATTTGCCGGTCTGGGCCGCGTATGCGATGGCGACGGGAATTTCCAAAACGCCAGGCACTTGCACGCGCTCATATTGGCAGCCCGCCTCTTCGAGCACGTGAATGGCGCCTTCCACCAAAGCGTCGGCCAGCGCGTTATAAAACCGCGCTTCGGCAATCAATATGCTTTTGTTCATCGATTTCAGTCTCCGAATACCGGCCGCTGGCCTGAAATTTTCAGGTCATAACCGTCTAATGCCACCACCGTGCGCGGCGTGTCGGACAACAGCTCTATCTCGTGCAAACCGAGGTCGAGCACAATTTGTGCGCCCATGCCATAATCGCGCAAACGCGTCGGCATGGATTCGCCACTGTCCTTTGGGTTCAACCTGTCGGAGAACGGCGTTGGCGAGGTGTTGCGGATTAACACAATAACTCCGCGCCCTTCATCAGCGATGATTTTCAGCGACCGACGCAACGTATTGGCGCGCGGCATGGCGCTACCCAACACATCGGTAACAATATTTTCGGCGTGAAACCGGGTCAAAACTGGCGAGGCACCTGAAATATCACCCTTCACCAGCGCGATATGCTCTTCATTTTCAACCGTATTGCGAAAAATAATGGCCTTGAAATCACCGCCTTCTTCGGTTTCAAAAGCGGTTTCGTGAACGCGCTCAACCAACGTGTCCTTCCGACGGCGATAGGCAATCAAATCAGCGATGGTGCCCAGTTTCAGCCCGTGCAATTGGGCAAATTGCACTAAATCCGGCAACCGCGCCATGGTGCCGTCGTCATTCATAATTTCACAAATCACGCCGGACGGGTAGAGCCCCGCGAGGCGAGCAATATCAACTGCGGCCTCGGTATGACCGGCGCGCATCAAAACGCCGCCTTCGCGCGCAACCAACGGAAACACATGGCCCGGCGAAACGATGTCCGTTGCACCCTTGGTTGGGTCAATTGCCACAGATATGGTGTGCGACCTGTCATGAGCAGAGATGCCGGTGGTGATGCCCTCGCGCGCCTCAATGGAAACGGTGAAAGCAGTCTGGTGACGCGAGCGGTTCGTTTGCGACATTAACTCAAGCCCCAGCTGGTCCGAGCGGTCTTGCGGCATTGCCATACAAATCAGTCCGCGTCCAAATTTTGCCATGAAATTAATAGCTTCTGGCGTTGCCATTTGCGACGGAATGATAAGATCGCCTTCATTTTCGCGATCTTCAGCGTCAACAAGAACGATCATCTTGCCATTGCGAGCATCTTCAATTATGTCTTCGGTTGGCGACAAATACTGGCTGTATTCAGACATTTGCGTCTCCTTCGGTATCTTTCAGGCGCGCAACGTAGCGCGCCAGCACATCAATTTCCAGATTGACCCGGTCGCCCACCCGCGCCACGCCCCAGCTTGTCACGCTTTGGGTATGCGAAATCAGATTTACGCCAAACGTGTCGCCCTCCACTTCATTTACCGTGAGCGATGTGCCATCAAGCGTGATCGAACCCTTTGGCGCAACAAAGCGCATTATGTCTTTCGGCGCGCGAAAGGTGAAGCGCTGGCTGTCGCCTTCGGGTCGAATGCTGATGATCTCCGCCAACGCATCAACATGACCAGACACTATATGCCCGCCCAGCTCGTCGCCCAGTTTTAGCGCTCGTTCTAGATTGAGCCTGCGTCCTACCTGCCAATCGCCAGCCGTGGTGACATCCAGCGTTTCTTTTGAGGCCTCAACCGCAAACCAATGTGTGTCATCTCGTGTGCCTTTTTCGATAACGGTAAGACACACCCCCGAACACGCAATAGACGCACCTATATCAATGCTGTCAGGCTCATATACGGTTTCAATCTCAAAGCGTGTATCTCCACTTCCCGAAGCCGACGCCACGCTTCCAACATCCGAGACTATGCCTGTAAACACTTGTTATCCTTCTCTCATCTTTGCCCACATTTGTATTTTAGCCTTGCGTCGCCATAGACTGAAGCGGTCAGTATCAAAAACCTTACGATCCAAGCAATCGAAATAGCGGTTCAGTTCGGTCGAGGCCAGCCCTATTCGTGATATATCACTTTCGCCGCTCATAACGATTTCTTGGGGCGCTTCAAACAAGGCAATGTCGTCAACGCATCCCTCTTCCAAAAACGCGGCAGCTAGTCGTGGGCCGCATTCGAGCAACACGCGGTTGATGCCGCGCGCTGCCAGATTTTCCAACACGGCCTGCGGGCGCAAATTGTCAAAAGTGCACAGCTCGGCTTGACGGGCATCGGCGTCTGCGGCTTCACTCTCACACGCCAACACAACGGTGTGTGTTTCCGCGCGCTGTGCCAGCTTGGAGGCGACCGGGAAATAGCCACTTCGGCTCATCACTACCGGCAGGGGAGAGGAACCTGTCAATCCGGGTAAGCGGCAATCAAGGCTTGGGTCGTCGGTTTCAAACGTGCCGCGTCCGGTCACAATTGCATCATGCGTAGCGCGCAACATGTGGCCAATATTGCGCGATAATGCCCCCGTAATCCAAGGAGGCTCACCGTTTGGGGTGCGCATAAAGCCATTTTTGCTCACGGCAAGCTTAAGGGTAACATGCGGTAGCCCACCACTGACGCGTGACAAAAAACCGGCGTTAATCCCATAGGCCTCATCTCGCATCAGCCCTTCGTGGACCTGGATGCCGGCTTGACGCAATTTTTCAGCACCACTCCCTGCCACACGCGGGTCGGGGTCGAGAAGTGCAAAGAAAACGGATTTTAACTCCGCCGTCACCAATGCATCGGCGCAAGGAGCTGTTTTGCCTGTATGCGAACATGGTTCTAGTGTGACATATGCCGTGCCGCCGCGCGCCGCGCTGCCAGCCTCTTTGAGCGCTTCCGTTTCGGCATGCGGGTGGCCGCCGCTTTGTGTCCATCCTGAGCCCACAACCGCGCCATCGGCACTGACGATAACGCAGCCGACCGCTGGGTTAGGGCCGGTTGCCCCCTGCCCGCGCATGCCCAAGCGCAAAGCCTGTTCCATGAAATGACGGTGTTTCACTCCGGCATCACGGGAAGCCGTATCACTTGTTTTGGTGCCGCTTTCTCGCATAACGCCCCATATTTGGGAGAGTTATAACTCGCCATCCGACTGGATCGACATTTCCCCCAGAAACTCTTCAAAGTCCTTAGCTTCACGAAAGTTCCGATACACTGAGGCAAACCGAACATAGCCCACCTGATCCAGCGCATATAGACCTTCCATCACCAATTCGCCGACTAGCTTGGCCGGAACTTCACTCTCGCCCAAATTCTCAAGACGACGCACAATTCCGCTTACCATACGCTCAATTCGCTCTGGCTCAACGGGTCGTTTTCGCAGAGCGACTTGCACAGATCGCATGAGCTTGTCGCGGTCAAACGGAACTTTTCGACCGGTATTTTTGATGATTGTCAATTCGCGCAGTTGAATACGCTCAAAGGTCGTAAAGCGCCCACCGCAGTCGGGACAGACCCGACGGCGTCTAATAACAACGTTGTCTTCCGTCGGCCGACTGTCCTTAACTTGCGTGTCGGCATTCATGCAATAAGGACAACGCATGAAATCCGCCTAGTAAATCGGGAACTGCGCACACAGCGCCTTGACCTGATCGCGAACACCGGCCTCGGCTTCGGGCACGGGCTGATTGGCGGCGGCGGCAACCGCTTCCAGAACTTCAGCAATCAGATCTCCGACACGGCGAAATTCGCCAACGCCAAAACCGCGGGTTGTGCCGGCCGGTGTGCCAAGGCGAATGC
Source organism: uncultured PS1 clade bacterium (assembly GCA_902624095.1). Lineage (GTDB taxonomy): Bacteria > Pseudomonadota > Alphaproteobacteria > RS24 > RS24 > UBA7378. The sequence goes on from CACNWB010000007.1 coordinate 51,574, forward strand.
CTGATGTTACCATCGGTTTTTCGGGGTCAAACGGCACGCCGTTTTTATTGCAGGTAATATTGGCGCGCTCCAGAGCATTTTCTGAAATATCACCGGTCAGCCCTTTGGGGCGCAAATCCACCAGAACTAGATGGTTTTCGGTACCGCCCGAAACAATATCGAAGCCGTGCCCCTGCAACGTATCGGCAAGCGCTCGGGCATTATTGACCACCTGCTGAATATACAGTTTGAACTCCGGCTGGAGCGCCTCGGCAAAGGCCACTGCCTTGGCCGCAATCACATGCATTAGCGGGCCACCCTGAATGCCCGGGAAAATGGCCGAATTAAATTTTTTGCCCAGCGCTTCGTCATTGCACAAAATCAGCCCGCCACGAGGCCCGCGCAGGGTTTTATGCGTTGTTGTCGTGACCGCATGAGCATATGGCAACGGGCTAGGATGTGCGCCACCAGCAACAAGGCCAGAAATATGGGCCATATCAACCAGCAAATAGGCACCAATACTGTCGGCAATTTCGCGGAAACGGGCAAAATCGATGATGCGCGGATAGGCCGAACCGCCCGCAATGATGAGTTTCGGCTGATGCTTTTTTGCCAAGGCCTCAACCTCGTCAAAATCAATGCGATGGTCATCGCGGCGCACACCATATTGCACGGCATTGAACCACTTGCCAGACTGGTTGGGAGCCGCACCATGGGTCAGGTGCCCACCTGCGGCGAGGCTCATGCCCAAGACGGTATCACCGGGCTTGATGAGCGCCTGAAACACCGCTTGATTGGCTTGCGATCCGGAATTAGGCTGCACATTGGCATAGGCGCAATCGTAAAGCTTACGAACACGCTCGATGGCAAGCTCTTCGGCCACATCGACATGTTCGCATCCGCCATAATAACGCCGACCGGGATAGCCCTCGGCATATTTATTGGTCAGCACCGAGCCTTGAACCTGCATCACAGCCTTGGAAACAATATTTTCCGAGGCAATCAGCTCAATTTGGTCTTTCTGGCGCGTCAGTTCGCTGTCCAAGACGCGGGCAATATCAGGATCGCGTTCGACAATATCGCCACCAAAAAACGGATTTTCTCCGGACATGGGAAGTTCTTTGCTTTGCGACATGCTGCTTCCTTTCACGCGAGCTGTTCTCGCCGATTGTGTACCACAATCACGGGACCTTACCAACAGACACAATTCGCCATGTGGTCGCAGTTTTGAGGATATTAACATAAAGCGTTATTACGCCCACATGTTCCGCTCCATCAAAACCGATTTTAGCAGAGCGCAATCGTCGGTCATGATGCCGTCCACGCCAATATCGATCAAATTGTGCATGGTTGATTCGTCGTTGATCGTCCACGCATGAACTTGAAGCCCAAGCTTATGGGCATGCGTCACTGAAGCAGGCGTAACCATAGAAACACCCTTTCGGTTGACGGGGAATTGCACACATCCGGCGGTAAAATAAGCATTCAACCCCAACCACGCGGCCAAACGAAAGCGCGAAGATTCGCGTACCCCGATACTGTGACACAGGGGTCGACCAACAAGCTGGCATACCTTGAAAATCCGCTCATCATTAAACGCGCCAACGCATACTCTGGCATCGACCTCAGTGCGCCGGATGAGTAGTCCGAGCGGCTCCACAACAGACCACGCTTTAGCATCAATGTTGAACCTACATTCGGGAAACGCTTCCAGTAAATCTTCCATGCGTGGAATAGCGTGGCCGCCAGCTACCGTGATACTATCGATATCGGCGGCATCCAGCGCATTGATAGCAATGTCTTCACCAGTCATCCGCAACAATGTGGCATCGTGAAACGCGAAGACCACGCCATCTCGCGATGCGTGAACATCTGTTTCCAAAAACCGATATCCCTGTCGAGTAGCATCGGAAAACGCCGCCATCGTGTTTTCCGGAGCCTCCAGATTACCTCCCCGATGGGCAATTGCCAAAATGCCGTCATGTTCGAGATAAGGAAATTTCGGTGTCGGACGCATTTAAAAACCTAATTTGGGGCTGACACTGATGTTAAGACCCGTTATCCATGATGAATGACAAATATTTCAATATTAATTAGCAACCCCGCTTTGGCAGGCGCAAGTGCCGCCGGGCTACTTCTTTTTTCAGTTTGGATCGTCAGCCTTGTGATCCGCGATGCAAGCATAATAGACATGTTTTGGGGCGGTGGCTTTGCCATTATTGCGGCAACGTGCCTCTTGGTTAGTGAAAAATTGAGCACCACGGCAATCGCCCTCGCGGCGCTCGTAATCTTATGGGGCACGCGCCTCTGGCTGCATTTGTTTTTGCGTTGGCGACGCGAAGGTGAGGAAGACTTCCGCTATCAACGTATGCGTGCCTACCACGGCAAGCATTTCTGGTGGCGAAGCCTGTTCACGGTTTTCACCTTTCAGGGTGTTCTCATGTGGTTGATTGCCATGCCTTATATGGCGGCGCTGGACTTTGGCGGCCCTGCCGCGGCGCCGATTGCCGGGCTAGTCGGGCTTGCGATAGCGCTTTTCGGCCTGACCATGGAAACTTTGGCAGATATTCAACTCACCAAATTTCGAGCAACCGCACAGCCGGGCGATCTTCTGACCAATGGCTGGTGGTCGCGCACCCGCCATCCAAATTATTTCGGCGATGCGTTGTTCTGGTGGGGTATCTGGGTTGCTGCCGTTGCAACAACGCCGGAAGTTATCTGGACGATTTATGCGCCTGCAATGATGAATTTCCTGATTGTCAGAATTTCAGGTGCCGACATGCTGGAGCGCCATCTCATCAAAAAGCCGGGTTATGAAGAATATATGGCCCGCACCAATCGGTTTGTGCCGCGCATCTTCCGAAAACTCTCCTAAAGCGCGCCCTGCAACATGCGCATAATTCCTGAAAAATCGAGGTCCTCGGACCCCGCTTCGGCCATTTGCTGATAGAGCGCCGTGGCGCGCGCTCCCATCGGCGTCTCGCACGCAGCCGTCTGGGCGGCCTCTTGCGACAGAACCAGATCCTTCAACATCATGGCGGCGGTGAACCCGGCCTGATAGTCGTTATTTGCGGGGCTGGCAGGCACCGGCCCCGGCATCGGGCAATAGCTGGTCATCGACCAATTCTGGCCTGAGGCCGTCGACGAAATGTCAAAAAATGTCTGTGCGTCCAAGCCCAGTTTTTCGCCCAGCAAAAATGCCTCGCAAGTGCCGATCATCGAAATGCCGAGCAACATGTTGTTGCAAATTTTGGCGACCTGCCCATTACCACTTGCGCCGGCATGAAAAATGTTTTTGCCCATCACCTCAAGCACGGGACTGGCGCGCGCAAAACCCTCGCCCGTACCGCCGACCATAAATGTCAGCGTCCCAGCGGTTGCCCCACCAACCCCGCCGGAGACGGGTGCATCGACCATGGCAAAGCCTTTTTGCGACGCGGCATCACTTACCTCGCGTGCTGTAGCAACGTCAATTGTTGAACTGTCGATGAGCAAGCTGCCTTCCTGCACGGCACCTAAAATACCGCCTGCCTCTAAATACACCTCCTCGACATGGCGACCTGCCGGGAGCATGGTAACCACAATCTCAGCTCTGGCAACCGCACTGGCAATGTCTGACGCGCTTTGTCCGCCTGCAGCCACCAACTCGGTAAGAGCTGTTTCAACGTGGTCAAAACCGGTGACGCTATGGCCCGCCGCGACGAGGTTTTTCGCCATGGGAAGCCCCATATTTCCCAAACCTATAAATCCAATTTCAAGCATTTGAATCCCCAAATTTAAGTTCGTCTAAGCCCAGCGACGCAAAAATCTTTTCGATATCAGCCGCTGCGACGCCAGCGTGATCGGGCGGTGTCCAAGACGGCGCATTGTCTTTATCGAGAATGACCGCCCGCACACCCTCGTAAAAATCAGGCAGGGCCATCAACCGCGTAACCGCGCGCATTTCAATCTGCATACAGCCGTTAAAATCTGCTTTTGCACCGTCGCGCATCTGACGCAGGGCTACAGCGGAACTGGTCGGTGATTTAGTATTAATAATGTCGAGTTGTTTACGCGCCCAATCCGTGTCAGCAGCAGCAAGAGCGGCCAGAATATCGACAATGCTGTTGGCGTGAAAACACGCATCGATCGCATCGCGTATTTCCGCAAGCGGCGGCGAGCCGGCATCAGCATGAAATCTGGCAAGTGTCTCATCAATATCGCCGCCCGCCGCCAGCTCTTGTTTCAAACTCTCAAGCTGCGCTGTCGACACATAATGAGTAGCAATGCCCGCATAGCACAAATCCGCCGCGCGCAGGCGGGCACCGGTCAACACCATATAGGTACCGATATACCCAGGCAGACGCGGCAAAAAATAGGTGCCCCCAACATCCGGTAATAGGCCAATGCCTGTTTCCGGCATGGCGAAGACCGTATTCTCGGTACATACCCGATACCGCCCATGCACCGATACACCAACACCACCGCCCATAGTAATGCCGTCAATCAGGGCGATATAGGGTTTAGGAAATGTTTTGATGAGATGGTTTAGTGCGTATTCCTCGCGATAAAAGCCAGTTGCTTTGGCATCACCCGCACGCCCCCAATCATGCAACGCGCGAATATCACCGCCGGCGCAAAAGCCCTTTTCACCCGCCCCTTCGATGACGACATGTTCGATCGCCAGATCGTTTACCCAATCCTTCAGCACCGGCGTTATATCGCGCACCATTGACAGGGTCAGCGCGTTTAGCGCCTCAGGTCGATTCAGGGTAATGACACCGCTGGCACCGTTTTGGGAGAATTTGACGTCCATCACGAATTCAGCAAATGGCGCGCGATAATGACGCGCATGATTTCATTGGTACCTTCGAGAATTTGATGCACCCGCAAGTCGCGTACCATGCGTTCAACTTCATAGTCTTGCAGATAGCCGTAGCCGCCATGAATTTGGAGCGCTTCATTGGCAACATTAAAGCCCGCATCCGTTACAAAGCGCTTTGCCATGGCCGAGCGTTTGGTGCGTTCGGGGTCATTGTCATCGAGCGCGCGCGCGGCGTCATAGAGCATGAGGCGGGCGGCCTGCAATTCGGTCGCCATATCGGCCAGTTTGAACTGTATCGCCTGAAAATCGCTGATACGATTGCCGAATTGCTCACGCTCGCCCGCGTAAGTCAGCGCCTTGTCAAAGGCGCGCTGGGCGGTGCCGAGCGAACAGGCGGCAATATTCAGGCGCCCGCCATCTAGACCCTTCATGGCGAATTTAAAGCCGTCGCCTTCCTCGCCTAGAAGATTTTCGACTGGCACGCGGCAATCTTCAAAAATAACCTGCGCGGTGGGCTGGTTATTCCAACCCATTTTGCGTTCGTTCGCACCAAAGCTTAAACCTTGCGTATCTTTTTCAATCAAAAAACACGACACGCCGCCCGCGCCCGCTTCACCGGTGCGCACCATGGCGACATAGAGATCAGAATGACCCGCGCCGGAAATAAACGCCTTACTGCCGTTTAGAACATAGTGATCGCCATCGCGTGTCGCCCGCGAACGCATGGCCGCCGCATCAGATCCTGAACCTGGTTCGGTCAGAGCATAGCTTGCCATCATATCCATCCGCATAAGCGGCGGCAGAAATTTGGCTCGCTGGCTTTTATTGCCAAAACTGTCAATCATCCAGCTCGCCATATTGTGAATGGTCAGATAAGCCGCGGTCGAAGTGCAGCCCGCCGACAGAGCTTCAAAAACCAGCGCGGCCTCTAGCCGGCTTAGCCCTGACCCGCCATATTCTTCACCGACATAGACGCCGGCAAACCCAAGCTGGGCAAGCTGGCGCAGAATATTCGTGGGAAATATCTTTTCCTCGTCCCATTTCATGGCGTGTGGTGCCATTTCTGCCATCGCAAAATCCAGCGCCATATTCTGAATTGCCTTTTGTTCTTCGGTAAGCATGCGCCCTCCTAGCTACGCTGCTTTTGTACACCTTTTAAGGCCGATTTCGCAATCACCATAACTTCCGGAAAAGCCCGACAGGAAAACAAACACACGAAGAGATTGCCGCCGCCCCACAGGCGCGCTATGAATACGCGGGAAGCGGAGACCGCCATGATAAACAGAAAATTTCCCGAAACCCGCATGCGCCGCCTGCGCCGTACCGACTGGTCGCGTCGGCTGGTGCGGGAGATTACCCTGAGTGTCGATGACCTCATTTGGCCGCTATTCGTGATGGACGGTGAAAACACATGCGAGCCAGTCGCCTCCATGCCAGATGTGGAACGGTTAAGTGTCGACCTTGCAATTGAAGCTGCTCGCGAAGCCGCCGATCTCGGCATTCCCGTCATTGCGCTGTTTCCCAATACCCCCGACGATTTGCGAAGCGCAGACGGCGCCGAAGCCTTTAATGCCGATAATCTTGTGTGCCGCGCAACGCAGGCGATTAAGTCTGCCGTACCGGAGATCGGCATTTTGTGTGATGTCGCCCTCGACCCCTACACAACCCATGGCCATGACGGGTTGATGTCGGGCGATGAAATCTTGAATGACGAAACCGTCGATGTGCTGATCCGCCAAACGCTCAATCAGGTCGCGGCGGGTTGCGACATCATCGCGCCCTCGGACATGATGGATGGCCGGATTGGTGCCATTCGCGCCGCACTCGAAACCGAGGATTACACTGACACGCTCATCATGGCTTATAGCGCGAAATATGCCTCCGCCTTTTACGGACCGTTCCGGGAGGCGGTCGGCTCTGGAGGGCGTTTGAAAGGCGACAAGCGCACCTACCAGATGGACCCTGCCAATTCAGACGAAGCCTTGCAGGAAATCGCGCTCGATATTGAAGAGGGTGCCGACATGGTGATGGTCAAGCCTGGCCTGCCCTACCTTGATATTGTCAGCCGTTGCAAAGAATCCTTTGGTGTTCCGACCTTCGCCTATCAGGTGTCGGGCGAATATGCCATGCTTGCCGGTGCCGTCGCGCAAGGATGGCTTGAGCGCGATGTGGTTATTTTGGAAACGCTCACCGCGTTCAAACGAGCCGGTGCCGACGGTATTTTGAGCTATTTCGCGCGCGACGCAGCGCGTCTCTTGGCCAACTAGCCACCCGGAGGCAAATACAGCCCCTCGCCTATCTGTCCATCCTGTGAACCAGCGCCCGCCAGCCCCGCATCGCCGCCACTGCCATAACTGCCCCCCCCGCCGCGAACCGCAATCAGGATAATAAACGGCGCGAGCAGGCCCAAATCTAGTAAGGGCCGGCAGTAGAACGATTGAAATTTTCTAGAAACACAAACACAAAAATATAGAGCTAATACTTTTTAACTTTCTCATTAAAAAGTCATGGTCCCGATAAATGTTTTATTAACTAAAAGATAAATTTTAACAAAGTTACTTTTTAATTGTTTTGTTTGATTGAGTATATTTATTTTAAAGGAAATTTTTAATTATTTTCCCTAAGCCGCGCAATCAGGCTCGACGTATCCCACCGCCCGCCACCCATGTTCTGCACATCGCCATAATAATCCCTAATGATTTGCGTGATTGGCAAGTCAGCGCCATTGCGCTTTGCCTCGTCCAGACAGATGTCCAGATCCTTGACCATCCAGTCCACGGCGAAGCCGAAATCAAACTGATTGTCGATCATCGTCTCGAAGCGGTTTTCCATCTGCCAGCTTTGCGCCGCGCCTTTGGAAATCACATCAATCACATCGCGTCCGTCCAGACCAACCTTTTGACAAAACAACAAGGCTTCGGACAGGCTTTGCAACAGACCGCCAATGCAAATCTGATTGACCATTTTCGTCAACTGACCAGCCCCCGAGGCACCCATCAGTCGTACGGCGCGCGCGTAATGCCTCAAAACAGGTTTTACGGTGTCGAATATCTCCTGCGGCCCGCCGACCATAATCGTCAGTGCGCCGTTTTCCGCCCCCGCCTGACCGCCTGAAACGGGCGCATCTAACATATGACAGCCTTGGGCCCCGAGCTGCGCGGATAAATGCCGCGCGATGTTAGCCGAAGTTGTTGTGTGGTCGATAAAAATGGCGTCTTCATCCATGCCCGCGGCGGCGCCTTCATCGCCGATTATGACAGCGTTCAAATCCGCATCATTGCCGACGCATGCGAAAACCAGTTCCGCGCCTTTTGCCGCTTCTGCGGGTGTGTGTGCCAAATGCCCGCCATGTGCGGCGACCCATGCTTCGGCCTTGGCGTGCGTGCGATTGTAAACTGTAATATCAAGACCAGCACTGGCCAGATGCCCAGCCATTGGAAACCCCATTGCGCCAAGCCCGATAAATGCAACCCGCATGTCATTTGCCTCCAATGAACGCGCTTAAACGGCGCTCAAGCCAGCCCCGCATAACCGCCACGAAAATACAAAAGCGGAGCGTTCTGTGTTTCGGCGCAGTCGGCATTTTCGACATAGCCTATATAGATAATATGATCGCCTGCCTTGATGCGCTCTTGCACGCGGCAATCAAAATGCGCCAATGCGCCAAGAAGGCGCTTACCGCCTGATGCGCTAGCCAAAATATGTCCGGGCTCCAGCTCATGCGTGCCGGGCCGCGCCATGGCGTTCGACAACTCTTCTTGCTCGGCCGACAATATATTGACGCAAAACCTGTCGGTATCGGCAAAGCGCGTCATCATGTCGGAATCATTGGCAAGGCACCAGGAAACCAGCGGCGGGTCGAGGGAAACGGATGAGAAACTGTTCACGGTAAGCCCCAGCGTGCTTCCTTTGGGATCGGTAATGGTTATGATTACGACACCGGTGCCAAATTGCCCAAAAGCGTTGCGCAGCGCGCGATGTTTGTTCATTTTTCGGACCCTTGATGTATAAATGATGTTCTTATGCCTCAATCGCGCGCCTTTATCCAGTGTTGTCATTAGTGCGATCAACCAAAACGGGACACTATGATTTCTGAATTACACATGTGTCTGACCTTCGGAGTTATTGCCGGTGCCATGTTGCTTTATGTCACCGAATATGTGCCGATTGAAATGACCTCGCTGTTGGCGCTGGTTGCCATGTTGCTCCTGTTCACGCTGTTTCCCCAAATCGGGCCGAACGGCACAAACCTTCTAGACGCTTCGGCTCTGCTCGCGGGTTTCGGCAATCCGGCGCTCATCACAGTTATGGCTTTATTGGTGATGGCGCAGGGGCTGTTTCAGTCCGGCGCCCTTGAAAACCTCATCGACCGTGCCACTCGCCGCGCGACACGTGCGCCAATACGCGCCATTTGGGGCATGTTGATCGGCGCCATGCTGGCCAGCGCCCTACTCAACAATACGCCCGTGGTATTGATGGCGATACCCATTATTGTCGCCATCGCCAAGCGCGCCAAACTCAATCCGGCGCGGCACATGATGTCATTGAGCTTTATGACCATATTGGGTGGCATGCTGACACTTATCGGCTCATCCACCAATCTTCTGGTAGCGGATGCGGCGGCACGCTTCACCGACTATTCGTTGGGCTTTTTCCAGCAAACGCCAATTGCACTCGTTCTGATAGGCGTCGGCACGCTTTACATTTTTTTCGCGATGCCGCGCATTATCGGTGAGACGGAAGTGGAAGAAAAAAGCGACAGCGCCGAAACTGGCCGCCAATATATTATCGAATTGCGCTTGCGCATTGGCGACGCGCTGGTGGGCGCAAACACCGCTGCCGGTTTTTTGCCCGCATTAAGCGGCATGACTTTGCAAATTATCGAGCGCAACGGCGAAACCTTTTTGCCGCCATTTGACGACATCACCCTCGCGCCAGGTGACCGGTTGTTCATAGCTGCGACCCGCAGGGAAATTTCCGATGCGTTGACCAGTAAAGACCACCCGTTTTCACGCCAGCTTTTGCCTCTAGTGCCGGACATTGAGGCCGATAGCGATGACGAGACAATTCTGGCCGAGCTTGTCGTTGCGCCAGGCTCGCGCATGGCAGCGCGCGCCGTTCATCAAACCGGCTTTACCCATGAGACGGGCTGCTTCATTATTGGCATTCAGCGGCGTCGGCGTATGTTGCGCCACGAGCTGACCGAGAACCGCCTTGAATCGGGGGACGTGTTGCTGGTTATCGGGCGGCAGGCAAATATTGAGAGCTTGCGCGACAATCGCGATACATTGCTGATGGAATGGTCGGCGCGTGAATTACCGCGGTTTGAAAAAGCCCGACCCGCAGGCCTGATATTTGCTGGCACGGTTTTATCCGCCGCGACCGGCTTTGTACCGATTGTGGCGGCTTCCGTGGCCGGGGCAACTTTAATGGTCGTCAGCGGAGTCCTTAATGTGCGCCAAGCCAGCCGCGGCTTTGACTTACGGATATTTCTCGTCGTCGCCGCCGCGCTTGCCATGTCGCATGCGCTGTTTGTTTCGGGCGGGGTGGAGTTCATTGCCGCGCAATTATTATATTTGTTTGATGGGCAAACGCCAGCCGTCATTTTGTCGGCGTTTTTCCTACTCTGCGCGGTGATTACCAATATTCTATCGAACAATGCGACAGCCGTTTTGTTTACGCCTCTGGCGGTCAATCTTGCAGGCTCTTTGAGCGTTGACCCGCTGGCCTTTATTCTGGCCGTGGTGTTTGCGGCAAATTGCAGCTTCGCAACGCCGATTGCCTATCAGACGAATTTGCTGGTAATGACACCGGGCAATTATCAGTTCCGCGATTTTCTGCGTGCAGGCACCCCGTTGATTATTCTTGTTTGGTTAACCTATTCTATTGTTGCGCCGTGGTATTTCGGTTTTTGAGCCGCGGTGGTAAGGGATAGAATTATGAATCAGCAAACAGGCTTGCGGCTACCGTCTTTCTTTATAACGGAACCTGCCCCCTGCCCTTATATTGAGGGGCAGATGGAACGCAAGCTCTTCACCCATCTTGCGGGCAGCGATGCCGACACGCTGAACAATAGGCTGACCCATGCTGGTTTCCGGCGTAGCCAGTCGATTGCCTATCGTCCGGCCTGCGACGCCTGTTCGGCCTGCCAGTCCGTGCGTATCGTGCTGAGGCATTTTACGCCGTCGACCTCGTTTCGACGTCTGATGCGTAAAAATGTCGATTTGACCGGGGAAGTATGCCCGCCGCACACAGGGCGCGAGCAATATGATTTGCTGCGGCGCTATCTCGATGCCCGCCATGAATATGGCGGCATGGCCGATATGACCCCGGGCGATTATGTCGCTATGGTCGAGGAAACCGCCGTCGACACATTTGTTACCGAATATCGTAACACAGACGGCGACTTGCTCGCCTGTCTCCTAGGCGACCGCATGCGGGACGGTATTTCACTCGTTTATTCGTTTTTCGACCCGCTCGCCGAGAAGCGCAGCCTTGGGAGTTTCATGATACTCGACCAGATCGCGCGCGCGAAAGAGTCCGGACACGCTCATATTTACCTCGGATATCTGATAGAAGATTGTCGCAAAATGGCTTACAAAAAGCGCTTCGGACCGCTCCAGAAACTGGGGCAGGACGGATGGGAAGACTATCACCCCGCTTGACGGATGATGGTGCGGTTCAGGGAGGACGCGCATGACGAACAAAAAATTCGGACGTCGCCAAATTTTGGGCGGGCTGGCGACTGGCTCGGCAGCACTGGGGCTATCGGCTCAGGCACCGGCCTATGCAACAGGAAAACGCCGCATGAAAATGGTGACGACTTGGGCGAAAAACTTCCCCGGCCTTGGAACCGCGCCCGAAAACATTGCCAAGCGCGTGCGTGACATGACCGACGGGCAACTCGACATTAAAATTTACGCCGCTGGGGAACTGGTTAGCCCGTTTGATAGTTTTGACGCGGTATCCACCGGAACGGCAGATCTCTATAGTGGGGCCGAATATTACTGGCAGGGAAAATCGCCTGCGTTCAATTTCTTCACCGCCGTTCCCTTCGGCATGACCGCGCAAGAGCTGACTGCATGGATTAATTTCGGCGGCGGGCAGGAATTGTGGGACACGCTTTCGGCAAAGTTCAATATTCGCGCGTTTCAGTCGGCCAATACCGGCGTTCAAATGGGCGGATGGTTCAACAAGGAAATCAACACGCTTGACGACTTTAAGGGTCTGAAAATAAGAATGCCGGGGCTGGGCGGTGAAGTGATGCGCAAACTTGGTGCCGCCGCCGTCTCGCTGCCGGGCGTTGAAATTTTTCCGAGCATGAAAAGCGGTGCCATTGACGCGACCGAATGGGTGGGGCCGTGGAATGATCTGGCATCGGGGTTCTATCAGGTAGCAAAATATTACTATTGTCCAGGCTTTCACGAGCCGGGCGCGGGGCTGTCGACCGGCATTAATCTTGATGTCTGGAATTCATTGACGCCCGGCCAGCAGGAAATTCTGCGCACAGCATGTCAGGCGGAAAATGAGCACACATTCAGCGAATATAATTATCGCAATGCCGCGGCGCTTGCGACGCTCATCACCCGCCACAAAGTGCAGGTGCGCCGTTTCTCGCCCGATATTATGACAGCTCTGAAACAAGCATCGGATGAGGTGCTGAATGAGGCCGCCGCGCGCGACCCGTTTACCAAGAAAGTCTATGACAGCTTCCGCGCCTCGCTTGAAAATTCAATGCGCTGGGGCGAACAGAGCGAAGAACCCTACACGCTGGCGCGACGGAAAGTCTGATAGCTTATGGATAATTTTGCCGCCCATGCGCGGGCACTGGCCGGCCATATTGACCGTGTAAACCAAATAATCGGGCGCGGTGTCATGTGGCTGTCCGTCGCCATGGTTCTCGTTCAATTTATTGTCGTTGTTATGCGCTATGCCTTTGGTATCGGATCAATTCTGATTCAGGAGGCCATCGTCTATATGCATGCGGTTTTGTTCATGATGGCTGCCGCCGACACATTGCTGGCAGAAGCCCATGTGCGCGTCGATATTTTCTATGCGCGCCTGCCCGCCGCGCGCAAAGCCGCAATCGACCTTTTCGGCAATGCGCTGCTTGTGCTGCCGTTTTGCGTGTTGTTGTTTCTGGTGTCGATTGATTATGTGCGCCTGTCCTGGTCGGTACTGGAAGGCTCGCGCGAAACCAGCGGCATTCAGGCGGTGTTTCTTCTGAAGAGCGTTATTCTGGTTTTCGCCGTTCAGCTGGCATTGCAGGCCGTGTCGGGCATGATTAGAGCCGCCCAGCGCCTGAAAGACCGGGAGGCGCGCACGTCATGAGCGCCCATCTCGACCTTTTAATGTTTGCCGCGGCCTGTCTTATCTTGTTGATGGGCTTTCCCGTCGCCTTCACGCTGGCAGGTGTCGCGCTGGCGTTTGGGCTTATCGGGCAAGGGCTTGATATTTTTGATATGGGCTTCTTCTACGCCCTGCCGCAACGCATTTTCGGCACGATGACCAATGAAGTTCTCATCGCCGTGCCGCTTTTCGTGTTCATGGGCACCATGCTGGAGCGCGCACGGGTAGCCGAAGACCTGCTGGAAAATATGTCGCGTTTGTTTGCCGGTGTGCGCGGCGGCTTGGGCATTTCCGTGTCGATTGTCGGTGCTTTGCTGGCGGCCTCAACAGGCATTGTCGGGGCCACGGTTGTAACCATGAGCCTTTTATCATTGCCGACCATGCTGCGGCGCGGTTATGCACCGTCACTGGCCGCCGGATCCATCGCCGCCGCAGGCACGCTTGGGCAAATTATTCCTCCCTCCATCGTGTTGGTTCTGCTCGGCGATGTTATCGCCAATGCCTATCAGAAGGCGCAATTGGAACAGGGTATTTTTGCTCCCGAAACGGTTTCTGTCGGAGAGTTGTTTTCCGGCTCGCTCATTCCTGGTCTGGTGCTCGTGGGCTTGTATATTGTCTATCAGGTCGGCCTTGCGATTTTTAAGCCCTCCATGGCGCCGCCTGCGGATTATGATGACGACCTCGTACTTTCAGACCTGCTGGGTGCGCTGTTTGCGCCCGTTTTTCTCATCATTTCCGTGCTGGGTTCAATACTCGCGGGCATCGCCACCCCCACCGAAGCGGCTGCCGTTGGTGCCGTGGGCACAATTTTGCTGGCCGGACACAAGCTCGGCGACAGACAAAAACTCATGGCCGCCGGTGCGTTGGCCGTCATTCTTGTCGTAGCGTTTGCCAGCACATTCGACCTGCGGCTGGAGCGCGACAATATCGCCGTGCCGGATCTTCTGGCGATCGGCGTCGCTTTGACTTTATGCGGTGTGATTGTGGCGGCTGTAGGCGCAAGCCTGCTGACGGCCTATCGGCTGGGCGTTCTAGAATCGACAATGCGCAGTACCACCCACACAACCTCCATGGTCTTTGTCATTCTCATCGGCGCGGCATTGTTCTCGCTAGTGTTTCGCGGGCTAGGCGGCGACGACACGATCCATGATCTGCTGCAATCACTGCCCGGCGGCACATGGACTGCCGTGGCCGCGGTGATGCTGGTTATGTTTTTGCTCGGATTTTTCCTCGATTTCATCGAGATTATATTTGTGGTCGTGCCCCTTGTCGGGCCAGTGCTGCTGGGCATGGGCGTCGATCCGGTCTGGCTGGGCGTTATGATGGCAATTAACTTGCAGACATCGTTTCTGACACCCCCTTTCGGTTTTGCGCTTTTCTATTTGCGCGGGGCGGCACCCGAAAGCGTCCGCACCAGCGACATCTATCGGGGAGCGATACCTTTCGTTTTTATCCAATTAATCATGTTGGCACTGCTCGCATGGATACCTGAAATGGCAACATGGTTGCCCGAAGTCGTATTCGGAAACTGATATGTTTGCTCGCATTCCAAATTATGTGCTGACCACGGGCGCCATTGTCGCGGTGATAGTGCTGGTTGGGCTTTATGACAATCAGCGCGCGCCAGTGGCCGACGGCAAAGTCGGACTGGTTGTCGGCGTTCCGGCCAATCAGCTGATAACGCAGAGCGGCGATGACATTGTTCTGCCCGTCGTGTTGCGGCTCGTCAATCGCAGTGAAAATGAAGAAGCGCTTGAGGCGGAAAACAAGTGCAAGATTTTCAGATTCGTCGTCACCACGCCGAAAAATGAATTTATTCAGGCCAAACGCTTTGCCGATGACTGCCCGCCAAATGCGGCCTATGGCAATATCGCGGCAAACTCCGTTATTGAGCAAATCGAAGTCGTGCCGCTGGACACCAGCCGATACGCGGAAGGCGATTACAAATTGCGGGTCAAGTTTTGGAATTATGAGGGCGAGGCCGAGTTTACGCTGGTCGCAGGCGATTAAAGCCGATTGGCAAAGGCGGTGCCCATAAGCCCGTCGGTCGGAAACCCCTTGGGCCGTATGCGCCCAGCCTGCGCGCGCAAACCCACCCAATCATCCAGCTTGGTGAACACCCGCTCACGGCCCGCCTTGTCGGTCAGCTTCAAGCCTTCCTTGGCGGCATAACAGCGAATATCGGCAAGGTGCCCGTCGCCGTGGCGTTGCAAGCGCACACCCTTGCCGCGCGGCATTTCGGGAATATCGGCCAACTTGAAGCATAAAAGCTTCCGGTTTTCGCCCAGCACGGCCACATGGTCTCCGGTAACTGGCACGCAGGCCGCAGCTTCATCAGGCGCGCGCACGTTCAAAATCTGCTTGCCGGCTTTGCGCGTGCTGACCAATTCAGCCTCCGGCACAATAAAACCATTGGCGATGCGCGAGGCCACCAGCAATTTACGAGCTGGATCATGCACAAATATTTCGACGATTTCCTCCGCCGGTTCGATATCAAGCAACAGCCGTACTGGATCGCCATGGCCGCGACCGCCGGGCAGTTTTGACACATCCAAGGTATAGGCCCGCCCGTTCGACACGAATAATATCAACCGGTCAGTGGTCACGGCGTGCAGAACAAAGCCCGCGCTGTCGCCGTCTTTGTAGGCCAGCCCAGCGCCGCTTTCGATATGGCCTTTCATGGCACGTATCCAGCCTTTTTGCGAACACACCACCGTCACCGGCTCTTTTTCGATAAAGGCTTCCGGGTCCGGCGGGTCTTTATCGGTCACTTCGGCAAAATCGGTTCGCCGCGCGCCCAATGCCTTGTCAGATTGATAAATTTTTTTCAGCGCGCGCAGCTCTGCGGCGATAACGGCCTGTTGTTCCTTGGGCGATTTCAGAAGTTTTTTAAGCGCTTTGCGCTCGTCAACCAGCTCACCGTGCTCGACGCGAATGGCGGTTTCCTCGAGTTTACGCAATCCCCGCAGGCGCATGTTCAAAATCGCCTCGGCCTGCACCTGCGTCAGCTCAAAAGCGGCCATTAGCTCGTCGCGCGGCTCGTCTTCTTCGCGAATGATGCGAATAACCTCATCCAGATTCAGATAGGCAATGAGATAGCCGTCCAGCACCTCAAGGCGCGCCTCAATTTTTGAAAGACGAAACTTGCTTTTGCGCACCAAAACATCGTTGCGGTGTTCAAGCCATTGACCGAGCACGTCGCGCAAGCTCATCACGCGCGGCACGCCAGTATTGTCCAGCACATTCATATTGAGCGAAAATCGCGTTTCCAAATCAGTCTGTTTGAATAGCACCGCCATAATTTGTTCCGGTGCCATGTTTTTGGATTTCGGCTCAATGACAATGCGAATGTCTTCGGCGCTTTCGTCACGAATATCGTCCAGCATAGGCAGCGCGCGGCTTTGCATCAGCTCGGCGATTTTCTCGATAAGCCGCGACTTCTGCACCTGATACGGAATTTCGGTGATAATAATTTGCCAAAGCCCGCGCGGTTTTTTCTCAACCTCGAAGCGCGCCCGCACCCGCAGGCTGCCTCGCCCCGTGGCGTAGGCCTCGCGTACTACCGACGCGGGCTCGACGCACACACCGCCGGTCGGAAAATCCGGCCCCTGCACATGTTCCAGCAGCGTATCAACGCGCGCCTTGGGCGCTTTCAGGAGATGCAACGCCGCACCACATAATTCGACAATATTGTGCGGCGGAATGCTGGTCGCCATGCCGACCGCAATGCCCGATGCGCCATTCGCCAGAAGATTGGGAAAAGCAGCCGGTAGCACGACGGGCTCTTCATCCTCGCCATCATATGTGGCGCGGAAATCAACCGTGTCGCTGTCAATGCCCTGCAACAGCAGCCCTGCAATCGCCGTCATGCGCGCCTCGGTATAGCGCATGGCCGCCGCATTATCGCCGTCCACATTGCCGAAATTGCCCTGCCCGTCCACCAGCGGGTAGCGCACGGCAAAGTCTTGCGCCAAGCGCACAAGCGCATCATAGACCGCCTGGTCGCCATGCGGGTGATAGCGACCAATGACATCGCCCACCACGCGCGCCGATTTTTTGAAACCCTGTTCAGGGTCAAGGCGCAATTGCCGCATGGCATAGAGCAAGCGCCGATGCACGGGCTTCAACCCGTCGCGCACATCCGGCAGGGCGCGATTGGTGATGGTCGACAACGCATAGGCCAGATAGCGTGCTTCCAACGCCTGTTTCAGGCTTACGGGTTCAGCCTCACCGTCAATCGAGGTTGCGTCTGTCATGTCGTTTTATAACCAGATTCTATCATCAGGCCTCAAGCAGGAACGCCTTTGGTGTGCAAAATCTCAACAAATCTCTTGCGCGCCGCGGGAAGCCCCGACGTGTCAGCGCCATAAACCCGCCTTTCGAGAAAATGCCCCGTCAGGCTCAAGCCTTTCAAGACATCATCTGCATCTGCCGACGAATCTGCCGACAAAAGAAAAGCCGGCAGCACGAACATGCGCTCGGCATAAGGCTCCGCGGCTTCGCGCGATACGGCGCGACCACTGCGCGGCGACACATGGGTGAGGTCTTCGTTCGTGCCGGTTGCCGCACAAGCGCTGAGGTCGAGCCCGAAGCCCACCTCCTCCAGCAAAGCCAATTCGAAACGCACAAACAAAGGTAACCAGACCTGACGGTTTTCGAGCGCCTCAAGCAACACCATCACCGTGTCAAACAGACGGGGATAGGCCTGGCGTTCGGGAACAATTTTCAACAGCGCGCACATTGCCGAGAGACCTCCAAGCAACAACTGATCTGAAAGAACCTCGGCGGCATAGGCGCGGCCCGGATCGATCGTCGCCGTGCCTAAATGTTCTGAAAGCCGCGCGCGCCAGCTGGCCTGCACCATATTGCCAGGCTGCAGGGCCGGTTTCAGCCGTCGGGCATTGCCGCCGCGCACAAGCCCGCCATAGCGCCCGTGATCGCGGGTAAAAAAATCGACAATCGCGCTGCTTTCCCCATGCGCGCGCCTATCCAGAATGACAGCATCCGCCGTCCATGCCTCCATGGGTCACGCTCCGTAATCCAGCCCCAGTACCCGATATCGCTCTGGGTCATCCTGCCAGTTTTTGCGAACCTTGACGAAAATAAACAAATGCACCCGACACTGAAAGGCCTTTTCCAGTTCAATCCGCGCCTGGGCCCCGATTTCCTTTATCGATTGGCCGCCCTTGCCCAGCACAATCGCTTTTTGTCCGTCGCGGGCAACAAACACCGTCTGCTCGATACGAATGCTACCATCTTTGCCGCGCTTCCATTTGTCGGTTTCCACCGTCAGCGCGTAAGGCAGTTCCTGATGCAGGCGCAAAAACATTTTCTCGCGCGTAATCTCTGCCGCCAGAAGCGCGGAAGGCACATCCGCCGCCTGATCTTCGGGGTAAAGCCATGGGCCCGCTGGCATGTTCTGCGCCAGCGCCTGTTTCAAAACATCCAGCCCGTCGCCGGTGAGCGCGGATACCAGAAACGTATCCGAAAAATTGGCCCGCAGGTTCAACTCATACACCCGCGCCAGCAAATCTTTTTTTGCCAGCGTGTCTACCTTGTTAAACACCAGCGCGACGGGTTTTTTTACATTTTTCAGATTGTCGAGAATGGCCTCGCTCTCATCATCAAGAGACCGTGCCGCATCCAGCACCAGCAAAATCATGTCGGCATCCTCAACGCCCTGCCACGCTTCGTTCACCATGGCCCGGTCGAGGCGCTGCTTGGGCGCGAAAATACCCGGCGTATCGACCAGAATAATCTGTGCCGCCTCGTGCATCACAACCGCGCGCAGCCGCATGCGCGTGGTCTGCGCTTTTTGCGTGACAATAGAAACCTTCTGGCCCACCAGCGCATTGGACAGGGTGGATTTGCCCGCATTTGGCGGGCCGATGACGGCCACAAAGCCGCAAGTGTTTTCGTTAGGCGTATTTTCCGTCATGGCGCATCCCCTTCGGCCAGCGCGTGTAGGCATTTCGAGGCCGCGGCCTGTTCGGCCAGCCGCCGTGACGCGCCCTCGCCTTGCGCCGTGACGCCCAACACCGTTACCGACACATGAAATGTCGGCGCATGAGCCGGGCCGGTTTGCGAGACAATCTGATATGCGGGCGTGGCGTGTTTTCGTTTCATCGCCAATTCCTGCAATTCGGTTTTGGCATCGATAGGTGCCGCGGTTTGCGCATCAAGTCGCACGCGCCACAATGCCAGTATGACTTTTGCAGCAGCTTGCAGACCGCCATCCAGATACACCGCACCAAGCACGGCTTCGCATCCATTGGCCAGAATATTGCGCGCCAGCGTGTCGCCGTCACCGCGTTGGCCCGGATCACAGCGTATCACGGTATCCAGATTGATCTCGGCGGCAATCTCTGCACAGATGCGACGGCTCACCAGCTCCGCCTGCCGACGGGCGAGATCGCCCTCTTTTTCATGCGGGTAGCGCGCCAGCAATTCTTCAGCAACCACCAGACCCAGCACCCGGTCGCCCAAAAATTCCAAATGCTCATTATCGTCCTCGACATCCAGACTTGCGTGACACAACGCGCGATGCAAAAGCGCTTCATCAGCAAAGCTATAGTCCAATGCGGCCAGAAATTGCCTAAGCGCGGCGTCCATCAGTTAACCGAAGCCAGCAGGCGCGAATAACGGATCGCAACCGGCCAGCGCCAGAATTCCAACATGGAATAGCGATCATCAAACGAGAAGAAAAGAATGCGCGCAGGTCCGACAAGGTTTTCATGCGGTACATAGCCGACATAGCTCGAAATGCGGCTGTCGCTGGAATTGTCCCGATTGTCACCCATCATGAAATAATGGCCCGGCGGCACGGTAAAAATGCCGGTATTGTCGGCGGGCCCGTCCTCGATTTGATCGAGCGTGAAATAGCTCACCCCATTGGGCAGAGTTTCACGATATTGGCGGATCTCGCGGTCGCCGAACCCCGGCACATAATCGACAAATGCCGCAACCTCCTCGCGATCCACTGGCGCGCCGTTAATCCATAAAGCGCCATCGCGCATCTGCACCGAATCGCCGGGTAATCCGATCACGCGCTTGATGAAATCGGTTCGATTGTCCGCCGGCAGCTTGAACACCACAACATCGCCGCGCTCCGGGCCATCGGCCATCATCCGCCCTGAAAACAGGTTTGGTGAAAACGGAAAACTGTGGCGGGAATAGCCATAGCTAAATTTGGTTACAAAGAGAAAATCACCGATTAGCAATGTTGGCTTCATTGAGCTTGAGGGAATGTTGAATGGCTGAAACAGCAAAGACCTGATGAGCACGGCAATAATCGCGGCCCAGATGAATGTTTTTACATTCTCGCGAAGCGCATTTTTTGCCTGAGCTTTGCCGCCTTGGGTTTTCTCATGCGCTGTCATGACACTGTTTCCGAATCGACAGGCACCGCCGAGATGATGACAATAGCCTGCGCCACCGGAAAGTCATCCGTTATGGTGAGATCGATTTGCGCGCGCATCCCGTCAGGTGTCATTTTTTCAAGCCTATGCAGCGCGCCATTGGTGAGGCGCATGGTCGGCTTGCCAGACGGCAAATTGCTGACGCCCATATCGCGCCAGAAAACGCCCTGGCGTAACCCTGTACCTAGCGCCTTGGAGCATGCTTCCTTGGCGGCAAAGCGCTTGGCATATGACGCCGCGCGCAAACGCCGGCGCTCTGAACGCGCCCGCTCGTCAGAGGTAAAAATGCGTTTAACAAATCGGTCGCCGAAGCGTTCCAGCGTTTTTTCAATGCGCCGGATATCGATCAAATCATTGCCGATGCCCAAAATCATGAACGCCCGCCTGTCGATGAACGCCCGGTCAACATACAGCGGCGCATTTCTGCAATGGCTTCCGGCAGGCCGGAGAAAATCGACGCACCGATAAGAAAATGCCCGATATTTAGTTCAACAATCTGGGGTATAGCGGCAATCGCACCGACGGTTTGGAAGCAAAGCCCATGGCCGGCATGGACCTCTAATCCGGCCTGCGCGGCCAATAATGATGCTGATTGCAACCGCTCGATTTCATTTTGCGTCTGGCGTTTGTCCCTTTGCGCATGGGCATGGCAATAGGTCCCCGTATGCAGTTCAACAATGTCCGCGCCGAGCGTGGCGCTGGCGCCAATTTGTTCGGGATCCGGATCGATAAAAAGCGAAATTCGAATGCCTTGCGCCTTGAGTGACGACATAATTTCTGCCAATACACCCGCCTCGCCTGCCACATTCAGGCCACCTTCGGTGGTCACTTCTTCGCGGTTTTCGGGCACCAGACAGCACGCATTCGGCTGATGCTCCAGCGCGATGTCCCGCATCTCTTTAGTCGCCGCCATTTCCATATTCAATGGTAAATCAATTTCGCGCGCCAATCGCTCAATATCCGCATCGCAGATGTGACGTCTGTCTTCCCGCAAATGCGCAGTAATGCCATCGGCTCCACTTTGTGCTGCGATCTCCGCCGCGCGCACCGGGTCGGGCAAACTGCCCCCACGTGCATTTCTAAGGGTTGCAACATGGTCGATATTCACGCCGAGCCTCAATTTCTCTACCTTACCCATCAAACTGTGTCCCCGCCATTACCCGCTTTACCACCTAGCTTATTATCGATAACGGTCTGGGCCCGTTCGAGCTTGTCACGCCGCCTTTTCTGATAGAAACGAACAGCCCAAAGGCTTGGATAATAGGTCGCCACCGCCATCACAGTGCCGACTACAAGGCCGCCGACGGTCATTGGCAAAATCACAGGCAACAGCGCGCTAATCGGCGCATCGATAAAAAGCCCAAAGCTCAATTCCGGCAAATCGCCCGCCTTGTCTTCGGTGCCAAGCATCAAATGACCGATATTGAATGTTGTGAGCCAGATAAACGGAAAGCTTATCGGGTTGCCGGCCCAAGTGCCCACTGCAGAAGCGATGATATTGCCACCGAAAACCCAGGCAATCAGCGCGGCAATCAACAAATGCATGCCGATAAACGGGCTCGCCGACACGAAGGCACCAGCGGCAAGCCCCAGCGCAATGGAATGAGCGCTGCCATTCAGCCGTATCGTGCGTTGCCATGTATATTTCAGCGCACGCGTCCAACCTTCGCGCGGCCAGATGAACTGCTGCCATTTTTCCAATGTACTTTGCGGTTTTCGACGTTTGAACATGCTTGCAGGCCGGCCTTCCGATTAATTCAGCCCGCGACTGCCGGGTTTGACCGGCGGCACATGCTTCAAATCATCAGGCACGCAGTCGGCTGCGAATGTCTCTATGGTCAGCCGCGCCAGCGCCGTGAGGCGTACGCCGATCTTCGCCCCGCCACCAGAGCGGTCAATCAGGCAACCAGCACCAACCACGCGCCCACCAAGCGCGCGGATGCTTGTAATCGCCTCGCGCGAAGATAGCCCTGTAGTAACGATATCCTCAATCATGACCACGCGCGGCTTGCCGGCAAGGTCAAAACCCCGGCGCAAGGTAAACGTGCCGCCGACACGCTCCAAAAACATTGACCGCACATCGAGTTGGCGTGCGACCTCATAGCCGATCAGCACCCCGCCCATTGCCGGTGACACTACACAATCAATATCGCCCTTCACATTTTCGCGAATTTGCTTAGCTAGCGCGCGCGCCAGCCGCGCCGCGCGTTTGGGGTCCATCAGTACTTTGGCGCACTGAAGGTAATTTCTGCTGTGTAATCCGGAAGAAAGAACAAAATGCCCATCAAGCAAAGCATCAGCATCTCTAAAAACTTTCAGGACGGTGTCTTGTTTCATTTTTTTTCATCTCTGGAATTTGAAGCTTCACCCGTTAACTGACGCGTCGCCGTACTGACCACCGAACTGCCCTTTAACGCATTGACCAATTGTTCGGCGTGCTGAACATCTCTGACCTCAATATCAAGCGTGAGATCACAAAAATCCTGATCACGCTGGGTCAGTGCCAGATTTGAAATATTGGCATCAAAATCGGCAATAGTCTGCGCAACAATACTCAACGAGCCCGTGCGGTTGACAACGGTCAGGTTAAGGCGCGAGTTAAACAGGCGCGCCTCTTTCATCGTGCCACTATCCCAGCGCATGGCAACCCAGCGCTCGGGTTGCTCTTCAAACTGGTCGAGCGCGGGCGCGCCTACCGGATAAACCACCAAGCCTTCGCCCATTGTCACAATGCCGACAATCTCATCGCCCGGTAGCGGATAACAATCGGCTGCGATCCGCACCACCGATCCGTAAAGATTGCTATTGACTGGCAATGCGACGGGGTCGTTATGGGCTTCCTGTCGAGGATAGGAAATGAGCGAGCGCATGGCTCCAGCCAAGCGCGCCGGACCGCGCGGGCCTCGACCTTTGGGTCTGGCGGCCAGCAAAACCTCGGCCGCCGGTATGTGCCCGCGCCCGACATCGGCATGCAGGCCGTTCAGCGTTTCATATTCCAGCACGCCACGCGCGCGCTCGGAAAGATCTCGCGTATATTCATGGCCTTCGGATGAAAACAGGCTGGCGACCATTTCGGCACCCAGATCGGCATAACCCGCCGTCTGGCGCTCTCGCAAAGCCTGACGGATGGCGGCGCGTGCCTTGCCCGTCGTTGCGTGGTGTAGCCAGCTTTCATTCGGAGGTTGGGAATCGCCGCGAATAATTTCAATCTCGTCACCGTTTTTGATGAGCGTTCGGAACGGCAAGCGGCGCCCGTTAATCCGCACGCCGGCACAACTATTGCCAATCTCCGTATGCACGGCATAGGCGAAGTCAAGCGCGGTCGCCCCGCGTGGCAGGGCGATAAGACGCCCTTTCGGCGTGAAGCAGAACACCTGATCGTTGAACAGCTCAAGCTTCGTATTTTCCATGAACTCTTCAGCGGTTTCGCCCGTTTGCAATTGCTGGATCATATCCTGCAACCAGGTGAAGGGCTCAAGTTTGCGGGCGTTGGGCGCGGCTTCATCGCCTTCTTTGTAAACCCAATGAGCCGCAACGCCGTTTTCGGCGACCTCATGCATCTGCTCGGAGCGTATCTGAATTTCCACGCGCTGATTATTCGGTCCAATAACCGTGGTGTGCAGCGATTGATACCCATTAAGCTTGGGCGTTGAAATATAATCCTTATAGCGACCGGGCACATATCTGAACTCGCGATGCAACACGCCGAGCGCGCGATAGCAACTGTCTTCATCAGACGTGATGATTCGATATCCGAAAATATCGGAAAGCTGTTCCAAGGAGATGGATTTGTGTTGCATCTTTCGCCAGATAGAAAATGGTCGTTTCTGCCGCCCATAAACACTTGCCTTCATCCCCCGCGATGCAAGCAGTGAACTGAATGTGTAAGCAATTTCATTCAGCATATTGCCGCTTTGCTCGTTCAGGTTTTTCAGCCGCTCGAGCAACAAATCACGTGCGTCCGCATTAATCTCGCCGAAGGAAAGGTCTTCCAACTCTTCACGAAAAGCATGCATACCCATGCGTCCGGCGAGCGGAGCAAAAATATCCAGCGTTTCCTGCGCGATACGCTGGCGTTTGTCATCAGATTTAATGAATTGCAATGTACGCATATTGTGTAAACGGTCGGCCAGCTTGACCAGCAAAATACGAACATCATTGGCGGTGGCAAGCAACAATTTGCGGAAGTTCTCGGCTTGCGCCGTATCTTGCGACGACATTTCCAGCTTGGAGAGCTTGGTGACGCCATCAACAAGCTCGGCGATTTCTGCGCCAAACAGCTCTTGAATCTCGCCATAAGTTGCATCAGTGTCTTCAAGCGTATCGTGCAACAGCGCCGTTGCGATGCTTGCCGTATCCAGACGCAAATCGGTGAGAATGCCTGCCACCTCGACCGGGTGCGAGAAATATGGGTCACCGGAAGCGCGTTTTTGGTCGCCGTGTTTTTTGGTGGCATAAATATAGGCGCGGTTAAGCAGGTCTTCGTCTGCCGTCGGTTCATAGCTGACGACCCGATCAACAAGCTCATATTGACGCATCATGCCTCAAGCCTCCGTCGACGGGACGGAGAATTTAATCAGAGATATCGTTTCTGCCACCGTCGCTGCGTTCTTTGGGCGCTATGTCTTCTAGCGCTTGAAGTGCCGTCAGGATATCATCCTCGCTCATCGCCGTCATCTCTTCCTGCGAAGTATTTGTATCACTGGCGGGAATAGCGGCAGGCGCCACCACGTCTTCCTCAGGCTCGTCCACATCAACCTGCTTTTGCAGTGAGCCAATCAGATCTTCGCGCACCTCATCGGGCACCAGTTTCTCATCGGCAATTTCACGCAGTGCCACCACCGGATTTTTGTCATTGTCTCGGTCGACAAGCAGTTCGGCACCCGCCGACATACCACGCGCGCGATGGGCGGCAAAAAGAACCAGTTCGAACCTGTTGGTTACCTTGTCTACGCAATCCTCAACGGTTACACGGGCCATAAATATGTCCTATCAGCAAATATGGAGTGTGAGGAAAGGTGATAGCCCGTATTTGCGGTACGAAGCAAGTAAAAACATCACGTCATACGAGTGATACCGGCGCGCTCAGCAGGCGACAATCCGCAAATGAGCTGGTTTATCGGCGTCCCCGAGACAGGATGCCGCCACCCCGGTGCGATTTCACGCAACGGATAGAGAACAAAGCCGCGGCGGTGCATTTCGCTATGCGGCAAAACAGGGTCCGGACCCGAACGGCCTGCGGGCATGCTAATAAGGTCGATATCGAGCGTACGTGGCCCCCATTTTACAACTCGTTCACGGCCAAATGCTGCTTCCACGCCCTGCATTTCGTGCAACAACCCATGCGCGCCCAAAACCGTATTCACCTCCAACACGAGATTGACATAATCGGGCTGGGACGGCCCAAAAGGGCGGGTTTGGTAGAAAGACGACGCCGCAACAACTCGCACGCGGGCGACGGCGATGGCTGCGATGGCGGCATGCAGCAAATCGACACTGGAAACATAATTGGCAGGCAAATTGCTGCCCAGAGCCAGAAATGTCGCGTGTTTTTCCTGCATAAAAAGCCAATACGCCAGTCACGGCTTGATGGCAAGATGCTTGCGGCTATACTTGCGCCCATGACTACGCCTGTAAACACGCCCATGGATGCCCCCGCAAACCCGCCAAAAGACTGTCAATTATGTCCGCGCCTTGCCGATTATCGCTGCGAAAACGCAAAGAAAAATCCGGACTGGTTTAATGGTGCCGTGCCGTGTTTCGGTGCGGACAACGCAAAATTGCTCATTGTCGGGCTGGCCCCCGGCGTGACCGGCGCCAACCGCACTGGACGCCCCTTCACAGGCGACTGGGCCGGAGATTTACTTTATACTACCTTGGCGAAATACGGGTTTTCAAATGACCGCTACAACAAACATGCCGAAGACGGGCTAACCTTGAAAGCTTGTATGATTACCAATGCTGTAAGGTGCGTGCCACCTCAAAACAAGCCGGTGGGAGCGGAAATAACCATGTGCCGACGGTTTTTAAAAGCACGGCTTGGCGCCAATGAAAAGTTGCAAGCCGTAGTGTGTCTGGGGCGCATCGCCCATGAGAGCGTGTTGCGGGCTTTGGATGTACGGCTGAAAGAAGCGCCCTTCGCTCAT
Source organism: uncultured PS1 clade bacterium (assembly GCA_902624095.1). GTDB lineage: Bacteria > Pseudomonadota > Alphaproteobacteria > RS24 > RS24 > UBA7378. Next base: position 78,270 of record CACNWB010000007.1, read on the forward strand.
GGCGCGCGCCACCGTCTGGGCGACATAAACCTTTATGACAGCTATCATTGCTCACGTTACAACACAAATACGGGCCGCCTAACGGTTGAGATGTTCGAAGCGGTTTTTGAGGCCGTCCGCAAAGATCTTATCTGAAATTCAACCGCGTTCGCGCAGCAGACGTGCCTTGTTGCGTTGCCAGTCGCGCTTTTTGTCAGCTTCCCGCTTGTCGGCTTTTTTGCGCCCGCGTGCCAGCCCCAGCAGAAGTTTGACGCGCCCCGTGTTGTTGAAATAGAGCTTTAACGGCACCAAGGTCATACCGTCGCGCTGTACAGCCGCCATCAGCCGGTTAAGCTCGCGCCGGTGCATCAGAATTTTACGCGGTCGTGTCGGCTTGTGATTATTTCGGTTGCCGGCTGAATATTCGGGAATATCGGCGTTCATCAAAAACCCCTCACCATCCCTGATGGAGGCAAAAGAATGGGTTAAATTGGCTTTGCCGCCGCGCAAGGATTTAACTTCCGTGCCTTGCAGTACCAGCCCAGCTTCAAACGTATCGACAACTTCATAATCGCGCCGGGCTCGACGGTTTTCAACGATGGTCGTATCGCCGCCAGATGATTTTTTGCGACCACCGCTTTTGGCGGACATCAGACCAGTTCTAGACGCGCGAGGGCAGCGTCGACTTTCTCACGGGCCATTGGGCTGGCCGGCAACAGAGGCAGGCGAATGTCTTCGGCGCAAAGACCCTGTCGTGCCATGGCATATTTGACTGGCGAGGGGCTGGTCTCGCAAAACAACGCCTCGTGCAGTGGCATCAGCTTGTCTTGCATGGCCAATGCGGTTTCGATATCTCCGGCGAGGCTGGCATTTTGAAACATTGCGCAAAGCTCCGGCGCAACATTGGCGGCAACCGAAATGCACCCGCGCCCGCCTTGTGCGTTAAAGCCCAAAGCGGTGGCGTCTTCGCCGGAAAGCTGGATAAAATCATCACCACATGCCAGTCGCTGTGTGGCAACGCGCGCTAGATCGCCGGTAGCGTCTTTAACGCCGACGATATTTTTTAGCAACGCCAGTTCCGCCATGGTTTCAACTTGCATGTCGACCACACTGCGGCCAGGAATATTGTAAATGATTAGTGGCAGGTTCTCGACCGCCGCATTCAGCGCGGTGAAATGTGCGATAAGCCCAGCCTGTGTCGGCTTGTTATAATAGGGCGTGACGACCAGCGCGGCTGAGGCACCGGCTTGTTCGGCATGGCGCGTAAATTCGAGTGCCTCCTGCGTGGAATTTGAGCCGGTCCCAGCAATAATGGGCACCCGACCGGCAGCCGCGCCGATGCATATTTCCACGACGCGCAAATGCTCATCATGGCTCAATGTGGGCGACTCGCCCGTCGTGCCGCAGGGCACCAGCCCGTGCGTGCCGGCTCCGATCTGGCGCTCGACCAGAGCGATTAGAGCGTCCTCGTCAATCTGCCCGTCGCGAAACGGCGTGATCATCGCGGTAATGGATCCACTCAACATTTGTGTGGGCCTCGTGTTTGTGCGGCCAAAAATAGCTTGGCACCTCTTCAATTAAGCGGCAACATACCACATCGTGACGCCGCGGCAAGCAACGCAAACCAGAGGAGACAGGCGATGACGACCACAAAAGCAGCAGCAATTTTCGGAGTCGGCCCGCGGAATGGCGTAGGTGCCGAACTGTGCCATCAGGCCGCACGCGCCGGACATCATGTTTTTGTGAACGGACGCACGGCGGAAAAAATCGAGGCTGTGGCTGACGCCATCAAAGCCGAAGGCGGCTCGGCAGAGCCCCTGCTCGCCGATGTGACAAATGTGGAGCAGGTCAACACAGCTCTGGAAACCGTAGCGAGAAGCAGCCTTCCGCTTGAACTCGCCGTCTATAATGCTGGCAATAACCGTCCGGAAGCGTTTTTGGACGTAACGCCGGAGATTTACGAGGAAATGTGGCGGGTGATTTGTTTTGGCGCTTTTGTTGTTTCGCAAGCCACCTTGCGGTTGATGCTGACACAACAGGATATCGCTGAACGCCAGTCGCTGTTTTTCACCGGTGCCAGTGGTAGCTTGCGCGGCAAAGCGAATTTTTCGGCCTTTGCTTCAGGCAAAGGCGCTCTGCGCATGCTCGCCCAATCTATCGCGCGCGAGTTTGGTCCACAAAACATCCACGTAGCACATGTGGTTATCGATGGAGCCATTAACGGCGAAAAAATCAGTTCGCGCTTTCCCGAATTTCTAGAGCGTCTAGGCGAGGAAGGCACGCTTAACATTGGCGCCATTGCCGAAGCCTTCATGATGCTGCACGCACAACACTACACAGCTTGGACGCAGGAACTCGACCTGCGACCGTTCAAGGAAAATTACTGAACCGCCTTGCGCGTATTTAGTTTTCGTCGAAAAAGCCGCTGCAGGGATGAACCCGACAGCGGCTAATTTTAGTTTTCAAATTCTAGTCTGACTGTTTTGGAAGCCAGATTTGGCCCATCATCATTATAAGAACTATCAGCAGAAAGACCATTGCTATCGGCCCAAGGCCCGACGGCTCGGTAGAACCAACATATTCGATGAAGCCTTCAGCAGTTGTTGAGATTTCCGTTCCGCTTGCTTTCAACTCGGTCAAGGACCTAGCCGTGATTGGATTAAGGCCGCTTGTAAAAGTCCAAACATTATAGGTGAAGAAAACAACGATGCCGCAAAAGCCGGTGGACAGAACTTTGGCGATAATATTGGGATCTTCGCCGCTTACCGGCGTTCTTGTTTGCACGGCCGTTCTCAAAGCCAACCAGACGAACAAAATTGTTGCAATTATCGACAATGAATTACCGATACGCGCTGAATTATAAAGCGACCAGATTTGATACTCTTCCATGATTTCCCTCCTTAAACAGTATGGAACGCGGCATGCTCAAGCATGCATATCAAACATTAGCGGGATTCCCAACAAAGTAACGCTAAATTTCTTGGGGTTTCACGCTTGAAAAAAATCCACCTCTTCGGTATCACCACAGGTGGAGAGGTGGCCGAGTGGTCGAAGGCGCTCCCCTGCTAAGGGAGTATGCGTTAATAGCGCATCGAGGGTTCGAATCCCTTCCTCTCCGCCATTATTTTTTGGCCAATTTTTACCCAATAAAAACCAGATATATGAAAATGGATCGGTCATTTTTAACCCTACAGCTACCCCACCCCGAGAAAAACACCCGAATTAATATATAGAAATCGACACTAACATATTCTAGAAAACCACTGGAATAGGAGCGGGCGGACTTCGTCTGCGCCAGTTCTTACTTCATATATCGCGTTTGTTAGGACCCCTGCTCGACAAAGCCGGCCCAGGTTGACATATAATCGACGAATTTAGGGCCCAGCCCTTCTGCCGTCAGATGCGCGCGGCTCACTGGAGTGTGGATTGTCCTGAAATCTTGGTTTTCTGCAAATTTCTTCGGCCAATCATGGTGCAAAATACCGGCGCGCCCCAGCGCAACGAAATCCACGCCAGCATCTAAAACATTTTTAACATCTTCTCCGGTATTGATTTTTCCGGCCACAGTCAGTTTTGTTTCATGCCTTTCCAATCGTGCAAAAATATCCACCAGACGTTCTCCCTGAAACGTGCCTTCGTCGACCTCTTGAAATACATCCCACAGCGACATGTCGATAAAATCCAGCTTGCAGGCGGCACACAGGCGTTCGTAATAGGCAACAATCTCCTCAATCTGCACGCCAAAGCGGGTCGGCGACAACCGCAAGGCAAGGCTGAACGAACTGCCGCAGACCTGCCTAATTCCGGCGATAATATTGTCGATGATGCGAGTGCGGTTTTCCAACACGCCGCCATAGTCATCATCGCGCCGATTGATGTCGGCCGACAGAAACTGACACAGTAAATAGCCGTGCGCGCCATGAACTTCCATGCCGTCGAAACCAGCTTTCTCGGACAGAAGCGCAGCATTGATGAACGCTTCTTCCGTCGCCTTGATTTCATCCAACGTCATGGCGCGCGCGCCAGTTTCGCCATTATCAGAGGGGCAAACGGGTTGCTGGCCAGTAAATTTCTCCAGCGTCCGCATGCCACCATGTACAATCTGTGTATAGGCAAGACTGTCGTGCTGTTTGATACCATCAGCAAGCCGCTTCATGCCGTCAAGGTGCGCGTCGCCTACTGCACCGAGCTGGCCATCAAACCCCTTGCCGTTTTTCTCGGCAAAGGCCGCGCATGTCATGGTCAGGCCAAAGCCGCCTTCGGCGCGCTTGGTCAGCCAATTATATTCGTCGTCTGACAGTGTGCCGTCATCATGGCTTTGCAAATTGGTCAGGGGGGCCAGCATAAACCTGTTGGGCATTTGCATGCCGCTTGTAAACGTGAGACTAGATGACATGGTAAACTCCATTTTAACTAAGCGTCTTAACTGAGCATGCTTGAAACACCTTGTTGAACTGACGGAAAAGCCAAAGGCTTAGCATGGATTTAAGGCAAATTCAAAACTACGGGACCTTAAAATCTAGCGACAAGGCCGCAAACGGGTGGTAGTCTCTGTTTATATTAACCAGTGGAGGGACACGCTATGTCAGTTATGGTCACCGTTGAATTTAATCTAAAGCCGGAAGCCGCGGAAGGTTTCCTAGATGCAATGAAAGCTTCCCTGCCCGACACGCGGGGGTTTAAAGGTTGCCAGGATGTCAAATCCTATTACGAAAGCGAGACGCATTCGCTGTTTCTCGTCGAATTATGGGATAGCGCCGACGACCAGCAAGCCTATCTAAAATGGCGCGCTGAAGGCGGCATGATGGAAGCAATCGGCGGTGCTATTACAGGCCCACCTGTGTTCCGAACTTTCGAAATCCGCGAAGATATCTAAGCCGGAATACGCACCACTCAGTCGCGATGCAGGCAGATAGCGGTTGCCTCGCCGCCGCCAATGCACAGTGCCGCCACGCCTTTTTTGGCATCACGCTTTTCCATCTCTGCCAGAAGCGTTGCCATGATGCGTGCCCCGCTGGCTCCGATCGGGTGACCAAGAACACATGCGCCGCCATTTACGTTCACCTTGTCATGATCAAGGCTTAACTCCTGCATAGCAATCATCGGCACCACGGCAAAAGCCTCGTTGATTTCCCAGAGATCAACCTCATCCGTGGACCAGCCGGCGCGCGCCAAAGCCTTTTCAATCGCTTTGACCGGTGCCGTTGTGAAATAGGCCGGTTCATGGGCATGCGCGCCATGGGCAACAATCTCGGCTAGAATTTTGTGCCCGCAAGCGCTTGCATCCGACTTCCGCATTAACACCATAGCGGACGCACCGTCATTGATGGAGCTTGCATTAGCGGCCGTCACCGTGCCGTCTTTTGAAAATGCCGGGCGCAAGTTAGGCACTTTTTCAGCGTGCGCGTTTTGTGGGCCCTCATCTTGGTCAATCACCACCTCACCTTTGCGGGTGGCAACCGTGACGGGCGCAATCTCGCGGTCGAACTTGCCGCCATCTTGAGCGGCTTTCGCGCGGCGGATTGATTCCAGCGCATAGGCATCCTGCTGTTCGCGGTTGAACTGATATTCCGCCGCAATCATATCGGCAAAAACCCCCATTGCATTGCCCTCATAGGCATCCGTCAACCCGTCATACATCATTGAGTCGACAACTGCCTTGTCGCCCAATCGCATACCATTGCGCGCATCGGGCAAGAGATAAGGCGCGCGCGTCATATTTTCCATTCCGCCGGCGACGATAATGTCCGCCGAACCGGCCATAATCGTGTCATGCGCCATAATCGCGGCCTGCATGCCCGACCCGCACATTTTATTGACGGTGACAGCTTCCGCCGCTTTCGGCAAATTAGCGCCAAGCGCCGCCTGACGTGCTGGGGCTTGCCCCTGCCCCGCCGGTAAAACACACCCCATCACCACCTGTTCGACGTCATCTGCCTCCACATTGGCTTCTGACATGGCTGCCTTGATTGCAACGGCACCCAAATCGGGGGCAGCGACATCAGCAAATGCACCTTTAAAAGCGCCCATAGGTGTGCGGGCAATGCCTGTGATTACAACGGGATCTGTCATTTAAAATTTCCTATCGAATGGGAATCTTGATGTGGCCAGTTTAGTCACTTTTCGGTCGCATGGAACCCAACAATTTACTGATTTTTCAAATTACAGGCGCGGTTTTGCCAAACAGTAAACATTGAGGTTTTTGCCGTAATATTCGGGCGGCGCGGTCAATTCGTGCCTTTTTTCCCTCTTTTTCGAACCCTCAAATCTCACAATTGACAATGTGTCGATCGGTTTGTCGGGCTCCTTCCAATTCATCACGTCCAGTCGACAATTGATTTTGTGCAGGCGACCTTTGTGTGGGCTTTCCAATAGCACCGAAAAGCTGACGACTGTTGCCCTGTCCTTGGTAGTACTGGAGGTGAGCTTTTCGACTTTCAGTTCAAAACCATGCTCAGCATACGGCGCCTCCGCCATGGCTAAACCCGGCAATAGCAAGCAAAAAAAAGCTCTGACAAACACCACGCCGTCCAAATCTCCTTAGAAAAATTATTACTTTCACTTTGGCTATAAATGAGATATTAACAAAATCATGGGACATAGTAAGGTTCTAGCTATCGTTTTTGCGGTTTTTGCACTTGTTGCCTTTCAGGGGGATCAAGTCTCACATGCAATTGACGCCTACAAACCTGCAAAAACCCATATTCATGTCGCTTCCGCGCACGCCGGGGCACCTTCGTTTGCCGCGCCAAGTGTTACGCGGTCGCATTTCGAAGCTCCTGGGCACCCGTGTGAAGATTTGGGTCACAGCGAAGCTGATTGCCCGCTCGCAAATATTGTCGATGACTTTGACATCACAGGCATTTCCAATTTATCGGCACAAGATCAGGCGCCGCGGTTCGAGGCGGCCAAAAATTCATTCTTACCGAATAAAGTTGATTTAAACAGACAGATACGCGGGCCGCCCGTTTATCTCGTCTAACAATAAAACAACTTTTTTCGGAGAATTCTTATGTCAAAACATTATTATTTGGCGCTAGCTAGCGCCTCTATTTTCGCGCTTGCGACTAGTGCTACATTTGCCGAGACGGCAGATGATACAATCGACGAAGTCGTAGTTTTAAGTAGCCCCTTTAAAAAATCATCTGACGAAATCATTTCGCAAACCCACGTAATTACTAGCAATAAGATTGATAAAAACGCCGGCACAACTCTCGGTGATATTATCAAAAACATTCCTGGGGTTAGCGTAGCAAGTCACGGTCCAGAGGTTGGCCGTCCTGTAATAAGAGGACTGAGCGGCCGCCGCACAGGATCACTTGTAAATGGCATGACGGCAGGAGATATTTCAGATACTGCCAACGACCACGCCAATATTATCAATTATTTTGATATCAATCGCGTCGAAGTTTTAAAAGGCCCAAGTGCTTTACGTTATGGTCCATATGCGACATCTGGGGTCGTTAATTCCTTCAATCGTCTATTAGATGCGGACGCTGCTGATAACTACCAAATATCAGCCGGTGGTTCGACTGTAGCTGATGGTTCTACCGGAGCCATCTATGGCGTTCGCTCTTTTAACAAAATAAGTGTAGCAATATCCGGTTTTGACCAAGCTAGCGAAGAAATCAAAATTCCAACTCACGCGGAAAGCTATTACGAGCTCACTGAAGAAGGCGAAGAAATTGTCGATGTCTCACAAGACGTAGAAAACACTGCGAGCAAATCGGATGGCTTTAGCACATCTGTTTCGTTTAAGGGCGCGAAGTCAAACTTAACTCTTTTTGCAAACACCATCGCAAAAACTTATGGGATTCCAGGGCATGCTCACCATGAAGCAGGGGGAGCAGAGCACGATGAAGAGGGAGTCAAAATCGAGCTCGACAAAGAGACTTTTCGCGGTGTCCTTGAGTACCAATTAGCGTCAGCCTTTGATACTATGGAAACTAGTCTGCATGTGACTAACTTCAATCAGGCAGAGTTTGAGGATGGCGCTGTTGCAACTAGGTTCGGCAGAGATATTCAAGAGGCAAAAGTTGAGTTCCTCAACAGCGACATTGCTGGATGGAGCGGCGTTTTTGGCATTTCTATAGTAGACAATGAACTGCAGACATCCGGAGCCGAGGCGTTCCTGCCAACATCCGAACATGAAGAATTTTCTGTTCACTTAGTTCAAAGCCTGGAAGTCGGTGAGTGGTCAACAGAAATCGGGGTTCGTTATGATAAGGTAGATCTCGATAATAATTCGGTAAGTCGAAGTTTTGATGTGGGCAATGCCTCCATTGGCCTTGGATATCGGCTCAACGAACATAGCTACCTTGGCTCCTCAATATCAATGTCAGAGCGAGCTCCGAGCATTTCAGAGCTCTATTCTAATGGCTACCATGCTGCAGCAAGTCGCCATGAACGAGGAAACGCTATGATGTCTAGCGAAGAAGCAATAGCGAGTGAAATCTATTATCGATATGAAAAAGGTTCCCAGGCTTTCCAGTTTGCAGCCTTCAATAATGACTTTGATGATTTTATTTACTTGAAGGGCGCTGGCATACAAATTGAAAATAATGATGTGTATGACTATCTACAAGCTGACGTTGAGATCTACGGATTCGAAGCGAGCTTCGTTCAAACTGGAACATGGAAATCTGCTGACTGGTCAGCTGAACTGAGCTATTCGAACATAACTGGTGAGTTGGACAGTGGCGAAGACCTGCGGTCAATCCCACCTGAGAAAATTGGGATTTTTGGTCAGCTAAACTTTGAAGATGTGTCAGTTGGCTTGGATGTCATTGTGGCGGATGATCAAACTGACGTTCCAACAGACCAACATCAAACCGATGGATTTACCGAGGTTAATGCCAGCGTTTCATGGATGCCAGCGTTTTCAAACGGTACTGTAATTAAATTTGGCATCGATAATTTGTTGGACGAAGAAATCCGTCATCACGCCAGCGAACTCAAGGATAAAGTTCCTGAGGCCGGAAGGAACTTCAAGATTCTGGCAACCAAAACCTTCTAGCAAAAAACGGCGCCGGGTAGAGTATCACTCAAACGCCCGGCGCTTCTTTGGCTGCCTCAAGTGTCAACGGCCAGCTGGTATCCCTGTTTGGGATAATGCACCAGAATATCGCCAATATCGGCGTCATGCCGGTGTACCACAACCTCATTTTCCCGCGTCCATACTATTTCACCTTGCGTGACCTCCTGCCCGTAATCATCGGCCTGAATAGTCAGCGACGCACCGACCGGCAATTGCGGGTCATCAATCGCATCTTGCGGGGGTGTTTTATCGGGTTGGGCGGCGCGCGCAATATCAAGTGCGGCTTCTTGGGTCATTGGCATAGCAGTGCCACTGTCCATGGCGCGTATTTTTTCCAGCCAGCCATTTAAGGCGGCGCACGCGGCAAGACCATTGCCGAACACCGGTGAGGCCGCCGCGAAATTAACAACATGGTAAACCGACAAATCCGCCAGCGTGAGTTGTTCGCCCAGAAGAAACGTTGTTTGCTTGAGCTGGGCATCGAGCGTAGACATTGCCAGTAACATTTGGTTTTCAAGATGCGCCACTGCGCTGCCAGCACCTTCAGCTGAAAAACCGGGGCTCATTTTGGCGCGGTCCTCAAAAAACTCCGGTGGCAATATTTCGGCGAGAGCAACAACCGTGGGCAATGCGGCCATGGAGAATAGTCGGTGGTCAGCCCAATCAGCAACAATCTCAGCGGCACCCAAAAGTGCGGATGGCGTCAGGTATGTTTCGGGAAATCGGCGCTCCAGTTCGCGCACCATTAAGGCGGTATCGCAGTAAACATGCGCACCGATTTGCAAAACCGGAATGCGCCGATAGCCGCCGGTAAGCGGTGTAAGCGCCGGCTTGGGCGCGATATTTGGCTGGTCAACCGAATGATAGGCCAACCCTTTAAACCCCAGTACCTTTCGCATTTTTTCGGAAAA
>CACNWB010000008.1 GCA_902624095.1 uncultured PS1 clade bacterium
GACCAATCAGATATCCCTTTTGAACTGGGTATCATCCGCAATCACTACGTCGGGCGCACCTTTATTGAGCCTCAGCAATCCATCCGCGCTTTTTCGGTGAAACTCAAACACAATGCCAACCGCGTGCATGTTGACGGCAAGCGCGTGATTCTGATTGACGACTCGATTGTGCGCGGGACGACGTCCGTTAAAATCGTCCAGATGATGCGCGACGCCGGTGCAAAGGAGGTTCACTTGCGCATAGGTGCGCCGCCGATTACACACCCTGATTTTTATGGCATTGATACGCCCGACGAGGATCAATTGCTGGCGGCAAACAATTCGCTGGAAGAAATGCGCGCATATATCGGTGCTGACAGCCTCGCTTTTTTAAGCGTTGACGGGCTCTACCGCGCCATGGGCTATGATGATGGCCGCGATCCGGTGCGTCCGCAATTTACTGACCACTGTTTTACCGGCGATTACCCGACTGGTTTGACCGACCAGCAAGATGACGGCCACGTCAAACAGCTGTCACTACTTGCAGAACAGGTATAGTCAATTCGATGACGGCTTCCGAACCTGATTTCAGCGGGCGCCTGGCGCTTGTCACAGGTGCATCGAGGGGGCTCGGATACGCCGTCGCGCGCGCTTTGGCATTGGCGGGTGCCCATGTTTTGCTAGTCGGGCGAACGCAGGGCGCGCTCGAAGCCCTTTATGACGAAATCCGTTCCAATGGCGGAGAGGCAACCGGCGTTCCGATGGATGTGACAGATGGTGATGCGCTCGACCGTCTGGGCGCTACTGTGGCCGAGCGCTGGGGCCACCTGGACCTTCTGGTTGGCAATGCTGGAGAGTTGGGACCAATTACGCCGGTCAGTCATATTGCACCGGAGGCTTTTGAAAAGGCACTGGCTGTCAATGTCACTGCCAATGCGCGCCTTATTCGTGCCATGGAACCTTTGCTGTTACAGGCCAAAGCCCCGCGCGCGATTTTCGTAACCTCCGGTGCGGCCGGCAAGGCGCGCCCTTTTTGGGGGACTTATGCGACCTCGAAAGCCGCCCTTGATGCCATGGTGAGAACTTGGGCGCATGAACATAAAAACGACGCGTTGCGGGTCAATCTTTTATCGCCCGGGCCAGTGCGAACGGCGATGCGCGCCCAGGCCATGCCCGGCGAAGACCCGAATACACTGCCCACTCCCACTGATGTTGCGCCGCTGTTTCTGGAATTGCTGTCACCGCAAGAAACACGCACCGGCGAAACCGTTCGATTTGTGCGTTGACGCCTATTTGTCTTCGTAGGGGTTTTTGCCTTTGCGTACGAAAAGGCGCAGCGGCACACCCGCAAGGTCAAATGTTTCACGCAAGCCATTAACCAAATAACGCTGATAGCTCTCGGGTACGGCATGGCCCCGGCTCGAAAAGGTAACAAAAGTTGGCGGGCGCGATTTGGCCTGGGTGATGTAACGCAGCCGCACCGGACGCCCCTTATCGGCGGGTGGCGGATGGCGTTCAATCACACCCGAAAGCCAATTATTGAGTTTGGCCGTACCGATACGGGCATTCCACAACCCATATTGCCGAATGATGGCCGGCATAAGCTGGTCGACACCCTGACCGGTTTCCGCCGACAGCATAATCACCGGCACACCGCGCAATTTGGGCAACGCACGTAACAACGTGTCGTTGACTGTTTGGCGCACTTCTTGACGGTCGAGTTTCAAATCCCATTTGTTAATACCGATAATGAGCGCGCGCCCTTCGCGTTCGACCAAATCGGCCAGTTGCACATCCTGCTTGTCAAACGGACTGGTGGCATCGATCAGAAGCACCACAATCTCCGCAAACTTCACCGCGCGAAGACCGTCAGCGACCGATAGCTTTTCCAGCTTTTCGGTTACTCGAGCCTTACGGCGCATGCCTGCCGTGTCCCAAAGGGTAACAAGGCGCCCCGTTTCCGGTGCACTGGCACTGTGCCAAACCCAGTTCACTGAAATGCTGTCGCGCGTGATGCCTGCCTCCGGCCCGGTCAACAGTCGATCCGTGCCAAGCAGCCTGTTTATCAAAGTCGATTTACCCGCATTCGGGCGTCCCAAAATGGCAATGCGCAACGGGCGTTCGGGATCGTCTTCAAAAGGCGTTTCCGGATCAAATGCCAAATCCTCTTCATCTAACCCATCCGTGTCGCCAATTGGGTTGGCATGAGCATGCGCGGCAATGGCATCGCGCACTTGCGTATATAATTCATCCGTGCCCTGCCCGTGTTCTGCAGACAGAGCAATGGGTGTGCCCAGCCCCAATTTATAGGCTTCATTAAAGCCGGTCTCGCCAGCGTGCCCTTCGCATTTATTGGCCGCCAGAATAACTGGTACGTCAGTTTTTCTCAGCAAGCGCGCGAAAAATTCGTCTTCGGGCAATAGCCCCGCGCGGGCATCGGTTAGCATCAAAACCATATCGGCTTCTTCAATTGCAGCTTCAGTTTGCTCACGCATACGTGCCTGCAGCGATCCAGGACGGCCTTCCTCAAAGCCAGCCGTGTCAACAATCTGAAACCGTAAATCGCCCAGTCGCGCATCGCCGAAACGCCGGTCGCGCGTTACCCCCGGCTGATCATCGACCAGCGCCAGTCGCCGCCCGACAAGGCGGTTGAACAGGGTTGATTTTCCTACATTGGGCCGGCCGACAATGGCCAGTACAAACGGTTGCATTGTCTTCTGTGTCCGTGGTCGTTACCGACGCGCGATCAGGCTACCGTCGTCGGTCAAAAAGTAAATCGTGCCATCTGCCACCACAGGCGGCAGATTGACTGGCTCACCCAAATCCACACGCTCACTGATTTCGCCATTGACCGGATCAAGCGCCAGCATATCGCCGGTGGAAGACGCAACGTAGATTTTGCCGCTTGCCAGCACTGGCCCCGTCCAATTGATGCGCCCTTGGCGATCATCGGGGTCTTCAAAAGCCGGGAGCTGGCTCACCCAGCGTACGCGGCCTTGCGCGCTCGACAAGCACACAACCTGCCCGTCCAGCGTGACGACGAATATAAAATCTCCCAAAACCCAAGGTGTTTCGATCGAGCCAATATCTGCTGTCCAGATACGTTCACCGGTACGCATATCAATGCTTACCATGCGCCCGCCATGCGACACAGCAAAAACCCTGTCACCGTCAATCACGGGGCGGCCTACAATGGCGTTAAGCTCAGATAGGGGCGTGATCTGGGTGGCACGACTTGTTAGACTGTCCGACCAAGCCACCCGACCATTAATACTGTTCAGCGCAATGATTTCGCCGGAATTAAAACCGGCAACGACCATGCGCGAGTCTACCGCCGGACTGGTGGCTCCGATAACGGTTGCCAAATCGGTAATCGCCAAATGCTCCCACAGGCGACTACCGTTTTGAGTCGATATCACCTGAAGACGGCTGTCGCGCGACACGGCATACAGGCGACCAGCGCGAATTGTCGGCGCGTTGGAAAACGGCACCGAATTGCGAATTTGCCAAATGACATCGCCGGTTTCGGCCGACAGAGCAGTAATCTCGCCAAATCCGGTGGTAACAAAAACCCGACCATCATTATAGGCAAGGCCCCCGCCAAAGCCGTCTTCGATATCCACGGCCTTTTCACTAAAACCTAGAAACCGTGTAAGCCCTCTATTGGGTTCAGTGTCTTGAGCAGCGACAGATTTCTGCCAGATAATCTTGCCGGTCTTGGCATCGAGCGCCGAAACATCCAATTCAGCACCCAAAGCAAAAACCTTTCCATCACCGACAACAGGCGCGCCTTTTAATCGTAAATCGGCGGTGTTACCAGAAACGGCATCGACTTTAAACGCCTGCTGATTGCCGTCAAGCGCGAGGTGATAGGCGGCATGGCTGGCGTAACCGCCGGGATTGGGCCAGTCGCTGTTTCTGAAAACCGGCGGCAGGATAACCGCCTGCTCGCTGACGCGCGGGTCAACAGACAACGCGCGTTCAAAATTCAAAACCGAGATGCGCTCACCGTCCAGCTTTGCTTTTTCATCACCACCGCAAGCGGCCAGCAACAGAGCAAACCCCAAGACCGGCAATGTCGGCTGCCTGTATGTTTTCGGGTTACGGGAAATGGCGTTCATTGACTTTTGACTTCCACCTTTTGATTTTAACAAAATCTCATTAAATCGCAGTATACTCACTCAGCCTGACCTAACGGGCGTAACTTTGCTTCAACTTCACTCAGCATAATCTGAGCGCGTTGTTTGCTGAACGGCGTGGCATCAGGGTCGGCCAATTGCTCGGAATATAATTCGCGCGCCTTTAGCGGCGCGTCTTTGGTGAAATAGGCCAGTGCCAGAATGTCGCGCGCAATCGGACGCAGCGCATTTTCATCATCGAACAAACGTGCCAGCCGCGCCGCAATATCATCAGCGCTAGCTTTCTGATTCACTTGAACAATAGCGGCCTGGAGGCGTGCAAAATCGCGCATCGGGGGCGCCAGATCACCGCGTGCAGCCAAGGCGTCAAATCCGGCCAATGCGGCAGTGAAATCGCCTTTTTCAGCAGCCGTGCGAGCGGCACCAAAGGCAGCAAGCACGCCGTAGCCATTGTTTTCTTCCAGGGCAAAGGAACTGAGCGCTTCAAACTTTGCTCCGGCCGCTTCTTCATTGATCTGCTGAAGCAAGGCCTCATAACGCAGGGACGCCGCTTCGTTTTGCGATTGCTGAAAAGTACGATAACCAACAATAATGGTTACCAGCAAAACAATACCGACTGCCCCGCCTATAACCAGCAAACCATAGCGATCCCACAGGGCCTGCCAACGGTCACGGCGTAGGTCGGCATCTACTTCGGCAAAAATATCACTCACGGTTTGCTCCTGATTTGGCCTTTGGTTCATCTTCGTCAGCTTTCATAGCATAGGTATGCTTTTGCTCAGGAAATTTTCTTGTTCTCACTTCTTGCGCGTAAGTTTCCGCAGCACCCGCAATTTGTGCACCCAGCGTGGCAAATTCCTTGACAAATTTCGGTACAGACGGAGACAGCCCAAGCATATCTTCAGTCACCAAAATTTGTCCATCACATCCGGGGGACGCGCCAATGCCAATGGTCGGCACGGATATTTCGGAAGAGATTTTATCGGCCAGTTCTGCCGCCATCCCCTCCAGAACAATGGCAAATGCGCCCGCTCGCGCGAGGACTTTTGCGTCTTCTTCAATTTGTGGCCATTCGGTACGACTGAGGCCTTGCGTTTTGAAGCCGCCCATCACATTTACATTTTGCGGCGTCAAGCCGATATGCCCCATTACGGGAATGCCGCGCTCGGTCAGATGCCGAACCGTTTCTTCCATGCGCGTGCCACCCTCAAGTTTCACCGCCTGCGCACCGGTTTCCTTAATCGCGCGCGCGGCATTGTGAAAGGCATGCGCTGGGCTTTCTTCATAAGTGCCAAACGGCAAATCAATAACCACCAACGCTTTTTTAGATCCGCGCACCACCGCCGCGCCATGGGCGATCATCATTTCAAGTGTTACACCCAGCGTCGTTTCCATACCATACATGACCATGCCGAGGCTGTCGCCAACGAGCAAAAGATCGACATGCGGATCAATCAATTTTGCCGTATGCGCGTGATAGGATGTAAGGCAAACAATGGGGTCTTTGCCTTTACGCGCCACTAGATCCGGTACCGTTAAGCGTTTGCTGCCCGCGTGCGTTGACATGAGAATCTCCAGAACACTGCACCGGAAAACCGGTCAAAGGTGTATGAAAACGGTTGGTGAGAGCAAGCGTGTTCTCTTGCGCGAAAGCTAGCCGATATTGGCCATAAGCGCAAATCAGGAAGCGCGGCGCAAAGTACTGATTTGCGCCGCCTCACCCCTTTCGGAGAGGCGCGCGCAGGCGTTCCAGAATTGGCGCGCTTCCCAGTCATTCATGGCCGGGTCGGCATTGGTCAACTCAACCTCGCCATAGACATTATGATAGTAGCTTCCATAAGCCAGATCGGGCTGTGTAGCGCAAATGAGGCTTGTTTGGGCCCCTGCAGTCGGATCGATCAACAAACGGCGTTTCACCGCCCTTGCAACAGCGCCGCGGGCACCGAGATTGGTCGCGACAACTCCAGGGTGCACAATAAACACATTGAGGCGCGGGTAACGCCGTTGCAGTTCGCGCGCCACCCAAAAATTTCCGAGTTTGCTACGATTATAAGCCTTGATGCCGCCAAGCGGCGTGCGCCATCGAAAATCGGAGGAACAGTTCTCGGAAAAAACATAAATGTCACCCGTCAGAATAATGACCCGTGCCTTTTCCGACAGGCATCCGCGCAATAGCCCAGCGCGTAAAGCAAAATGCCCCAACACATTTGTGCCGAAGCTGATCTCATGGCCTTGCGGTGTTTCACTGTATTTAACCGGCATAACGCCAGCATTTTCGATCAATATGTCGAGCGACTTCATACGAAGCAATTTATTTACTTCCTGAATGGCCGCGGCCACGCTATCAAGATCGGCCAAATCGCAAATTATGGGCGTGAGTGCCCTTGTATCGTAGCCATCTTCGACAAGCCCGTCGATTAAGGAGCGCAACTTCTTGCATGAGCGCCCGGCGAGTAAAACGTGAGCCCCGCGTGCAAGCAAACCAGCCACCGTTTCGCGCCCAATGCCAGATGTAGGCCCGGTAACAAGCGCCGTTTTGTTTTTCAACAATGGCAAGTCGGGGCATATCTGAACAGAGCCTTTTTGCCCCGAAAAACAACCCAAGATGCGTTTGACAGGGCGTGCTTCCAAACGCGTTAACATTTCATCTCCTGCTAATGTAGTATGTTACGCAAGAATCGCCCCACCGGTTTAGTCAACCGGTCATTTTAATTGCACCAAACTGATGAAAATTTAACACTTCTCGTACCTCACAAGCACAGCGGGATAGTTTTTGGCATTGACCGAGGGCGGCAATGGCAGGTGGAAATTCTCAAACGGCTTGATAATGCCCACACTTACGCTTTTGGCCTTAATAGCCTCAAAACCGGCTTTGATATCGACATATTTCGGTCTGCGATAAAGGTTGTAATCCGACCCCGGCGTCACATGGCCCTACGACGTGATGGAAATTATACCCTTTTTTAACGAATGGATAATCTCGCCATCGTCATGATGCAGCGGGTCGCTGCTGAGCAAATCACGCACAAACATGCGACGTCGCTCGGCACTGGCGTTCGCACCGGCCAACACGGTTTCATCAGCGCCTCCTTTGGTAAATATGATCGGCAGAAACTATACACCAAGCCCAAAGCCGGGAATAAGGCCAAGCAGCCCTCCAACAAACAGCCCGACCAAGAAAGGTTTTCTATTCATATTATTGTTTCCTTTTATTTTGACCTGCATTCCGCAAGCAGCCATCCTTTGAACTCCAAACAACGCCTCAATCGGCATGAGTGCTTACTCAAACACCCAACAATGACTTACAGAATTTTAGAGCCGACTTGTGTTGACAACACATTAAAAGCGCAAAGGCAGGCGGCCGTTAAAACGAGGCTAGCCAAAAGCGCGACGTAAAATCCAAACTTGTCAATGACATATGGGAAGACCACAAACATGGGCAAAGTCGGCAGCAAGAAGAACAGAGTGTAACTCATATGCTTCGATATTTTTTCCGAAGACGCGCCCTCATAATACATCCATAAAATAATCAGAATTGTTGTCAGCGGCAGCGCGGCAATCAAACCGCCATACTTATCGCTTCTTTTGGCAACTTCCGTCACCGCCGCAATAATTCCAGCGGTCAAAAACAATTTGGTCAGAAAAAACACCATGTCGGCACTTATTAATTTCGCGGTTGAGCGCCCAAACGCCATCCCCGCGGCGAGCTGAGCGAAATATGCGTGCCCTTGAGTGAGGGTTTAGGCATGGCGAATAAATCATCCATACCAGCGCTAATTTGGCGCGCATTGAGGATTTTAGAAATTCTGCCGACCGGCGCGAATAGGCCATCAATGCGGGCTTTGTCATGCGCCCCCATTGCCCGATAATGTCGTTGCAAGATTTCCAAGCACCATACGCGGTAAAAGGTCGTTTTGGTCCGACGGAAGCTGTGGTTTTTACCGACAAAATCGAACCGCTTTTCCTCGTCGCGAAAGGCCTCAGCATTTGCTTTCAAGTAGGGAAGATAATCATTTGCAATGCGGTCTAGAAGCGGCGTCCAGTGACGCCCTTTTGGAAATACCCAGTGTTGCTTGGCACCCAAAGCCTGCGCTTTGGTGTTCCACAAGCGTGCCAGCCATGCGTATGTGTGGGGTGCGCGGGCGCGCATGATTTCCGCTGGATCGGGATCATTTCCAAAATGGCGAAACATTGAAGCGAAATAGCCAAAATCTGCGGCACTCGGATGACTGCCCAAAATAAACGCTTGGTTGACGAAAACCGCCTCCAGAAATTCCAGTTCCTCGAAATACATATCGCGGACGGCATCGGAATTATCTTTCGTCATTCCGTCACCCCATAACCATTCCCGCGATTGGCGCTGGGCGAAATACCACCACAAGGCCGGCGCGCCCAGCGCACCTTTCATGATCCGTGTACCTAGCGCGCGCCGCGACACTGGCGGCATCCAGCGCCACCACATGGCTGGTCGCCACAGCCATTCATCGCCGTAATCCTCAAGCAACAGTGATACAAACGCCAGTGCCTTGTTTTTCGGTGTAATCGGGGTGTCCGGATAAACCGTTTCAAACCATTGAATTGTCGGCGTCGTGTCATAGAGCCACTGGCCTTGCGGCGTTTCGACGGCAGGCATTTTCTTAATGCCAGTATGAAAAAAAATCTTGCCGAGGTCGTAGCCGTCGACAAGTTCGTGCGAAATATCCTTATAGCGCATATAGGCCTCCAACTTACCGGTGAAATAGGAAATATTGACCCCATGCAACCTGTAGGGTGCATTCAAATTTTTCTGCGTCACGTGCGGGCTCCTGCTTCGACTTTTGTCAATTTGTCAAATTGGGTCGCCTCCAAGAAGCGCCGGCGTTTCACAATAGGTCGTCAAAATATAATCTCGCTGTACCTCAAGCCGGTCGGTAAGGGATTCTTTTACTGGTGGAATATGCGAACTGGCTTCAAACATTGCTAGCATACCTTCATTTTGCTTGGTGCGCGGCATTATTTCGGGTGGCGCCGGTATCACCGCCATGCTCATAGTCGCCCAATAAACATCGGCGGCGGAAATGGCATCGCCAATTAGATATTTAGAGCCGCGTCCTTCCTGCGCCTGCACTTGCGCGTCGATCACGCGAATGATTTCGGCCATTTTGTCGGGCGCCTGCGCGCTGGCTTCCGCGCTATAGCCATATTTTCTACCCAGCGGCCCGTCTGACAATATACGCATATTCCAAACCAAACCGTCCTCGGCCAGAACAATGGCGCAAAGCCCAAACACTTCGACCCTTTGGCGGAAATCGGCGGGAATTAGTGCCGGGCTGTCCGACGCCCCTATCCGTTCGGCCAGAGCTAGCTGTTCTGTCCAGTTGCTTCTGGGGCGTTCATCATTGTGAAACATCGTCGGCAAGCTGGTTTGGCTGGTCAGCTCGTAAAGCTTCTCCTGACGGTCTTTGCCGGTTTCCTTATCGACCCCCATAAGCGGATGCAATGCCCGAATGAGGGGAATTTTTTTGACATAGCAAATATTTTTGAGCGCCTCGGCGTAAAGCGCCTGCATGCCGGGAATGAAAGTTGCCCGCGTGCCGGTGGTCATTTTCGCCGCTTCTTCAAGTTGAATAAATTCTGGATTTTTTGTCTCATTCATTGCAGTTTTTCTAGCCCCCTAAAAACGCAGTCTTATGCTAAAACGCACTATCCCGTTAGCATTTCGGTGAATTTGGTACCTGGTTTGACCTATGCCAACCCTATCATTATATGCCTGTTAAACCGTAATGGAAAAAATTAATGAGCAACCCCGAAGCGCCACCCAACTTTTAGCCTCACAATTCATTTTCCTCAACCTTACAGGTCTGCAAGCATCGAGCAATCAGGCAATTTCCGGCACGTCGAGCATTGCCGCTTTTATAACATCGTCCGACAATTCGAGGTCTCTCATCTCGCCTCGCAAATATCTGTCGTAGGATGCAAGGTCGAGATGACCGTGCCCGCACAGCGCGGTGAGAATGATTTTGTCTTCGCCACTTTCCTTGCATGCTAGAGCTTCGCGTATGGCGGCGGCAATTGCGTGGGTCGGCTCCGGTGCCGGCACAATACCTTCACTGCGGGCAAACTTTATTGCACCTTCAAAACACTCCAACTGCGGCAGCGCAATAGCTTCCACCAGACCAAGCTCATAGACATGCGATACCAGCGGCGCCATACCGTGATAGCGCAGACCTCCGGCGTGAATGGGTTCGGGAACAAACCCATGCCCCAGCGTATGCATTTTCATCAGTGGCGTGAGCCCTGCCGTATCGCCAAAGTCATACCGATACTCGCCCTTGGTCAAGGTCGGACAAGCTGCCGGCTCCACACAGCGGATTACTGGATTCATTTTGCCAGCGAGTTTTTCACGCAGGAAGGGAAAGGCAAGCCCGCCAAAATTAGATCCCCCGCCGGTGCACCCCACCAAAACATCGGGGGTTTCACCAACTTTAGCAAGTTGCAGCAGGGCTTCTTCGCCAATGATTGTCTGGTGCAGCAGCACATGGTTAAGCACGCTCCCTAGCGCGTAGCGAACTGTTTCATCCTCGATGGCTTCGCTAACGGCCTCAGAAATCGCTATACCCAATGAGCCAGGGTGATCTGGATTTTCCGCCAAAAGTTTACGGCCAAACTCCGTCACTTCGGAAGGGCTGGGATGCACCCTGCCGCCCCAAGTTTCCATCATGGTGCGTCGGTGCGGTTTGGCGAGGTAACTTGCTGCTACCTGCCAGATTTCGCATTCAAGTCCAAACTGGGCGCAGGCGAATGCCAGTGAGCTTCCCCATTGCCCGGCCCCGGTCTCTGTGGTGAGTTTGCGAACCCCTTCCTGGGCATTGTACCAAGCCTGTGGAACCGCAGTATTGGGTTTGTGCGAACCAGCAGGACTTACACCCTCATATTTGTAAAAAATCTTAGCAGGCGTATCCAGATGCTTCTCCAAGCGCCGCGCGCGGAAAAGAGGCGACGGTCGCCATAGGCGATAAACATCCAGTACATCACCTGGAATATCAATATAGCGCTCAGTGCTCACTTCCTGTTCTACCAAAGCCATTGGGAACAGTGGCTTGAAATCTTCTGCGGTGGCCGGTTGATGGGTTCCTGGATGCAGGGCGGGCGGCGGCGGTTCAGGAAGGTCGGCGACAATGTTGTACCACTGCGTGGGCATTTCGTTTTCTTCGAGTAGAATTTTGGTTCTTTCGATCACGGGACTGCTACCTTCTCTTAAACTGCTATATTTTTGTGCGGACTTATTAAGCTAACTTTTGATGTTCGGGTCAAAGCGTAAATAATCATCCGGATGCGCATCAATCCAAGCCGCAATAGGAGGAAAAGCAGAGAAAACACTGAAAAAAGAAAAAAAACTAATGTTCTAAATTTTTTCACCCAATAGGTTACGTGCTAAATATTTCGAGCACACCTTCAATTAATTTAAGAGCATCTAAACTTCCAAAATCATTACCCTTTTCAAAATCACCTTTTTGTTGCGCCATCGTATTGGTTAAGTGTGCAAAACAAATAACATTTTTATTTTTTGCTTTTGCAAATGCGTAAAGTGCAGAGGATTCCATCTCTACACAGGTGACTTTTTTTGACTTCATTTTTTTTATTGCTGACTTCGTTTCTCTGTAGGGGGCATCCGTTGTCCAGCTCTTTGCCTCATCCCAAAGAACATTATTATTTTTTAATTTCAGCAACAATTTAGGGGAGAGCAAAGACCGCTCATTCTTCGTGATGTAGTGATAACTTGTTCCTTCATCTCGGATTGCTTCTGTAATCAATACAAATTTTTTATCAGGGGGTAAATTAGTGATAATGCCAGCAGAAGTAATACTAATTAAAAGCTGGCACCCTGAAACAAAAAGCTGCTCGGCTATTAAAACAGCATATGAAGCGCCTACTGCTCGAGGTATTATACCGACAGTCGATCCTGCTATTTCGCTAGTATATAAATTCGAGTGATAGCAAGCCCAAAACTTGTTTAAAAGCGCCCTATTCTTGTTTTGCAAATAATCCAGCAAATTCCCATCAGGATCTAGTATGCAAATACTGGGAACTTTGCCAAAAGGTATGCCATTTTGCCGTCTAGACTCCCGCAAAAGGTTCCTTGGTTGAAAAACAGAAGGCTCAGTGTAGCTCTTATTCTCCAGAATATCTGCTGAAATAAGCGCCTTATCTTTTTGATTCATTCCCACTCAATCGTGCCCGGCGGTTTCGAGGTAATATCATAGACCACGCGGTTAATGCCGCGCACTTCATTGATTATGCGCGTTGAAACGCGGCCCAGAAATTCATGCTCATAAGGATAATAATCGGCCGTCATGCCATCGGTCGAGGTGACGGCGCGAAGCGCACACACATAATCATAGGTACGGCCGTCGCCCATAACGCCGACGGTACGCACCGGCAGCAGCACGGCAAAGGCTTGCCAAATCTCTTCGTAAAGGCCGCTTTTGCGTATTTCATCGAGATAGATAAGGTCGGCTTTGCGCAAAATATTGAGTTTTTCTTCCGTAATCGTGCCCGGAACGCGGATCGCAAGTCCGGGGCCCGGAAACGGATGACGCCCGACAAAAGCCTCCGGCAGGCCAAGCTCGCGCCCCAAGGCACGCACTTCGTCTTTGAATAATTCGCGCACTGGCTCCACAAGCTTCATATTCATGCGCTCGGGCAGCCCACCAACATTGTGGTGGCTTTTGATTGTAACGCTGGGCCCGCCAGTGAACGATACGCTTTCAATCACATCCGGATAGAGCGTGCCTTGGGCCAGAAAATCTGCGCCGCCAATGGCTTTGGCCTCAGCCTCGAAAATGTCGATAAATGTGCCGCCGATAATTTTGCGCTTGGCCTCAGGTTCCTCTACCCCGTCTAGCTTGTTGAGGAAGGCTGCCCCCGCATCTTTATGGATGAGACTGATATTAAAATGGTCGCGGAACAGTCCGACAACCTCATCGCTCTCGCCGGCGCGCATCATGCCGGTATCGACATAAACGCAAGTGAGTTGGTCACCAATGGCCTCATGCAGCAAAACGGCAACGACTGAACTGTCAACACCGCCGGAAAGCCCGCAAATTACGCGCCCGTAGCCGACCTGCGCCCGGATGTCGGCAATCGCTTTTTCACGGAAGGCAGCCATTGTCCAATTGCCGCGACATCCGGCGATATTATGGGTGAAATTGCGCAATAGCGCCGCACCGTCCGGCGTATGTACAACTTCGGGGTGAAATTGCACACCGAAAATCTTGCGCGCGTCATCTGCAATGGCCGCAAAAGGCGCATTATCGCTGGTGCCTACGACCGAAAACCCGTCCGGCAAGGCGTTCACCCTGTCGCCATGGCTCATCCAGACCGGTAACGTCTCCCCGGCCGAAGCGAAACCTTCAAAGAGGGTGTGCGTGGCCTCAACCTTTAGCTCCGCGCGCCCAAACTCTCGTTCGTCCGATTGCTCAACACTGCCACCAAGCTGGGCGCATAGCGCCTGCTGCCCGTAGCAAATTCCCAATATCGGCGTGCTGCCATGAAGAATATTTTCTGGAATGCGCGGCGTGTCCGTGTCTGCCACACTGTTCGGGCCGCCTGACAGAATAACCGCGCGCGGATTTATTTCGGCAAATCTTTCGCTTGCCGAATGAAAAGGCACAATTTCGCAATAAACACCACTTTCGCGCACGCGTCGGGCAATAAGCTGGGTGACTTGCGATCCAAAATCGACAATTAGCAGTCGATCCATGTCTTGATCCATGTCCACTTATTCTCCGTCGATTTTCGCGCTGGCACTGTCGGTTGCAGGGTCGGCATCGTCGACGTTGCGTGCTTTTTCCACCAGAGCGCCAAGCGTATCGGCCTCGGCGCAATTTGTTTTGCAAATCCGCCGAAAACGCTCAAGCGCCGCTTCGGCAACGCCCAAATTGCCAAGTTCCGAGGCTAGCTGGGTCTGCAACACCAGTCCCTCGCGCATGACAGGATCAATTTGCAGCCCTATGCTCACCAGCCTTAAGCCTTCGTCCGTGTCGCCCAGCAAATGCTGAACCTGCCCTTTTAGAACAAACGCACGGGCATTGCTGGGGTCAGCCACCAGCGCAAGGTCCAGCCGCGCATTGGCTTCGGCATTGCGCTCGGCTGAAATGTCGTCTTCCGCCTTGACGACCAAATCCATCGACAGGCTTTGATAAGCATCCGACACAGCCAATGCCGAGGCCGGAATGCAGAGCATAAATAAAAACGGGATAAGGGTTCTGGAATCCATATATATAAACCTTTCAGCGCCAGAATCACGGCCCAGTGCGACGCATAATGGCACAAAACATTCCGTCTGTATCCGTGTTATGCGGATCCAGCTGGATTACCCCACATTGATTGCCGAATTTGGCCGTTTCATCGATCGCAAATTCGGGATGCGTGTTGAGAAATTCTGCAATTTGGTTTTCGTTTTCACGCGCGATAATCGAACAGGTCATATAGGCCAGACGACCGCCTGGTGCAACGAAACCTGCACTTTCGGCCAGAATTTTCCTTTGCAGGGCGACCAGTTCATCAAGGTCCTTTGGTGTCAGGTGCCATTTGGTTTCCGGCGTCCGCCTCCATCGGCCCGACCCACTGCACGGCACGTCCGACACAACGAGGTGGCACCGTTCGAAAAGTCGCGCCTCATTTCCTGCCATTTCGCGGACAATGCTTACACCAGCACGCTTCACACGTGCCGCCATCGGGTGTAGACGTTTCGGGTCGCTGTCATGCACGAATAAATGACCCCTATTTTGCATTTGTGCAGCCAGCGCGAGGGTTTTGCCACCCGCGCCAGCGCAAAAATCCAGTACGGTCTGGCCCGGCTGAGCTTGGCACAGCCCAGCGGCTACCTGGGCGCCCGCATCTTGAACTTCAACGCGGCCCGACTTAAACACCACACCACCAGTTATGTGGCTAGTGCCCTCGACACGCAATGCCAGCGGTACTTTTGCGAGCGGGCGGGCGCGGACACCCTCATCGACGAGTTTCTGGCGGGTTTGCGCCAGTGAGCCCCTCAATGTGTTGACGCGCAAATCAAGAGTAGCGCGGGCGTTCAACTTCGCAAGCACGGCATCTGCATCAGCTAAATCACCCGCCATGATTTGATCGTATAACCAAGGTGGCAGCGCAACGCTTTCATGCGGCTCAAGTTTACTTTCACGCTCAGTAATAGCCTCAAGTCGGGCGCGCATTTCAGTTGTCAATGGGGCTAGTCCGTGGCGCGCGCCATCGGCCAGCGCGCAAACCTCCTCCAGCGTGTCGTCAAACAAAACCATCCGCGCGGCCAGCGCCACTAATACCGGATCATCGCTTTCGACCAGCGCACAGAGTTTCGAATAATGACGCAAAATGGCAAAAACCTGGTCGGCAATGTCACGCCGATCACCAGAACCAGCATATCTGTTCCTGCGCCCCCAAGCTTGCACCACGCGGTCTGCGGCATTCGGAGAGCCCAGAATTTCGGGCAGCAAATCGCTGACCGCTTTAAGCCGCGCAGCCGGACGCACTAGTTTTTACCGGAACCCGGATAATTTGGTGCTTCGCGCGTGATAGTCACGTCATGGACATGGCTTTCGGCCAAAGATGCCGACGTTATACGGATAAAGTCTGCTTGTTTATGCATTGCTGCAATATTAGCCGATCCAGTATAGCCCATCGCCGCCCGCAACCCTCCGACGAGCTGATGCAATACTTGTCCAACCGGCCCCTTGAATGGGATTTGCCCCTCAATGCCTTCGGGCACAAGCTTGTGGGTTTCGGAAATATCCTGCTGGAAATACCGGTCGGCCGAGCCGCGTGCCATGGCTCCCACCGAGCCCATGCCGCGATAGGCCTTGTAGCTTCGCCCCTGATAGAGAAACACCTCTCCCGGACTTTCCGTTGTGCCGGCAAGCAAAGAACCCACCATGGCACAACTCGCGCCCGCCGCAATCGCCTTAGCGAGGTCGCCCGAATATTTAATGCCGCCATCGGCAATTACCGGCGTGTTGGTCGCGCGGGCCGCCTCCACTGCATCCAAAATCGCCGTGAGTTGCGGCACACCGACCCCGGCGACCACTCGCGTTGTACAAATGGAGCCCGGCCCGATGCCGACCTTTACTGCATCTGCGCCCGCATCGATGAGGGATTTTGCCCCGTCAGCGGTCGCCACATTGCCGGCCACGACTTGAATCTCATTTGAGACGGATTTTATCCGCGAAACGGCATTGGCGACATGCTCGGAATGCCCATGGGCGGTATCGACAACAATCAAATCAACTCCAGCATCGACCAGCGCCTGAGAACGGGCAAACCCGTCATCCCCCACCGTCGAGGCCGCTGCCACCCGCAAGCGCCCCTGTGCGTCTTTGGCAGCATTGGGGTGCAATTGGGCTTTTTCCATATCTTTGACGGTTATGAGCCCAACGCAGCAATAATCGTCATCAACCACGAGCAGTTTTTCGATTCTGTGTTGATGCAAGAGACGTTTGGCCTCTTCCTGATCTACGGCTTCACGCACGGTCACCAGATTTTCATGCGTCATCAAATCGGAAATCTTCTGGTTGGGATTGGAAGCAAACCGCACATCGCGATTGGTGAGAATGCCGACAAGGCGACCATTCTTTTCCGTTACCGGCACCCCGGAAATCTTGTTTTCGGTCATCAATCCCAATGCTTCAGACAAGGTCGCATCGGGGCGAATGGTCAGTGGATTGACCACCATGCCGCTTTCGAATTTTTTAACCTTGCGCACTTCGCTGGCTTGTTCCTCCGGCGTCATATTGCGGTGTAGAACACCCAGCCCGCCGGCCTGTGCCATGGCAATGGCAAGTTCACTTTCGGTTACCGTGTCCATAGCTGCAGATACCAGCGGAATACCGAGTGATATTTCTTTTGTGACTTGGGTCGTTGTGTCCGCGTCGGTGGGCAAAATTGAGGAAGCTGCGGGAACTAGCAGCACATCATCAAATGTAAGGGCTTCGCGTAACATTTCGTCAAATCCTCCATTGGGGCTTTGACGAGTTTGTGTAGCACCAATTTTAAGGTCTGTGCAAGAATTCTCGAAGGATGCGTAACTTATCCCTTAAACCTTTGTGCTACCACGTATAATTCCACCGATTCCTGGCGGCTGGACTTTGGTTTCATGTGTTGCACCTGTCCGAAGCGCGCTTTTAACTCTTTCAACAATTCCTGCGTTGTGCCGCCCTGAAAAACCTTGGCACAAAAGTCGCCGCCGGGTTTCAACGCGTCAAAGGCAAACCATGCTGCCGCTTCAGCCAGAGCCATGGTGCGCAAATGATCGGTCTGCCGGTGCCCTGTCACTGGCGCCGCCATGTCTGAAATAACCGCATCAGCGCTCCGGCCGGCCAGAGACAGCACTTTTTCAGGCGCGCTATCATCAAGAAAATCGAGTTTCAAAAACTCAACCCCCGCCACCGGTTCCATGTCCTGAATATCAACGCCTACAACCAAGCCCCTATCCTCGCCCTGCCCCACGCGGTCGGCTGCGATTTGAGCCCAGCCGCCGGGCGCACAGCCTAGATCAATCACGCATCCGCCGCGGGTAAAAAACGAAAACCGGTCATCAAGTTCGATAATTTTATAGGCCGCCCGCGACCGGTAACCATCTTTTTTGGCAGCCGCTACATAGGGGTCGTTTAACTGTCTTTCCAGCCAGCGGGTCGAGGATAGTTTGCGTCCCTTTGCCGTGCGTACCCGTGTACGCAACCGGTCACCTCGACGGCGCCCGTGCCCCGCGCCACCGGATTTTCGGTTGTCGCTCACGGTGAGAGCTGCGCCGCATCCGAAGCCGACGAAGCTGATGACCTCCGACCTCTGCCACGGCGCGCCCGACGCCGATCGCGACGTATCATTCGCAACAAAATTCCTTCACGCAAACCCCTGTCGGCAACGGAAAACGCGTCCACCGCCCAATGCTGATGAATAACATCCAGAACCGCGCACCCGGCCAGCACGAGATCGGCACGCTGCTCTCCAATACACGGATTGGCTGCCAGTTCGTCACGGCTTCTTTCACGCAAATCGTCAATCACGCGGCGCACATCGGATGCCGTAATTTTGCACCCGTCAACGACATTACGGTCGTATTTGGCTAGACCAAGTTGCACCGCCGCTAGCGTAGTCACTGTTCCGGACGTTCCTATAATCTGGAGTTTATTCATATCCGTGATCATCGATTGACGGGCGAAAAATTCCAGCAGCTGCACACGCGCCTCCCCGACCATTTCATCATAGCCGTGGTCATGGGGCCCGGGCCCGCCAAAGCGTTCGGCAAGTCGAACCACGCCAATGGGCACGGAGGCGAAATCGGCCATTTTGAAAAAACCTTTGGTTTCCTTGTCGAGCCGCATGATCTCGGTGCTTCCCCCGCCAATATCAAAAACGATGATATGATCGGCATGATTTTCAAACAGCGACCCGCACCCGACGGTTGCCAGTTCGGCTTCCGCCGCTCCGTCAATGATTTCCAGGCGCAAGCCCGTTTCTTCGCGCACTCGTTTGATAAAATTTTCGCCATTTTCGGCATTGCGGCACGCTTCGGTAGCAACACAACGCACACGCGCGACTCCGGCCTTGCGAATTTTGCTGGCACATATCGACAATGCCGATAGCGTGCGCGACATCGCGCCTTCTGACAAAATACCGTCTTTGTCCAATCCCTCTCCCAAGCGCACAATGCGCGAGAACGAGTCCCGCACCCGAAAACTGTTGCGTGTGGCTTCAACGATCAGCAGGCGGCAGTTATTCGTCCCCAGATCAATCGCCGCATACAGATTGCTCGCGCCAGTTTTTCCCCGCGTGCCGCGCCGCGTTCTTGTTTTCTTTGAGGTTTCGGGGGAAACCCCGTTGCGAGCGTCTTTTATCATAATTCTCTCTGGCTGAGCATGGGAACACATGCTGCAGAACATTCGAACTAGGTTCGATACAACATACCAGCTTTAAAGCTCAAAACAAAAACCGAAAAATCAGAGAATTTGCACTTGGATCGCTTAATGGAACAGATCGACGGCTATAGCGAACGCGCAAGACTTGAGTTCTGTGCCATAGAAAATAGCCACTGAATTGCCCCAACGCGCGCGCGATTTAGCGGGATCTTCAATCTATCCGCCGTTTATGGGACATGTCGACGGTGTACGCCAGCTAAAATCTTTTCAAACTGTGACAAAAAAACGCCTGAGGATCGACTTGTTTATATTCCGGTAGCGCGATATTTTTAATTTATGTTTACGCTAATCACGCGAGTATTGTCACTAATGCCCATCTGGTACGGCTTGTTTTTTATCGGTCCGTTGCTGGCGGAAATTACTTTGCGAACTTCCATTTTCACGCCCGCTCTGGACTTTTTAGGTAACACTTTGCCAATCGGTGTAATCGGCACTGTTGAAACTCTGCCAGTTTACGGCATATGTATCACTATTGGCGGCACATATGGGCTGATCGCACAAGTTACGGGAAGATGGATATGACTCAGGCAAAAATATCTGATGCGCACGACATTGCCAAAATGAGCGAAGAGGAATTGAACCGGCTTGAGCGCGAAATTGCCCGCCGCCATATTGAGGGGCTCTCGTGGTTTATGGTCTTTTGGCCGTTTGCCAATCTCATCTGCTGGCTGTCGCTATGGCCTCTGGTGCTGACGGGCACATTATCGGCCTGGGTTGCATTTCCGATTGCCTTTTTCAATATTTCCTATAGCTATTTGCCGTCGCATGAGGCCCAGCACGATATTTATGCCCGTCCCGGCGACAAGTTGCGCTGGCTCAATGAATTTATCGGCCATGCATCGGTCATTCCGCTGGTTTCTTCCTATCGTGTATTAAAAATGACGCACCTTGAACATCACAAGCACACCAATAATCCGGACCTGGACCCCGATTATGATTCGCATGCACCCAGCGCACTTGCCGCCATTTGGAAGGCTCTCAAAGTTCGCAACCCGGAATCCGAACAACTTTTGAGCTATCAAAAAACTCTGGATCGCCTCGACCCCGAGCAGGCTGGCCTTGCCAAGCGCGACGGGATTATCATCAATCTGACCTATCTCACCGTTTTGTTCGCCATGGCCGCAACGGGCCACGCGCTGGAAGCTTTCCTGTTATGGGTATTACCGCTAGCGTTAGCGTTGGTCTACATTCGTTTCTTTCTGGCATGGGCGCCGCATCATCCGGGCCACGAAACTGGCCGCTACCGTGACACGCGGGCATTCAAAAGTCTGTTCGGCGTAATCGGCACAATGGGCATGACCGTGCATATTGTTCATCATTTGCACCCGCGCATTCCGCTTGACCGAACCCCCGCCGCCTTTCGGGAGATGCGTCCCATTCTCCAGGCTCGCAATTGCGACTTGGGCGGGCTTTACGAATAATCATGACGGAATCGCAAAGGAGAAGTTTTGCGATGGCCGGTATCCCTATATTTTTGCAATAATTTCGTCATCACTTTGCAATTATGAATGCAAAAAAAATAACAATCGACGCTTTAAACAACAGACCGCGTATTTGAGGTGTCCGACGTCAGGTGTCGCGCGAAGAACTCGTGGACTATAAGCTACTGGCGCCGCTCAGTCGGCCGTTCCAGTTAGCAATTGGCTCGGCGGTGGACTTTGGGGAATTATCTTCGCTTTCCAACGCCAATTTATTTGCCGCGCCCGCCAATTGGTGATATATCCCGCTCGGTTCATGGCTTTGAGCAGGCGTCCACCATCGCCCGTGATTAGTAAGACTGGTACAAATCTTGCAATCGTAAAAGTCTTGGTAGCCGCTATAGCTCAGTTGGTAGAGCATCTGATTTGTAATCAGAGGGTCGGGAGTTCAAGTCTCTCTGGCGGCACCATTTTTCCCCAACGCATACAATATGATAGTGATTTATCTCAAGAGCCGCCCGTTTACGGATTGCGTCTGAGTATATACAGGGGATACATTGCCTTCGATAGGGCCCGACATGAGAAGCCACCAAATTTAAGGACTCGGCAACCATGGACATTAAAGAAAATTTTTTTGAAACCACTAGGCACAGGTCATTTTATTTATCATCAGGTCCAGAAGAGGGCGAATTAGTCATTATGGCCCACGGTTGGCCAGAATTATCACTTAGCTGGAGACATCAATTAAAATTTTTGGGAGAGCTTGGATATCATGCCATTGCTCCAGATATGAGAGGATATGGCCGATCTTCTGTTTATAAAAATCACGAAGCATATTCTCAAAGAGAAATAAATTTAGATATGGTTGAGTTATTTAATTCTCTCGGCAAGGATCGAGCGATTTGGATTGGTCATGATTGGGGGTCTCCAGTAGCGTGGAATATGGCATTGCATCATCCAGACAAAGTAAGAGCAGTTGGAAGTTTATGCGTACCTTTTGGATTTGGCGGACACCCTGAAAGCTTAATGGATACAGTAAATAGAGAGATTTATCCAACGGACAAATTTCCTGCGGGCCAATGGGACTATCAATTTTATTACTATGAAAACTTTGATGCTGCCCAAAAAGAAATGGATGAAGACCCATACAAATTAGTGAAAGCGTTATTTACAAAGGGCGATCCGCTTGGTCAGGGGCTGCCGGCTATTACCTCTCAAGTAAGAAAAAATAGAGGCTGGTTCGCTGAATTTGGGGGAGTTCCTGATTTACCAATAGACGAAGAAGTGATTTCCGAGGAGGAAGCACGGGTATTTGCAAAATATTTGTCGGAAAATACTTTTTTTGGTCCAAACTCGTGGTATGTAAATAGTGAAGAAAACCAGCAGTTTAGAGATTCTGTTAAAGATCAGACTTTAGATATGCCCTCCTTATTCGTGCACGCAACTTATGATTATGTTTGTGATACCACTTCTTCCCCTAAGTTTGCTGCCTCAACTAATAAAGCCTGCAAAAATCTCACCGAAAAGAGGATTGATTGTGGCCATTGGATGGCACAAGAAAAACCTGGCGAACTAAACTTAATTCTTAAGGACTGGCTTTCTGAAATTTAGCTGAAATATTGGCAATCCAGGCTCTCAAATTTGGCTGACTTAATGAATCGCTTTCAAATATTTTTAGTATCCAACCAAAATTGGAATAGGGAGCTATCATGATCTCAAAACCTCTATCAATCTCCAAATACATTCTACTATTCGTATGTCTCGCTTTGATCGTCTCCTGCTCTGCTGAGGATAATTCTCCCGACAACGTCTCATGGATTGTATCCGAGGGAGTTAAATTTCCAGAAGGCGAAAAGCTCTCTCGAGCAGAGGATGGTGTAATTCTTCCCGATGGAACATTATTAGTTGCCGATCAAAGATACGGCTTAGCTAAAATTGATTTGTCTGGAAACGTCTCGGCTTTTGGAAGATTTGAAGCTTTGAATTACGAGCATAACCCGCCGAAAGCTGTTTCTGGACCAAATGGAGTTCATCTCACACCAGACGGGCAATACGTAATTACAGCCGATGTGTTTAATGGAAAAATCTATAAAACATCGGTGCAAAATAATTCTAGTGAAATAATTTATGCTCATGAATACGGCGCAAATACCGCAAGACTAGATTCTACAGGCTCTCTTTGGTTTACTCAGTCTACCGAGAATCAAAATGAAAAGAGATTATATAAAGCATTAAACAAAGCGATTCCTGATGGCGCTTTATATAGACTTCCCATTTCTGAAGACGGCACTTTTTCGCCGCCCGAACTAATGCTTGAGGAACTATATTTTGCTAATGGTTTTTATATTGATGAAAAGAATAACAAATTCTACCTCTCTGAGACAATGAAGAATAGGGTCTTAGCTTTTGATTTAGACTTAACTACTGGCTCTCTTTCAAATAGACAAACCTTAGCGATCATTCCAACTCCGGATAACATGGAACTCGATAGCGAAGGCCAACTATGGGTTGCATCACCTTTGTCAAACCAAGTGCATTCAATTAATCCTGAAAATGGTGAGACATACGTAGTGTTTGACGCTCAAACGCCAATTGGCCGCAAAAATATGGAAAAAGGCATTAGACGTATGGAAGCGGAAAACGGTTTTGTGGACCTAATTACGCCAGAATTGACAGGAGAAATGCCTGGTCTGCTGACCGGAATGATAATTGGAGACGCCTCTCAGCCATTTTATATTGCTAATTTAGGCAGTGCCTTAATAAAAGTCTCAAAGGGAGAATGACATCTTTTTTTCCTGACCTCATTCACTGACACGATCATGACTTTCAATCATTTAAGTGCTTCTTCGTGCATATGAAGATACTTGGGAGCTTTTAGAAAGCCTGGCCAATATTTTTGGCGTATTCCTTTACCAGTGTAAGCGTTAACGTTTTGCTATCCATTTACATATTTGAAAGGCGATGTGATATGAAAAAACTTAACAAGCTTTTATTCTTTATTGCGCTAGCTGTAGGACTTAGTTCACAGTCATTTGCTAATCCCGTTTTATTGACCTATGACTTTCAAGTCGGGGCAGGGAACCAAGCCGCAGTGGCAAACGCAGCCAGCAAATTTTCAAAGTCGAAAAAGTTTAGCGAGATTCAGGGAGCAATGTATCTGAACAGCTATGATTTTGGCGGAACTGGAAGCCATTCTTTCGCCGTGTTTCATAAAAGCCCCACGGCGGCTAATGACTTCGTCAGTACCTTAAACCAAAATCCTGATTTTATTGCTTTTGCCAGCTCCCTGAATAATGCAGGCAGCTACCTGGGCGCTGCTTATTATAACGTCGTAAAAACATGGAATCCCCCTGATGGCACCGGGAAACAATTTCAGACCTTGCCGGCCGCAATTACCAATGTTTCAGGTGCTATCAAAGCTATGGATACCTGGACTTCTACCGCCGAATTCAAATCTTTGAACGCTTCGCTGATGTTGCTCGAACAAAGAGCTGGTGGGGCACCGGGCGCAACTCACGCATTCGTTGTTCTGTACGATAACAGAGGGGCATATGAGGAAGCCTGGACTGTTGCATCGGCCTCAAAGAACTGGCGAGCGGCCGTTTCTTCGTTTAGCCGTCATGGACGCGTTTTAGGTAGCTTGATGGGATCTCCTCTTGCAGAGTTTGGGGATACCAC
This sequence comes from uncultured PS1 clade bacterium, assembly GCA_902624095.1. Classification (GTDB taxonomy): domain Bacteria; phylum Pseudomonadota; class Alphaproteobacteria; order RS24; family RS24; genus UBA7378. Next base: position 24,178 of record CACNWB010000008.1, read on the forward strand.
TAAAACTGCGGAAATGTTGAAGTAAAAATACTATCGATCGAGCCACTAGGCTTAGCACTGTGGCTCGATCGAATTTGTAAATTACCTACCTATAACTGCTGGATTATCGAGTATTATCTGCGCTTGAACTTCTGCGGCAGGGTCCTTGCCAGCTTCTTCGAAATATTTTTCGTTTTCTTCTCGCCCAGCATCCCACCAAGATCCCATTGCTTCCATATCGGTAAAAGATACATTGTAACCATAACATCCGCTAAACCGCCCGCCGTAAACTTGATAGCCACGTATAGCACTAGCTCCATGTTTCATATGCATTTCCTTAGCTATGCGCATGCCAGTTTTTAAGTCAGCTAAGCGACCAGGATTTGGTTTCCACATGTTCACCATTATTACGCCCTCCGAAAGAGAGGGGGCATCGTCAAAGCCGTCCATCACCTCGGCGACAAAGCTGTCAACAGGCACTGTCGCTTTGCTGTTGCCAATGCTCATATATGCATCGACCCATTTCTGAGATTGACGCAGTTTCGCAGTTGCATTTGCGAATGTACTCATATCTGGAAATACACTATTTATAAAAACTTCTGTGGAACTTGTTCCCGAAACAGACACTTTGATTCCAGCCTGAATGTCGTGTTCCAGCATTACCTTCAGAATATTTGCCATAACGTTCGTGAATTCGTCAGCTTGCCCAAGTTGGGCAGAAAAAATATTTGATGCAAAAATCATCTTTTCTGTTCCTCTGTTTAACTTTGTTATTATTGAATTCTGCCGAAACGAATTCCAGAATTACATCCCAAAAAAATTGAATATTCCATATTCACTAATTAACTTATTGACCTTGAGAAGGTTTTGATTTTCTGCGTCAGAAAATTCGAGAAAGGACACGTTAATAGATGCGGCTAGCAATTTTCATCTTATTCTTGTGATGCTAGCTTGATCGGAGAATCTTGAATGGCCAGAACCATTGAAGCTGGGAATATCTATTTAAAACGGATTTTGCGTTTCCATACCCAGTGATAATCGACCCAGTTGTTCGGTTATTCTGTCTACGTGACCATTGATGTGTAATGGCATTGCTTGAAAGTCGCGGTATCTCCTCTCAAAATTAGTGCCTTCTCGAAGTCCATTGCCGCCTAAAGTCCTGAGTATTAAATTCAGCGCTTCGTCGCAGAACTGAACAGCCTGCATACCACTTGCGCACTGCCTAAAATAGTCGTCTTCAGTCGGAATTATCTTCATTTCGATACGGCCATCAGTTTCGTTTAGAGCAGAATAAACAGTGTCGCTGGCAGCGTTAAGCAGAGCCCGAACCTTTCCCAGATTGATATGAACCGTCGACTTATCGCTCATTTTGGTTCCAACAATAGCCACCCGATCTTTAATGCTTTCAATCGCTTCACTAAACGCGGCCTCAACCAAGCCGGTTGCCATTGCTCCCAGCCACATTACGGATATTGCCACCCAATCTTCTCTATAGCGATGATTAATCATTTCGGTAGCAGGGTTTCGAAAGTGCTCCCGATATTTGTAAGGTACCGGCACTACCAATTTTGATGGGACAGGGGCATTTGTATAGTGAATATGGTCGGTAGCCGAGGCTCTCAGGCTCATTGCTTGCCAAGTCTGTTCTATCTCAACGCCCGGCAAGCGTAGGTCTGCAAAAGCAAACTTTGGTTTTTGGTTGCCCTCCTCTTTAAAAACTACGCCAGCCCAATCAGCGTAACGAGATCCAGACCCAAATGAAGCAACCCCATTTAGCTCGACGGTATCTTTACTTATTTGCGATCCGCTTACTTTGGACGCAGCTCCGGCGGGAAAACAAACCCATTCGTGCTTAGCCACGACGTCGGCAAGTAAGTCAATATTCTGTTTTCCTAATAAGCCCGCAAAATGGTGAAATGTACATAAATGATTCCAAAGGCACCAGGCTGTAGAAGTGCACCGTCCGGCTACTGCTTGCAATTCGTTTGCAATGTTTGCGAAAGATTCGTCTAATCCTGATATTTCTGGGCTTGCTGACAGCCTCATAACATCGTTTTTTTTAATCGATACAATCAATTCCCTATCAATCGACCTAGTAGCATCTGCCGACGCTGCTTGCTTACCTATATCGCTTAAAAGCGCCCCAAGGTAAGCTGGTTCTCGCCGTGTGGGGTCTTTCGGTTCAGAAATCGTATTTAAGCTCATATTTGATTACTATTTATTAAAATCCATAATTACAGGCATAAACCTCCAAGTGGGCTCTCCGCTAAAATATTTTTCTCCGATTGGCCCGAAGTATCCGCTATCTTGCCGCCAAGCAAGATAACTCTCATACGCTTCTCGACTATCCCATTTGGTAATTGCTTCAATTGTGTCACTATCGTCATTCTCGCTCAAATAGACCCAATGGCAGCCGCTATAGGATTTGGTTCCGGGTAAGATAATAGAAAGTTCGTGAAGAAACTCTTGCCGAAGCTCTGGCTTAACCGATATCGTTAGGTTAACAATCACAGCCATATTAAACCTCCTTAAAGTCTTTACACTTATCATTAAACATTGATTCAAGTGTATCAAATTTAAATTTTATATAATGCACTCCAATTTGAGTTGGCCTCCAACTGCAGACTCAACTCAAGAACTAGGCGGTCGGCTCCAAGGCGACTAGCAAGCTGTACACCGATCGGCAATCCATTTGAGTCGATTGCACAAGGCAAGGTAATTGCCGGCGCACCAGAAATATTTTGATATTTTGTGAACGGAAGAAATTCGTAAATTCTTTCCCAATGAGTCTGTCCGTCAACCTCTGGGCCAAAAAAACCAAGTTTGGGAACAGTCGTCCCTAGCGTAGGCGTTAAAAGTATATCGTATTCTTGAAAAAAATTTTCGTAGTCAACAGAAAAGCGCCGCAACCTTTTAAATGATGACGGTATTTTATGAAAATTTTTCCAGTGACGCCTAATCAGGAACTTTGCCCATTGTTCTAGTTGACGATGATCAAACTTTTTATTGAGTTCTTGCTTCGCTGTGTACCTTATCAAAAACGCAATATGGGCCCATGAAAGCCAAAAGTCGTCATCAAATTTTGCGTAGAACGGATTTGGCAGAACTTTTACCAAATGTCCAAACGATTCACATTGCCGAGCAACGTTCATTGTAGCTTCAATTAACTCGTCCGAACAGGAAGCGCCGGTGCAAGTCTCTGTAACGACAGCTATCTTTAAATAGCGGCACTTTTCGGTTGAAAACTTCCCTATTGGTGGCAAGGTCCTGGACGCCACTTTTTCTTCAATCGCCGCGTGAATAGTCCAAGTGTCACGTACGGATCTAGTGACAACGCCATCGTGCAAAATGTTGGCAGGAAAGTATCCTGGCATTTCTTTATCTTTAATCCGGTCTCGGGAAGCTTTTAGTCCGACTAATCCACAACATGATGCCGGAATTCGTATCGAACCTGCTCCATCGTTGGCATGTGCAATAGGAACTACGCCCGAGGCGACCATAGCTGCACTTCCTCCTGATGAACCTCCAGTAGAATAGGCGAGATTCCAAGGGTTCCTTGTTGCGCCAAATTTGAGGCTCTCTGTGGTGCCGGTCAAACCAAACTCAGGTGTTGTCGTTGTTCCCAGGTAATTAAGACCCGTATCTAATAGTTGCTTCGCTGCTTTTGAAAATTTTGAAGAGATGTCACCCGGGAGTGCGCGACTGCCCAAATAAAGTGGCATGCCAGGTACCTCGTCAGTATCCTTGATAAAAGTCGGCACCCCGCTAAAATTTCCTTGAATGGAATTTTCTGCTCTTGCGATCGCGCCGTCAAAATCCGCGGCAGCAATCGCATTTAGTTTAGGATTAATTAACTTAGCCCTATTTACTGCATGTTGCGTAATGGTCGGTAGGACCGCAGGATCTTCCTTAATTTTCTCAGAAATACTCACAGCGTCATCAGTGCCAAGTGAGTCACCTATGAAAGCACTTACTGATCCCTCTATTTTTTCCATGTTTTTCTTCCGCAGTTTAAAATCAAAATCACTTCAATTAAATACTAAGTAAGATTACAAATCAGAACCCACTAAAGACAAGTTGAAGTAGGGGCCTTTCAGCAATGATTTCGCCCCAAATAAATTTGTTTATCTCTGAAATTTTCCGGCAGAAACGATATTTCATATTCTCAGCTAGCCTTGAAAGCGCGGTGGCTAAAACTTTGAGAGAGAGAACGGTTGACCTTTGGCTATCCTTTGACCAGCCGCTTGTGTTAGAATTTAAATAATGGATTTAAGCTTTCGCCTGAACTGCCCTAGAGTCAAACCTCGATCTATTCTTGTGCACATTATGCAACAAGGCTCAAACAGAAAGGCAACTGCCGAGCAAATTTTTACCATGAGGAAATTATGAAATATTTTTTAACCTTGTTTTTTCTTGCATCTAGCTTTTCTTCGGCCACGTTTGCATGTGAAATACCGTATTCCGAATTTGAAGAGGCTATACCTCACATCGACATTGTTAATTGCCCAAATAACATCGGAATATCTGAAGACGCAGGTTTTTGCCGGCTCGTTTTGGACGGCCAAGACGCCTATGTATATGGGTTCAAATTTACGGAGGACGAAGCTTGCCTCTCCAAAGTCCGAAAAGCCTCATTATCAAAATATCTTCTAAAATAGGGTCATGACCGTTGTCCGCGGCTGAATGTTTCCAACATTGTACTGGGTAGTCGGGAATATTCCGCTCGCAACAACTCGCTAAGCTTGGAAAATCGAATTAAAATTCAATACTCTAATCTTGTAGTCTTGATATAATTTGCGTTTCATCACACCATTTCGGCATTCATCTTTGGTAAAGAAACAGAAGCTATTGGAGTAGCAAATGGAAATAATGAAACCTCACCTGGAAATCGTTATGCAGTATGAGGCTGTGGTCGAACCTCCTCACGCGCCAAATGAATCTATCAATATTGTACCTGTTTCATCAGGTACAATTAAAGGCATGGGAGAGTACGACGGCCAAATTAATGGATCATTAATCGCTCCTGCCGGCGAGTGGTTGCAAATATCTACTTCTGGAATCATGAAGCCAGATGTTCGGCTATCGTATCAAATAGAGAACGACGAAGTTCTATATTTTCAGTACTCAGGCCGGATTATTCCCAATGAAAAAATGGCAGCACGGACTGAGGCTGGCGAAACAATAAAAGGAAAAGACATCTACTTCGTGATTAACCCACTTATCATGACAAACTCATCGGCGCATGCATGGATCAATGAGAGCGTATTCGTAGGGGTGATGAATGAGCTAAAGTTTATGACCGAAAATGAGAAGGGTTTCGTGAGATATGACGTTTTCCGCGTTGTCCCACATTAATGTCCCAACATAAGGTTTCTGATGTCATTGCAACTCATTCTACGCATCTGGTTCCGCCATCTGAGCCTCGCGTTGCTATTAGCCTTCGTAGCACTTGGTTCAGCAAGGCCTGCCAACTTTGATCTGTCTCCACTTAATAAAAACGACTGGACACTAGGCCACGCCAAACATTTGTTGGAAAGAGCCGGGTTTGGTGCCACTTATCAGGAAATAAACAGAGTTTATCGACTTGGCCCTGAGCAGGCGGTCCACCTCATTTTAACGGGCGGCGCTGTAGAACGATTAGCCCCCTTCAAGGAATTCGAACACAGTGGGATATTTGACCATTCACTGGACCCCTTCCCGCCAAGTCGCCCAGCTCTAACCGCCGCGGCCAAAATTTCTGGAGAAGGCTTGGGTATTAAAGTGCGGGAAGGCGTAAATCGACCGCTCCAACCTATCGTTAATAAGTTTTTTTATTGGCTGAGAGCCAGCCGGCTCGAGACAGATCGCGTCGTTTATTGGTGGGCCAATGAAATGCTTGCAACCGATCACCCTCTCAAAGAGAAAATTGCATTATTCTGGCACGGGCACTTTGCTGTAAATGAAGACAAGGTTAGGGATTACCGGAAAATGCTTGGCATGTTGAACTTGCTTCGGAAACATGGTCTGGGCTCTGCTGAGAATTTGGTAAATTTTGTTGCCAAAGATCCAGCAATGCTCGTTTTCCTCGACGCCGGCGTGAATACGAAAAATGCACCTAACGAAAATTTCGCGCGCGAAATCATGGAGATGTTTACTTTGGGTGACGGCAAATATAGCGAAAGGGATGTAAGAGAAGGCGCAAGGGCATTTACTGGATGGGAAGTTGAAGGTCTGAATTTTAATTTTGCCAGTACAAATCACGATAATGGAAAAAAAACTTTCCTGAATGAAACAGGCTCCTTCGGGGGCGAAGATATAATTGAAATTATTTTTGAACAAAACGAGTGCGGAGATTTTATCGCTAGCAAATTGTTCACTTTCTTTGTGACCGAAAACGTCCCTCCCTTGCTCCGCAGTGATTTAGGAGAAATACTGCGAGCAGCGGATTACGACGTAAGTAAATTTCTTCATACAATTTTTTTATCGGAAGGATTTTACTCCGAAGAAGTCGTTGGGCAACGGATAAAGGGGCCGGTTGAACTAATGGTCTCAACTTACCGCAAGCTCAATCTTTCGAAAGTTCCCGGTAATCCCGACTTTAACACATCAAGTGAACTTATGGGGCAGCGCCTAATGCATCCACCGACAGTTGCAGGTTGGGCGGGGGGTAAAAGTTGGATTAATCCCAGCTTATTATTTGAAAGAAATAATTTCGTTTTAGAACTTGTTTTTCCAGACATTGGTTTTATCCCACCGGACCGTGCTCCTCCTTTTATTCGCGAGGTAACCAATGTTCAAAATCGCTTGCGTGAGGGCCTTCCTGTCTCTTCTGCCACCGCTCCTACCGGAATAGCTGGAGGCATGATGGCGGAGTCGAACAAAAATGCTGATCGTGACGAAGACTTTAACACTAGGCTTGGTTCAATGCGCGGATGGCAAATGGCGCTCGAACGGGTAAAACCAATTGATCGACATGTATCCTCTCTTGATCTAAGTGACTACTTACAGAAACAAAATGTTAACACTGTGGTTGATGCGGTTAACACACTAGAACGCGACTTCTTTAGCCTGCGCCTTGGTAAAGAACAGCGGAATAAGTTGATTGCTTATCTGACATCGTTGCTTGGTAGCGATAGATTAAACTACCGAGCAAACAACTCTGAGAGCGCCCTGAGAGAATTTTTCCATAAGATGCTCTCATTACCCGAGTACCAGATGGGCTGACATGTCGAAAATAAGAATTAGCCGAAGAAATTTTATTGCAGGTTCTGTCAGTCTGGGGCTTTCCTCCTTTGGCGCCTTTCCATCTGTTGCTTCCAGCACCAGAAAAAAAAATCGGGTTGCTGTAATATTTGAACTTTCTGGAGGTAATGATGGGCTAAACACCCACATACCTTATTCAGATGACATATATTATCGGTTGCGACCAAAGATTGGGATACGCGAGAAAGATGTTTTAAAGCTTGACGATGCGTATGGTTTTAACAAATCCATGCAAGGCATGCTCAATCTTTGGAAAAAGGACCAGATTGCTATTGTAAAAGGCTGCGGGTACGAAAACCCTTCTTTCTCTCATTTTACGTCGAATGCGTATATGCACTCCGGTGTACCAAACGGTGGGCATGTTTTGGGGTGGGTAGGCAGAGTGGCTGACGAGTTATCACCTGTATTCAGAGACAACCTAATTGTTAACATTGCCGCAAAACAATCGCCCGCCGTTGTGAGCGGGGTCCACACCCCGATAGTCTTTCAGGATCCGGATCGCTTTAGGAAATTTGAATGGATTAATAATTTTGATAATATTTCGGAATTTCATTCAGAGCCATCCAATTTATCTTTTGTTAAAAAAGTTGCAGCAAGTGCAAAACAAACCTCATTTTTGATTGACGAAGCCTGGAAAAATTTCCGTCCCACTAGCGATTACGGCATAGTTCCATTTGGACTCCAAAAAGTCGCGGCTTGCATAAAAGCTGGCTTCGATACTCAATTATACTATGTATCGGTACCAAATAATTTATTTGATACTCATGTATCCCAAGGTCCGTTGCATTCCCGACTTCTTTCTTATGTGAGCGACACGATTAGTGGGTTTTTCGCTGATCTGGCCAATGAGGGACTAGATCAGAATGTGGTAATGCTTGTTTATTCCGAGTTTGGAAGGCGTCCCGGTGAAAATAGCAATCTTGGTACAGACCACGGAACCGCGAACGATATGTATTTAATCGGCCCCAAAGTAAGCGGGGGGGTCTATGGCTCTCCTCCGAAATTGGATCAACTGAACCAAGATGGAAATATGAATTTCACAACCGATTTTAGGAGGGTTTACTCAACCTTGATCCGAGACTGGTTAAAATTAAAACCTGAACGCATTCTCAGCGGCGGTTTAGATCCTATTGAGGGGATCATCTCGTCCTAATCGGCTGGAATCTGCTTCCACATCAAGACCACCTACCTGCAACATACAAATTATCAATTTCTGAGCAGTTCATTACTAAAGCGACAATAAGCGACTTTGCGTCACTTTGTGAGGGTCCCACGCTCCTAGATAGACGGCTCCAGACACAACTCCCGCGTAAACTGCAAAGGACATGGTTGAAACTACAAAAATTGACGAAGTGCCCATCCCAAAAGTGTCAACCGCAGTCCAAGCCGCAGTAACGACTAGGATAGACCTTATTATTTGCGCTCGAATTGGCCACTTCATTGCAGCCGCGCCCTGACTTGCAAAATATAGAACCAACCCTACCGCATACAAAGAAAAGGCCGGACCGACTATCTGAATATAACTTGTTGTTACACTTGATGCTATCGGATCTGATGTAAAGATAGGGACCCATAATCTTGTTGATAGGGCTAATACTGCCCCAACCAAACCGCAGAAAAGAGAGGCGCATGCAGCTGCATGCCATCCCATAATCTCAGCACGCCTATGGTTTCCTGCGCCAATATTGGTTCCTACTAAAGTGGTAGCCGCAGTTCCAAAAGCGAACATAATTGGCAGAACAACATATTCGATACGGGTTCCAATTCCAAATCCGGCTAGTGCGCTGGGTCCAAAGCGCCCCACTAAGGCTGTCAGAAAGAGGATGACCGCAACGTTTAAAATTGGGTTCAAAGTTGCTGGCAAAGAAACCTTCAAAATTTCCCTGAACACACTGGCATCTATCGCCATGCATGACTTTCGAAATCCCACCAGACACCTACCTGATTTTATCCTGAGCAACATTGCAAAGGAAATGCCCGCAGATATCACCACGTTGGAGAGCGCCGCTCCGGGAACTCCCAGCGCCGGCAGTCCGAAAGCCCCGAAAATGAAAAGCGCGGTGAGTGGGACTTGTAAAACCGATGCAAGTATCATTATCCGAGAGGGATAGGCCATGTCGCCAGCGCCGCGGAAAATAGCGCTTATTAGAGAGGACAGCCACAAGAATGTGCCGCCAATAAAAAGGATAGTGCAGTAGCCTAACGCGGCATCGAGAATTGCGCCATCACCACCTAAAAGTGTAAGGACACTCCTCCCTAACAGCCAAAATAGAAACGCAAGAACACCCGATATCATAATCCCAAGATAAATAGCATGCCAAAGAACTTTATCCGCCCGAATCTTGTCGTCGTTACCCAACGCACGTGCAACTGCAGACGAGACACCGCCGCCGAGCGCCCCTAAAGACATGGTCTGGATTAGGATTGAAAAGGGAAAAGACAAAGCAATAGCGGCTAAAGCCACTGTGCCCAGCGTCCCGATAAGCCAAATTTCGGCGATATTTACAAAAGCCTGAATCGTAAACGCAACGGCATTTGGGGCGGTCAGCATAAAAATCAGGGGCAAAGACCGACCATCCAATATATTTCGGGTTAAGTTATCCAATGGAATTTTGCCAGAACGGAGCTCTAATTAATGTTTCGACAAGAAGGCCGAATATTCATCATCACAGTGATAGAAAAGCACATTAGCGAGACAATCATCGTGAAAGCACGTACATATAGTATCCCATTTTGGACCTCATTCAACGAGCCAGCCATTAGATCTTCAAACCGCCACGCCCACGTGCGATAATGAAGACAGAACGCAAAGCCCCAATCCGCATAATACACCTACGCTGTGTATATTTTTCATAAGCAAACATGCGCCAGCAATTAGCAATATATCTGCGATGCAATCTGGCAAATATCTCAAAAAAATGCAGTCCGACAATTACGCTGTAGACCGTTTCCAAAACAAAGTGCACAAAGGCAAGTGCCAATATCGCGACCGCGAAAAATCTCTTAAATTTAGAGCTAAACCCCATCTAACGGTTTCTTTCTCGAGCGCAAAAACTCAGTCCTCATCCGACGTCATCGACACTGGCTTTCCAAAAAACACCAAGTAAGGACTAAAGCCAGAAATCGGCACGCTTACCTCTCCCGAGTCCCCGGAGGTATCAAGCATCAGTTTCGACCTCATTGCCTGCTCAGTTAGAGACTAGGTCAATTAGTGGACGTCAAACCCGTGATAACCGCTTTGGGCAATTTGGTCACATATCTCGCGATACACGCCTACGCCGCCGACATAAGCCAGAAATGCGCGCGGCTTGCCAGGCACATTAGCCCCGACATACCAACTGTCAGCCTGCGGGTACAAAGTCATGTCTGCCATTTGAGAGGTATGCTCCGCCCATTCAATCTCAGCGGATCTTTCTGGTTCAATCCGGGTTTTTCCGTTGCTGTTCATCCAGCCGATACAATCGGCAATCCAGTCAACATGTTGTTCAATGGAAACCATCATATTGCTGAGAACGGATGGGCTGGAAGGCCCATTAATGGTGAACAGATTCGGGAACCCGCTTACCCCGATGCCCAGATAAGATTGTGGGCCATCAACCCAAGAATCAATCAAACGACGTCCCTTGGAGCCCCTAATATCTACCCGCAGCAAAGGGCCTGTCATAGCATCGAACCCTGTAGCAAAAATTATGGCATCAAATTCGCGCTCAGTGTCGGAAGTTTTAATTCCTTTTTCCGTGATCGTATCGATCGGCGTACGACGCAAGTTTACCAGAGATACATTATCTCGATTGTAGGTTTCGTAGTAGTTTGTATCGAGACAAGGCCGTTTGGTCCCATAAGGATGAGTATTTGGCAACAAATCTTCTCGTGTTTGTTCATCTTCTACGATACCACGAATTCGGTCGCGAATAAATTCCTGCGCGGCCTCATTAGCTTTTTCATCTGTCAGAATGTCCCCAAAAGCAAAGAAGAAGCTAGGTAAAAGTCCAGTTTCCCAACCCGTATTAAAACGTTTCTCTCGCTCTTCGGCCGTGGCCTCCATAGCTCGATCTAGCTGAGGTTCCGGACTTATGGCTCCCAAGCGAGATTTGCGGCATTCGGCGCGGTAATCAGGATAATTGCTTTTGACAGCGTCGACTTCAGAATTCGACAAAGTCCGATTAAGAGCTGGCGTTGAGAAATTTGCCGTACGTTGGAAAACCACAAGTTCCTCAGCCTGCTCAGCAACTATTGGAATTGTCTGAATACCTGACGATCCTGTGCCGATAACAGCAACTTTCTTGCCGCTAAAATCGACAATATCATGCGGCCATGAGCCAGTATTATAGGTCTCGCCTTTAAAATTATCATAGCCAGGAATGTCTGGTTTCTTCGATGCTGAAAGCACACCGGAAGCCATGATCAAATAGCGCGCGCGCACCGAATCACCATTTTCTAAAGTCACCAACCACTCGTTCGTATCATCGTCAAAATGCGCGCTGGCTACTTTCGCTTCAAATTGAATGTCCTTTCGCAGATCAAAACGATCCGCGACGTGATTTGCATACTTCAAGAGCTCAGGTTGAGTCGCATGCTTTTCAGACCAAACCCAATCTTGCTCCAGCTCTTCAGAGAAGGAGTACGAATATGCAACGCTCTCAATATCTACGCGTGCTCCAGGATAACGGTTCCAATACCAAGTTCCGCCAACGCCCGTACCAGCTTCGAAAACACGAACATTTAACCCTTGTTCCCTAAGCTTGTGCAACTGGTACATGCCTGAGAAGCCAGCACCAACAATTACCGCATCAAACTCCTCCAAAGGGTTGAAGTGTTTCTCAATTTGAGAATTCATCCAATCAATCGCCTCAAACCCAACTGGCAGAACTTCGGCCAGTGCAATGAAGGCATGAATCTGACGCTTAAAGTCCTTATAAATGACTTTATGACCGGCCTCTTCCAATTTCTTGGCGTAAGCTTCGCCCTCTTCTCTTAAAAGATCATATTCCGCAGTCATTACAATGGTGGGCGCCAGACCATCAAGTTTTGCCAGATCATCAGCCAATAGAGGAGAGGCCTCTACATCGCAAAACTGATCCTCATTTGCATAGAGCGTCCAGAAGTGTTTCATCATTTTGGTTGTCAAGAAGAGCTCGCGGGAATCATCTTTCCAGCCGGCAGAGTCCATCCGGCCGTCTGTTACAGGATACATTAAAATTTGAAGGTCTACTTTTGGACCGTTTTCACGTGCGGACTTTTGCGCGACCACGGCCGAAAGATTACCCCCAGCGCTGTCTCCGCAAACAATAATAGGAAGTCTAGCTCCCGCTAATTTTTCAATATTCTCATCCACCCAGTTTAGGGCTGTATAGCAATCATTCACTGGTATAGGGAATTTGTGTTCGGGAGCCTTTCGGTAATTAACGAGTACAACAACCGCGTTACAACGTTGGGCGATATGTCGTCCCAAACCATCATAATCATCTATATTCCCGAAAACCCAGCCTCCACCGTGATAGTACACAATAACGGAGTTAGCGTTACCGACCGGTTTCAATACACGGCAGTCTATAGACCCACCGTCGACAGGCACTGAGACAGTATCGGAGGAAATAGATGCCGGCCCAGCTGGCAAACCCTTTACAATTTCGGAATAGGCTACGCGAGATTCCTCAGGCGACAAGGAATCCAGTGTTGGGCCGTCGTCGATAGCCATGTTTGCTAGCAAGGCCGTGGTTGCAAAATCGAAATTCATAATAATTCCTCCCCGATTATTAGAATAGTGCTAAAATGTAAAATACACACCACACGCAAGTCGGTAAAGAAATTAAAATGAGTAAATTTTCTACAAAAAAACCATTCTTGGATGCCAGAACGAGAAACTAATTGAATGAAATCTGCCTCGCTTAGACTATTGCTAAAAACCTATATTCCGATCAATATTTAATAAATATTTGATAGTTTTGGAGCGCCAGAATGGATATTCGTTTATCGTCAGATGACTTAGCTTTTCAGGAAGAGGTCGAAGCCTTTCTTGACACCAGTCTCGATGACGAATTGCGGCGTGCAGGCGAATTGAGCAGTGGCATCTGCGGCGCGCATGAGCCGACCATGCGCTGGCACAGAATTTTGCACAAAAAAGGCTGGGTGGCTCCGCGCTGGCCGGTTGAGCATGGTGGCACGGGTTGGAGCGACATGCAGCACTATATCTGGTCGAGCGCATGCGCTAGGGCCCATGCGCCGCGGCTTTATCCAATGGGCCTCGGCATGATTGGTCCCACGCTGGCAGTATGCGGCACGCCAGAGCAACAGCAAGACTATTTACCCAAGCTTTTGTCGGGCGAGCATATTTGGTGTCAGGGCTATTCCGAGCCAGGGTCAGGTTCAGATTTGGCAAGCCTGCAATGCCGCGCCGAGCGCGACGGCGACGATTTTATTGTCAATGGCACCAAAATCTGGACAAGCTTCGCCCATCACGCCAATCATATTTTCTGCCTTGTGCGCACCGACAAGAGCGGTAAGCCACAACAGGGCATTACGTTTTTGCTAATTGACATGACAACGCCAGGTGTGAGCGTGAGACCCATTGTGACATTGGCTGGTGACCACGAGGTCAATCAGGTATTTTTCGACAATGTGCGTGTGCCAGTGACGAATATTGTTGGCACAGAAAATGAGGGCTGGACAGTCGCCAAAACCTTGCTGACCTTTGAACGCTCCAGTGCCTATGCTGCGCGACTGATGATGCGGCTAGCGGAATTGCAGCCCCTAGTTGCAGCGGCAGATGAGGCTGCCCTCACCACGCGGTTTCACGATTTGGAAGTGCGCGCCAAAGCCATTGAGATGACCGAGTTTCGAATTCAAGCAACGTTGGCCGCCGGCCAATCACCGGGGGCAGCTTCTTCGCAAATGAAGATCTTGGCGACTGAAATAACCCAAGCGCTAGACGAAATTTCTATGGAAGCTTTAGGCCACCACGGTGTGCCTTGGCAGTTGGCAGCGCGAGAACCCGGCACCAACGTAAAGGCCATTGGTGAGCCTGCTGCGCCCAAGCTGGTGGCTGATTACTTCAACAATCGGGCTGCCACAATCTATGGCGGATCCAACGAGGTTCAACGAAACATTCTTGCAAAGGCCGAGCTTGGGCTTTAGCAACAAGAAACTAACACCGTGCCTCTACCACAATAAATAGGCTGCCCCGTGAACAAAATTGCCCCGGTAGAACCCGAAACAAATCCTAACCCGAAACTTATAATAGACCCACCTAGCTGGATGCGTTTTATCATACGCCAGGTAGGTGACAGAGCGATCAATCCCGCTAAGCGCACGCGCCGCCGAGCTCGCGCCGAAGCCGCTCGTGTAAAATCTGGTGCCCCGCATGTTGTTGAATATTTTCATCAGCTAGATGACCCTTACTCTCACCTCACCGCCCAAGTTCTCAACAAATTTGCCGCGCGTTATGACATTGTTATCAAACCACGCCTCATTAATGCTACCGGCGGCAAAAACCAGCCGCGACTGGCCGAACTTGCCGTTTGGGCACATCGCGACGCGATGCTGATTGCCCCACATTACGAACTAAACTTCCCGCAAGATGCGCCTGAAACACCCAGCCTGGATTTACAATCTCTAGCAAGCAATTATCTCGCCGCCCTTTCGCCGGAGGCGTTTCTAGCCGAGATTGAGGCGGTCAGCACAGCTTTATGGACAGATGATAGAGAGTTTTTTTTCCAACATGCAAACCCGAGCGCCGATGGCGAAGAAGCTAGAGCCGCAGGCTCGAAACGCTTGGCAGAGTTGAAACATTATTCAGGCGCAACATTTTATTATGCAGGCGAATGGTACTGGGGCGTAGATCGGTTATTTTATCTAGAGATGCGCCTTCAAGAACTGGCCGCGAATAAATCCGATTTACGCGGTTACCTTGTACCCCGTCCCGACATTGATGTGAGTGGCGTTGACGCTAGCGGGCTGACACTGGATTTCTACCCATCGCTCAACTCACCTTACACATCTATAATTTTCGATAAAACTATTGCAGTAAAAGATACCTGCAATATTAAATTCAATCATAAACCGGTTCTACCAATGATTATGCGTGGCGTGGCGGCCACCAACACCAAGGGCAATTATATTTTCTTCGACACCAAGCGCGAAGGTGAGTGCCTTGGTGTGCCCTTTGGCCCCATTATAACGCCCATCGGCGCACCAACGCGGTCCGCTTATGCGCTTCTGCCCTGGGCCTACGAACAGGGCAAAGACGAAGCCCTGATGAGTTCACTCTTAAGGGCGGCTTGGAGTGAGGGCATAGCATTGCACAAGAAATCAGGCATGCAACGCGCCGTGACGCGGGCGGGGCTCGACTGGAATGAGGCGTGCAAACAATTCAAGCGTGATGACTGGAAACAACTCATCGCTGGTCACCAGCACGAAATGGTAGAAAGTATGGGGCTATGGGGCGTGCCGAGTTACCGGTTAAGCGGGCCGGATGGTGAGCCCGACCTGATGGTCTGGGGCCAGGACAGGCTGTGGCTTGTCGCCGCCGAAATCAGACGCCGTGCGGGCAAGTAAAAGGGTACTTCAGCCCTTAGTTTTATGCCGCCCGCGCGCCTGTATGGCAAGGCGGCGTACTTCCACGCTGGCCCCCTGCACTTGCTGATTGGCCGCCCGGGTTCGGCTTGTTTCCAATTCGAGGCTTTCACCAAAATTGGTGGCATAGCCGTCATCAATCAGGGCTTTGTATTGCACCAAGGCATCGGGAAGGCAGGAGAGCATATCGTCGGCCAACTCGAAAGCTCGCGCGATTAACTCATCTTGGGGCACAATGGTGTTGATGAGCCCCCAAGCACAGGCCTGCTCAGCATCGACAAAATTGCCGGTGAGCGATATCTCCTTAGCACGCGATGGCCCCAATAGGCGCGATAGGCGCTGGCTCAATCCCCAACCCGGCAAAATGCCCACACGCGCATGCGTGTCTGCAAAGTGCGCATCGGGACTACCAATCAGCACATCGCAGGCTAGCGCCAGTTCAAAACCGCCGGTAATTGCCACGCCATTGACGGCAGCAATAGTGGGGCCTGAAAAATTCGCCAAGGCGCGCACTGGATCGCGCGCACTGGCTGATAGCGCCGCGCCGTCAGATTGCCCCAGTTCCTTGAGGTCAAGCCCAGCGGTAAAAGCGCGCGTGCCCGCACCGGTTAAAATTAAAACCCGTATATTGGCATCGGCCTCCAGCTCCTCTATCGTGGCCGCCAATTCGTCGCGCAAGGCTGCCGACAGGGCGTTCATGGCGTCGGGCCGGTTCATCGTGACAAGCGCAACGCCGTCGCGCCTTTCGGTGAGAACGAGCGTCATTTATATCTCCCTTGTTTTTGCAGCAGCTGGTTAATTCGCCGCGCCTTCAACGGCCGACAGGCGGATATCCAATTCATCGAAACTGAAATCGACAACCTCATCAACCAATATGCGGTAGCCCGTATCGGTATATTCGGTTGCCGCGCCCGTAGTGCTCAATTGCCCCTGCACGATAACTGGTTCCCAATAGGTGCGCATGCGAGTCGGCTCCTTGAGTTTGATGAAGATGGTCTGGTTGACGGGCGGCGGGGGCACATGAATGCACTGGCCGGCGCTGGGCACCAGCAAAAATTCGAAAACATCCGCACCCTCATAAACAAGCGGCACCATATAGCCGGGCAATACAACGGCGACCTCGTTCAGCTCAGGACGAATTTTGCGCTCGGCATCCAGAATTTTCTGCTGAAAATCCGGGTCAGCCCAATCAGACGCGCTCATGCCCTCAAGCGGAATAAAATCGTAAAGGCCTGCCGGCATGAGATGGGCCCAATCGGTCACATAAGTCGTTGGCAAAGCGGTCTCTGCACGCGCGGCCATTGCCCCTAGAGGACTAGCAAAAAGCAAAAAACACAGCACAAAGCCCGTCAGAGAATGCCGCATCAGCGTTCCACCATGATGCCATCCTGCACCGTGCGCCGATAAAGGCGCAAAGCCGGCACGAGACCAGCGACCAGTGCGGCGGGGATGATATAGGCGACGATGACCATTTCCTGCCAGCCGGGCAGCATTGTAGTTGCCACAAGACCGATGGTCTGGGTGAGCCATTGCTGGGCCAAGGCACTGACCCCGACGGCAAGCCCCAGCCCCATCACTGACGCACAAATGGCGAGAAACAGGGCTTCGGCGAGAATAAGCCCGACCAGCGTAGACGGCGATGCACCCAAGGCGCGCAAAATAGCCATTTCGCGACGCCGGCTATCGGTGCTGAGCACTGTCATGGCGGTCATTGCCAACAATACCAGCGCGATGACCAAGAGGCTAACAGCGCGGAACCCGCGATCTGCGACGCCGATTATTTGCCAGATTTGCGCCAGAGTCACGCCGGGTATCACAGCCGTGAGGGGCTCAGATTCATAATCGGCTATATTGCGCTGCACGCGCACAACATTGCGCCGTTCTGTCAGGCCAACAAAAAAGCCGTCCAGCGCATCAAGACCTCCTGCATGGGCGTGGTCGTTATGCTCTTCCCCGTGGTGTTCATCTTCGTGATGCTCCTCCGCGTGATGCTCCTCCTCGTGGTGTTCATCTTCGTGATGATGCTCATCCTCATGCGCTTCTTTCGGTTTTTCCACCTGCTCGGGCGACAATTCCATAAGCTGCTGACCATTGCGCCAGCCCCGGTGAATGGCTTCAATCGCCTCGACCGACACAAGCACAGTGCGGTCGAACGGTGTGCCCGTGCGCGCCAGAACCCCATGCACCCGAAAAGGCAAATCATCATGCGCCGCGCCATAATCGCCCAGCCCATGCTGTAGAACAATTTTGTCGCCGGGCATATAGCCCAGCGCTTCGGCAACATCAGCACCCACCACGGCTTCCAAAATCTGTTCAAACGCGCCGCCGGCCGCGAACAAAGCGCCGCTCGACGGCGAGGGTATAACACGCTCGAAAAACTCAGGAGAAGTTCCCAACACCCGAAATCCGCGATGACTGTCGCCCAGTGCCAGCGGCACCACCCACGCGACCTCGGGCATGCCAGCCACCGCCGCCACTGTTTCATCCGAGACAAGATTGCCGCTGGCCCCTAGCCCAAACACCGTATTGAGCAGAATTTGAACATCCGAGCCGCGCGCGGCGACCACCAGATCAACGCCCGAAATGCTATTTTCAAAACTTGCCCGTGTCAGACGTTGGACGTTTTGTACGCCGACATAAAGCGCTACGGCACATGCCAGTGTAACAACAATCAAGCCAAGGCTGAAGGCTCTGTTGGCAAGCGACCCGCGCAACAATGTCAGGATTTGTGCATTCATTCTCGCGCCCCTCCCGTTACCGGCTCTTTCGTAAGGTCCTCCATCTTAATCACGCGGTCGAAGCGCGGGGCAAGGCGGGCATCATGGCTGACCACCAGCAACACCTGTCGTTGTGAGTCGAGCCCGGCAATTAACAAGTCAAAAAACTTTTCCGTATTGGCATCATCCAATGCTGAACTGGGCTCATCGGCCAGCACCAAATCCGGCGCGCCGACCAATGCGCGGGCGGCAGCCACACGCTGTTGTTGACCAAGACTGAGCAACCGGGCCGGTTGTTCGCCAAGTGCCCCCGCATCTAAATCAAGCCGCGTCATGAAATCACTAATGATATCGCCCAAACTCGCCTTCAGGCGCGCGCGGCGTTGCGGGGCAAAGGCCAGACCCAGCGCAATATTTTCGCGCACGCTCAGCCACGGTATTAGATTGAGCGTCTGATAGATAAAGCCGATATGCGTGCCCCGAAACCTGTCCATACGCGCCCCTGAAAACTGCGACATGTCCTGTCCCGCAAGCGCAACACGCCCATGGTCGGCTACCAGAACACCAGCCAAGAGGCTAAGAAAGGTTGATTTGCCGCTGCCCGATGGCCCCAACAAAAGACAGGTTGTACCCGCTTCCAATGTCAGCGACGGCACGCGCAGGTTAAACCCGCCAGTACTCGCATAACTGAATTGCAAATTGTCAATCTGAAGTGTCATCAGTATTTTGTCAGCAGCTCAAAATTGTTGATTTTGATAAAGTTATCATTTTTCGGTGTAGCTTTGAATTTTTTTATGTTTGCGCCTTGTGTTAAACTATCATCGTGGAACAGATATTATTAAAGCCGAAGTTTACATGGACGTGTAAACACACTTGGCAGCAGGCCATGCGCAATACAGGCTGGTGTTTGGCCGGATGCGCAATCGGTGATTTGGGAACCATCTATTACTTTCAGGTGACGGGCATAGGCTGGCCGGTTTGGGCGATTATGAGCCTAGCCATTGTCAACGGGCTGATCACCTCCATCGCACTGGAAACAATCATCCTGACGCGGCAAATGGCTTTTCGCGCTGCGTTTAGAACGGCGATTGGCATGTCGATGATTTCCATGGTTTCAATGGAAGCGGCAATGAACCTGGTCGACGTCGTTCTAACCGGCGGAGCTGTGCTCACCTGGTGGGTTGTCCCGCTCATGCTCATTGCCGGCTATATCACCCCGTTGCCTTATAATTATTGGCGTCTTAAGGCGCATGGCAAAGCCTGCCACTAGGCGAAAGGACTTAGACCAGCCTGCGATCGTTCAGCTGATGAATACAATGCAAGCCGATAAAGCCAGTGGCGACGGTTACGAATACTTTTTTCTCGGATTCCCTCGATGCGGCAATGGTTTTTCTCAGCAACCTAATTTTTTTATCGCCATAATGAGTAAATGAAAAAGGGGAACAGCTATGCTGCTCCCCTTGTTGCTAATTGCTTTGCTTAATTACGAATTGCCGCGCTTCCCAATTGCCCGATCGTAGCAACTACGTCTACATAGGTCACACCCAGAAGATCACGCACGCGGCTCAATTGCTTTTGAAAATCTGGAAGAACACGCAGGGTTTGCGGGTCGCTTAAGTAATCCGCCCGGCTATCAACACCGATTACAACTACATGAGTAATACCTGGCTGGCCGCCAGCTTTTACCGCCCACAGATCAATACTTGCGATACCTGCCAGGGAGTCTGGTCCCTCAGAGGAGGCTTGCATGAGTTCAGCATAGCGAGCTGCATTTCGAACATTCACCGCATATCCAATAAATTGCTTGCTGTCTTCGGCGTTTTTGCCAAAGCCAACAACATGTTCATAAACGGTTTCTGAAACGATCTGACCAGATGATGCTAAAGCTGCCTGAAATTTGAGAAAATCTGGGCTTCTAGCGATCGATGCTGAACGCGTTTCCCACTCTTTCTGATTACTATAGACGACAGCTAGGTTGTGAGTGGCCGGATTTGCTCCATTCGCAACTTGTGAATTTAAATACATCATGCCGGGAAAAGCACTCCCTGTCCCAGTTGTCTTATATTTATTAAAAGCGGCAACCACTGTTCCCTGCTTTGCAGGATCAACAACAAGCTGATAATCGACCCAAATTGCATTGGCACTTGCCGGCAACATACCTTGAGCGGCGACCACCATCATTGTAACTAAGGAAATGATCAAATAACGCATTATGTATCCCCCATTAAAAATGCTGAAAACATATTATTGCGCGCTGCCCTCGCTCACGAATACCCCAAAGAATTTGGTTTATTGACCACCCGTCTAGCGAATTAGCAAAGATTTAAGAGGCGTCGGAATAAACCGCCCGCTCGAATGTGTCGAAAACCGCCAAAGCCGCTTCATTGTATACTGGCAGCATCTGCATCATGATCACACAGGCGGTGTCTCGAGCCGGGTCAATTGAGAAAAAAGTGTTGTAAAGACCCGACCATGCCCCAGCACCGGCCGAACGACGCCCGGCCACTTCTGTCTCGTTTACCATTAAGCCATAGCCCCATTTCATAGAGTTGCCCTCGAACCAGCCATGGGACTTTGCCAGCATCGGATTTTGCGACGGCATATACCCAACCTGCATGTCACCTATCTGATTGGCAAACATATCGCGTACCATGCCACTCGGCAGAATTTCCCTGTCCGGTCCCTGCCCGTTTCGCAGCACCATGCGCATGAATTTCATGTAATCGCCGACATTTGAATAGAGGCCACCGCCGCCAAGATACGGGCCGTCAGTTACGTTCGGCATCAATTCGGAAACATCGCTCAAATTGCCGTCATCATCGCGCAAGCCCAATGGGACCAGCGCATCGGCACTAAGGTCATTAATTGAGAAACTGGTATTCTCCATCCCCAAGGGGCGCAAAATATTTGCTTTGACATATTCATTAAGGTCGACGCCACTGACCTTTTCGACAATCTTGCCGGCCCAATCAATGTTAATGCCATATTCCCAATTCTCACCCGGTTGGAAAATCAGCGGTGCAGCCAAAAACCCATCATTGTCGCTAGCAAGCCCCGCTATTTTTTCCTGCGCAACCAATTCGGCAATTATTTCGGCGTGAAAATCATAAGCATAGCCTGAGGTATGCGTCAGAAGATGGTGCAGGGTAATATCGCGCGCCAAGGGGGCAAACACCAATTCGTCGCCTTTGCGGCTGACAACTTGCACCTCGCCCAATTCCGGCAAAATTTCTTTCATCGGCTGGTCAAGGCGCAAATCACCGCCCGCCACCAATTGCAGGGCCGCAACGGTTACAATTGGCTTTGTCATAGAAGCGATACGGAAAATATGGGTATCATCAAGCGCAGCATCTCCCACCGAGCCGATATGATTGTGCATGCGCGTTGCGAGTGCGTCCGTTACCCCGAAACTCGCAAACGGCACGTTGTTAGCCTCTATTGCTGCCTCAAGTTCACTTTTCATTTTCTCAAACATGCCCAGCCTCCCTCTTTTGCCGCTTTCGATTTGCACTTAACACTGACGCTACAGACGCACTTCACCATTATCAATTTGTTTGCGCAAATCCACTGTCATTTTAACGAATTTGTTTGATGCCGGTGCCAGAAAGAAGATATCATCATCAAAATTGGAGATATCATAAGCATCTGTTTTTAATTGGCTTTTTTGGTATTTGAAGGTACCCGTTAGACTTGTTGCCTGACCGACACGCAAAAACCTTGGCACCGCGTAGCCTGGCAGGCGACTGCGTAAAATTTCCGGGAGACCTGCCAAGTCGATCGCGCTGCCATCGCGCGGTGTCACATATAACATGCCACATCTGCCATCACGCCCAGGCACACCCCGTAAACGACCGCGTCTACGGCTTCGGCCCAGTCGGCCACCGCACCTTCGACTTCCGTTGTTGCCACGTTTTCTCCCTGCCACCTGAATGTATCGCCAATCCTGTCAGCAAATTGAATGTGACCGAATGGCTGGCGCGTAACGAGGTCACCGCTGTTGAACCAGCAATCGCCGGGTTCGAACACATCGCGGAACAGTTTCTTTTCTGACGCCTGCTGATCGGTATAGCCGTCAAACGGGTATTGTTCGTTCACTTTCATAATCAGCAGTCCGGTTTCTCCCACTGCCATTTTTTTCATTGAGCCACCGGGAGTGCGAATAACCTCATCTTCTGCAATGTCATATTCCACCACAGCCCATGTTTTGTTACTTCCCGGCGCCCACCCACATGTTTTGTCAAAATTGAATATATTGACAAAAGCGCTATTGCCTTCCGAAGCGCCGTAAAATTCGTGAACCCTGTCAATGCCGAAACGATTTTTAAAAGCCATCCAAATGTCCGGCCGCAAGCCATTGCCAAGTATTTTGACAACATTATGATCGCGGTCATTGGCCTGTTCGGGCTGGGTGAGCAAATAGCGCAGCAATTCACCTATGTAGCAAAAGGTTGTCGCACCATGGCGTCGGCATTCGTCCCAAAAGCTGCTGGCACTAAACTTTCGCCCGATAGCCAGCGTTGCGCCACTCATCAATGTGCCCGACAGAGCCAGCGTAAGTGCATTGCTGTGGTAAAACGGAAGCGCACAATAAAACACATCATCGCTTGTCAGGTTCATAACCGTCAGGCCCATATGCGAACCGCTGCGAAAAACTTTCAAATGGGTGGTAATTGATGCCTTGGGCAGTCCCGTTGTGCCGGAGGTGAATATGTAATAACACGGGTCACCCAAAACCAGTTCGCGTGTTTCAGTCGGATTGCTTGCCGGCTGGTCGGAAACAGCCGGCCCGAGATCTGTATAACCGACAGGCACCTTATTAAGCGCGCCATCGGCCATAAACAACAATTTATCCGAAAAATTCTGTGTGAATCCGGCATCCAAACTCGACATATTTTTAACCTGCTCGGCGCCGACAACTAGAAGTTTGGGGTTAATCAGCTTCAATGAATGCGCCAGCACTTCATCGGTTTGGCGGGTGTTTACCATGCCTGCAATCAGGCCCAGCTTCAAACAAGCGAGCACAGTTATAATAATTTCAGGCCTGTTTTCGATATTGATAGCTACAGCATCACCTTTCACCAGGCCACGCGAATTAAAATAATGGGCAAGCTGGTTGACCCGCTTATTCAATTCGGTCCAACTTATACTCTCTTCGTCATAGCGAATGGCGGTCTTATCACCCAAGGCCAGAGCGTTGTTTTCCAGGCAATCACAAATCGAACGTTGGTCGGATATCTGCGAAGACAGCGTCAATTTCAAATTTGAAATGGCACTCGGTCGCAGAAGCTTTGCTGAAAGTCGATATGCAAAGCGCGCAAGCTTGAACGTTTGTTCCTGATACACTTTGGACTCCGTTACTAACGTGGCGCTCAGTCTACTTACCTCGGAAGCGAAGTAAAGATATGCCCAGGATCATGTCTTCCAAATTGCCTTGGTATGAAACTTGTCAATTGACCCAAACAAGAGAGAGAATTACTTAAAACCCGAACGGTAAATGCCGATATGCACCGTTTATTGTGATATAGACAACCAGAAATAAAAGTTTTTGTGGAGGGAAAAGCTTGGAATATACTTCAATCGATTTCTTGCAGGATCTCTTTGAGCTTGAGCGCGAAATCAGAGAAGCGCCTAACACAAACGCGCTTGCCAAGGTAATAACTGTTCGGAGCCAGGCCGTTCTGGGTCTTAAAGACGCCGTTTTTTGTTCTGGCTCTAGTGCACGGCAAATGCGCGCCCAAGCTGCCTCCAACTCTGACTTGGTTGACCCCTCATCTCCTGTTTTAACTTGGATTGAGGAGATTTGTGCGCTGCATAGTTCGCAATTAGAAAACGGTAGTACCTTCGTAGCTTCTGCGGACAGTCATGTACAAGGTGAAAACCTTCTGCCAAAACATGTACTTTTTGTCCCTTTGCAAAGCAAAGATCAAGGACTGCTTGGTTGTCTCGTTTTCGCCCGAACAGCGAAGTTTTCCCAACACGATATTTTATTCATAAATCATCTCGCTGGCACAATCGGTCATGCATTATCTTTCTTCTTCAGAAAACCTAGTCCGATATTAGGCATAGGCATGGCTCGCCTTGCCGCATTTATTGTAGTCACTTTGCTCCTGCTTGCTGTCTTCCCTATGCAATTAACAACGCTGGCCCCAGCCGAGATAGTTGCTTACCAACCCGAAGTAATAAAAGCACCGATTGATGGAGTTATTGATGAGATTACTGTCGCGCCCAATACTCAGGTGGGCCCAGGGTCTTTGCTCGCACGCTTGAACAGTCATAACCTCAAGGCTGTTTATAACGACGTTGCGCAAAAAACACTTCTGGCCGAAAAAAGGGCTTCTAACATACAGGAAAAACGCGTAAGCGAGGATTTGAGGTCAGACCGCGACAAGAGCCGCGCCAGAATGGAAACTGCAGAGGAACGACTATTGCAAACAGACATTCGTGCCGAAACGAGTGGGATCGCCATAGTCAAGGCTCCCAGGGAATGGATTGGACGACCTGTTAAGGCAGGCGAAAAGATCCTCGAGATTGCCGATCCGAGGGAAGTCGAGCTTGTCTTGCAAATTCCAGCAGAAGACGCAGACTTGATCTCTCAAAACTCGAAGGTAAAAGTATTTCTTGATCGCA
Organism: uncultured PS1 clade bacterium; assembly: GCA_902624095.1. Taxonomy (GTDB): domain Bacteria; phylum Pseudomonadota; class Alphaproteobacteria; order RS24; family RS24; genus UBA7378. The sequence goes on from CACNWB010000008.1 coordinate 49,314, forward strand.
GGCCATTCAATCCACTCACTGGCAATGTTATAGACAGTTCACTGGTTCCGAAGAAAAACAAATTTAATGAAACGTATTATACATTCAAAGCAAGGCTTGATGAGGGCGTGCCACCTCCTTCGATTGGGCAGAGGGGGGTAGCACGGATCTACGGGGAGCGCTCGAGCCTATTATTTTTTATATTTCGCGAACAGATGAAGTTTTCTCGAAATACCCACAGACCTTAGGCCTGTATTACTTTGAGAATAGTTTATCTGCTTCGCTTTAATTTATATTGAAGAACAGGGAAGAGCAGATCCTCTATTTTTAGTGACTCAGAGAACTTGGGTATAGCATCAGGCTCTCATTTAAAAACCATTCACACAGTCACAAGTTTGGAGCCAATTTTTATGCCCGAAATTTTTCAGGCAAAATCTATTGTAACCATGAATGCCAGCCAGCCGCGCGCCACGCATGTGCTGGTCTCGAAAGGTCATGTGCTGAGCGTGGGCACCGAAAAGGATCTTGCCTCATGGCAGGTAAAATGGCCGGATACTCCAGTCAACACCATATTTGCCGATAAAGTAATTTTGCCAGGTTTTGTCGAAGGCCACAGTCATATGATGGAAGGACTGTTCTGGAACTACGCTTATGTTGGATATTACGACCGCGAAGGGCCGGATGGCACAATCTGGCCTGGCCTCAAATCCATTGAGGCCGTAACTGAACGGCTGAACAAAATACAAGCCACTCGCGCCGACAAAGTCGCGCCGCTCATTGCATGGGGCTTTGACCCGATATTTTTTGAGGATCGTCGCATGAATCTAGCAGACCTCGATACGATATCGACAAGTTGCCCGATCATTGTGCTGCATGCCAGCCTACATATCCTGAACACAAACTCCTTTGTCGTTGAAAATGCAGGCGTCAGCCCAGGCGACAACAACGAAGCCATTCGCCGCGACGAAACCGGACAGCCGACCGGCGAATTTCTCGGTCAGCTTGGCATGTATATGGCAATGCGGGTCACAGGGCTTAATCTTCTTGCCGCTTCCGGAGAGCCTCAGACTTTATATAATTTTGCCCATGTCGCGCGACAAGTGGGCGTGACTACGGCCACAGACCTTGCCAACCCCCTTCCAGATGAAGCCGTTGACACATTAGCGGATGTGACAGGCAAAGACGATTTTCCCTGCCGCCTCGTTGTCGCACTGCAGGCTGGCGGATCCGAAGCCGCCGACGGAATAAATCGCATCACCGAATTAGCCGGGCGCCAATCCGACAAATTGCGCTTTTCGCTGGTCAAATTGGTTGCCGACGGGTCAATACAGGGTTTCAGCGCGCGTTTGAAATGGCCGGGCTATCACAATGGGGCCGAAAATGGATTATGGTATATAGAACCTGCCCGTCTTGCCACATTGATCGATGCCTATAATGAGGCGGGCATCCAGATACATATTCACACAAATGGCGATGAATGCACGGAGGTCGCGCTCGACGCCATTGAAGCGGCATTGTGCAAAAACCCACGGCGCGACCACCGCCACACATTGCAACATTGCCAAATGGCCGACCGGGCGCAGTTCAAACGCATGCGCGCACTGGGTGTGGGCGTCAATTTGTTCTCCAACCATATTTATTACTGGGGCGATGCGCATATCACGACCACGATGGGCCCCGACCGTGCCGCGCGGCTTGATGATGCCGGGGGCGCGCTGGCCGAGGGCGTGCCGGTAGCAATCCATTCCGATGCGCCGGTAACGGCACTTGCGCCGCTATTTACCGCTTGGTGCGCGGTCAATCGCGTGTCGTCTTCGGGCGCACGGCTGGGCAGCCAGGCCCATTGCCTTACCATTGATCAGGCCCTGCATGCCATCACGCTGGGCGCAGCATATTCGCTGAAAATGGATCATGAGATTGGCAGCATTGAAGTTGGCAAGCGCGCCGATTTCGCCATATTGGACGAAGATCCGTACACAGTGGCGCCCATGGAATTGAAAAATATCGGCGTTACCGGCACGATTGTCGGGGGCCGAACCCATCTTAATACGGCGACCAAAAACTAAAGTAATATTTGAACATGAGCATAGCCATGACCATTGCCCCCACCCCGCTTACGATCATCTCAGGCTTTTTGGGGGCCGGCAAAACCAGCTTGCTCAATCATTTGCTCCACCATGCAGGTGGACGGCGCATTACGGCATTAGTAAACGATTTCGGTGCACTTAATATCGACAGCGAGCTTATTGCAGCCGAGCACGGCGGACAGATATCGCTGGCTAACGGATGCGTGTGCTGTTCAATCAGCGATGATTTAGGTGTGGCAATGGCCGACGCCCTCAACCGTGCACCCCGCCCTGACCATATTGTTATAGAAGCAAGCGGCGTGGCAGATCCGGCGCGCATAGCACTTTACGCTCAAGTTGATAGGGAATTGCGTCTTGACGGAATTGTGACAGTGATCGACGCTACCGCTTATGAGGCCCATGCGAGTGACCCGCATATTGGTGACACTTATGCCCGCCAAATGGCAGCGGCGGATTTGTTTCTCGTAACCAAATCGGATCTGGCAGACGGTACGCAAATACAAACCATCACACGAACGCTCGCAAAGACCCGATCAGGCACACCGGTATTGCAAGCTATAAATGGCGCGATTGAAACCGACATTATATTAGGAGTGGGGCGCGCAGACGACGCCCCACTGGCACATAAACAAAGGCATGCAACCGATCACGGCTTCCGGCAATGGTCGGGACATGTGGCGCCCGCAACCGACCGGCACAAGCTGGCCGAGAAATTGCGCGCCCTGTCACCGCATATTATTCGCGCCAAAGGCATCTTTTCCGATGCAGAAGGCGCTTACGCCATTCATTATGCCGGCCAGCGCATATCTTTTGAGCCACATGCAGGGCGCGCCAGCGGGCATCTTGTCGTTATCGGCAGGCCGGAACTGCCGGCGCCAACATTTCTGTCAGCGTATTTTGACCAATCAGGTGAACAAAGCAGTAATCGGGGCCACGCCTGATGGTTTGGGATTTACCGACCCGTTTGTTTCACTGGGCATTCGCCATATCGATTGTTGGCGCATTTTTGACTGGGCGCGAGGGAAATTTATTCTGGCACGAACTATTCGGACTGGCGGCATTGGGGCTGTTTGTTTTCAGAATTATTTGGGGCGTAATCGGGCATAAAAGCGCGCAGTTTAAAACCTTCGTCGTGGGACCAAAAAAAATCTGGGTCTATCTTTTCGGCCTGACCCGTCGCCGAAACCAGCCCACTCCCGGCCATAACCCGCTGGGCGCGCTGTCAGTGCTGGCGTTGCTGGGGTTAATGGGCACGCTAGGCGTAACGGGCCTATGGACCGGAGACGACATTTTATATGAAGGCCCTCTGTCATTTCTAGCGCCCGATTGGGCCGGGTTTGCCGGCCGCTGGCATATTTTATTGCAGGAATTGATCTTACCGCTTGTAGGCCTGCACTTAGCCGCGCTTCTTACCCATCGCGTTTTCTTAAAAGAGCGTCTTGTCAAGCGCATGATTACCGGCGGTAGCCACGAAACGGCCCCAAGGCCGACGCGCACACGGGCCGGCCTCATTCTTTTGGTTACCTGTGTAAGTGCCGCCATGTCGTTGGCAGCCCTCACACCGAATTACTGATTATTTTTTGATTTGGTAGCTTTGATGACACGCTTTGCAAGTGCCGCCCATTTTCTTAGCGGCTGTTTCAATCGCGCCCTTGTCTGTGCCTACCAAAGCCAGTTGATACAAATCGCGCCCGGCCCTTGAATTGTCTGCCGCTTTTGATTTGAAGTCGTCAAAATCGGCCCAAATATCATCGCGCGCACCGGGGCTGGTGCTGCCTGCTGGAAAATAATCCGGCATGACATCAGCCCAATCTGCAATCAGGGTTGCGGCCTCGGCAATGGAGGCGAAATCATCATTACCAAGATGTTGTTTGAAAACCGACTGGATGGCTGCACCGCTTTGCTTGAAACGATACACACGCTTCTCAACAATCGACGCATCAACTGGCGGCTCTATGGACGCATGGGAATGGTCAGATGTTTCATCATGGGCTGCAACTGAAGTTGCTACCAGCATAGCAAGGCCAGCAATTAGAAAACGCATGAACTCATCTACTAATCGCAATAAGACGGATCGAGACGGTCGAGCTTACGCAGCAAGGCTGGCCAAGCAAGCGCATCCACACCTGGGCCGAACAATGTTTTTGACTGCTCGGCAGTCGTATCAAGCGCGGCTTGGCTCGGGCGATTTAACTCGCCTGTCATAGCGCGGATTTGCGCCGTACAGGCGCGTTCGAGGAAATAGATGGCAATAAAAGCCAACGCGCAGTTTTCGCCGACAGCCAAAGTGCCGTGATTGCGCAAAACCATAAGCTTTTTATCGCCAATATCTTGGATCAGCCTCTCGCGCTCATCCAGATCAAGCGCTACACCTTCATAATCGTGATAGGCCAATTGACTGGCAAGCAACATGGATTGCTGGGTGATGGGTTGCAGCCCGTCCTTTTGGGCTGAAACGGCAACCCCGTCATCCGTGTGCAGATGCAACACGCATTGGGCATCTTCGCGGGCGCTGTGAATGGCGCTGTGAATGGTAAAACCGGCCGGATTTACGAAATACGGACTGTCCATCACAATATTGCCCGCAAGGTCGATTTTGACGAGGCTTGAGGCGGTAATCTCTTCAAACAGCATCCCATATGGGTTAATCAGAAAGTGATGCTCCGGTCCCGGCACACGAACCGAAATATGAGTAAAAATCATGTCATCCCAGCCATGCATGGCGACCAGACGGTAGGTGGCAGCAAGGTCAACCCGCAATTGCCATTCTTCTTGACTCACCATGTCCTTAACGGATGTAATTTCTTCTGCTGCCGACATTGCACACACTCCCGCTTATCTGTTCCTACCTTCCTGCGAAAGACCAAATTTGTCAAATGCTGGAAGGCTCCGAGGCGAGCAAAACGCGCTCCAGCGCCACCTGCCAGACGCGCTGTTTATGCGCGCGTTGGTTCTCCGGCATGGACGGCTCGAACACGGCATCGGGTCGCCAATCGGCGGCAAAGTCAGCCAAACTGTCAAACCAGCCCAGTTTCACCATGGCCAGCATAGCCGCGCCCGCAGCTGTGGTTTCGATAACTTCCGGCCTGTCGATCGGGCTGGCACATAAATCTGCAAGATTTTGCACAAACCAGTCATTGGCAACCATGCCGCCATCAACCCGCAACCGCTGGAGCACCGACAAGCCAGCTTGGGCCATATCATCATTGATGGCGCGCAATAAATCATCTGTCTGCAAAGACACTGCCTCAAGCGCGGCAAGTACTATTTCGGCCTTGCCGCTATCGCGCGTCATATTGAACAGAGCCGCGCGTGCCTCTGGTTTCCAGTGGGGTGCACCAAGACCGGTAAACGCGGGCACCAACACAACATTGCTGGCCGGGTCCGCCGCCTCCGCCAGAGCAGCTGTTTCGCCAGCTTTTTCAATGAGACACAGCGCATCGCGCAGCCACTGAACAATGGCGCCGGCCATAAAAATGCTGCCCTCCAGCCCGTAAATTGTTTGCCCGTCCAGCCGATAGGCAACGGTTGTCAAAAGCCGGTTTTGCGAAGTAACCGCTTGTGGGCCGGTATTTGCCAGCAAAAAACACCCAGTGCCATAGGTTGATTTTATCATGCCCGCGTCAAAGCAAGCCTGACCCAGCATAGCCGCCTGCTGGTCGCCAGCCATGCCGCAGATCGGCAGATTGGAGGCCAGAACGCCGTCGGCGCAGACGCCAAAATCCGATACATTGTCGTGTACTGTCGGCAAAATTCCGCGCGGCACATTGAACAGAGCCAGAAGCTCGTCGTCCCAATCATGCGTGTGGATGTTGAAAATGCTGGTGCGCGCGGCATTGGTCGCATCCGTCGCGTGCACCTGTCCGGCGGTCAATTGCCAGACAAGCCAGCTATCTACCGTGCCGAAAGCCAGTTCACCGACCTGGGCCCGCGCGCGCGCGTCAGGCACATTGTCGAGTAACCAGGCGATTTTGCTGGCTGAAAAATAAGGGTCGAGCAATAGGCCGGTTTTTTCGCGCACCATGTCCTCATACCCTGCCGCCGCAATTTTTGCACATAAACCCGCCGTGCGCCGGTCTTGCCATACAATCGCATTGGCAATCGGCGCACCGGTTTTTCTGTCCCATATGACTACGGTTTCACGTTGATTGGTGATGCCGATACCATGGAAGTTTTCCGGCCCGGCTTCATCCATAACCGCGCGGCACACGTCAAGCGTGGTCTGCCAAATCTCATTCGCATCATGCTCGACCCAGCCGTCGGCAGGAAATATTTGCCGGAATTCCCTCTGCGCCAACCCACGAATTTTACCTTCGCGGTCAAAAGCCAGTGCACGACTGGACGTTGTCCCCTGATCAATACTTAGCACCAGCGCTTCTGCCATGGCTCGCCTCCACTGTTAGGCCGATTATTCTAACTTCGCAAGCGCGACCCGTGTAGGATGTTTTTTGCTTTTATTCCATGTTACAAGGCCTATGAAATCTGGATAATTTTGACATGAGCACACCGGAACAAATCAAAAAGCTAGCCTTTGTCGCCAATGGGCGCGACGACGCGGAAGCCGCTTGCGCGCAGTTAGAAGCAAAATATGGCGGCGTTCCGGTGGACGAGGCCGACATTATTGTGGCTCTGGGCGGCGACGGGCTGATGCTGCAAACGCTGCACAAATGCCTACACACAGGCACACCTATTTTCGGCATGAATTACGGGTCTATTGGGTTTTTGATGAACCCGTTTGAGAAAGACAATCTGCACGCACGCATAGTCAGCGCCAAACTTTCCGTTCTGCACCCGCTCCAAATGCTAGCGACCTGCGTTGACGGCACACGCCATGAGGCACTAGCCATTAATGAGGTTTCGCTCCTGCGTGAAACCGCGCAAGCTGCCAAGCTCAAAATCTCGGTTGATGGCAATGTTCGGATGGAAGAGCTGATTTGCGACGGCGCGCTTGTCTCCACGCCTGCCGGCAGCACGGCTTATAATCTGTCGGCGCATGGGCCAATCTTGCCAATCGAAGCCTCGCTTCTGGCGCTGACCCCGATATCGGCCTTTCGTCCGCGGCGTTGGCGGGGCGCATTATTGCCCGAGCGGGCGGATGTCAAAATTGAGGCTCTGGAAGCTGAAAAACGCCCCATCAGTGCGGTCGCCGACCATGCCGAATTCAGAAATATTGCCGAAGTACAAATCAAGCAAGACAAAAGCCGTCAATTGCTTATGCTGTTTGATGCTGATCACAGCCTGGATGAGCGGATTTTAACGGAACAGTTCACTCCATGAGCCTCACAATCCTCTACATACCGTTGGTGATGTCCTCGCGCGGATCACCATATCCGGCATTGGCCTGAATACGCAGAAAACGCTTGCCGCCATCCTGCTCGATAAACGGTTTTACCGTCACCACCCCGCCGCAACTGGCAAGTGCCTCATCAACATCCGCGCTGCCCGCCAGCTTTTCAATATTCATCCGCGTCGGAAAAATAATCGTGCGCGTGCCGGCCTCAGCGTCTTTTAGGGCCTGATCCGGCGTGATCCAAACACTGTCGACGCTTTCGCTGCCATCATGAACGCCAATATGATCTTCGGGCGCACGCGCGAGATAAAAATAAGTATCGAAGCGTTTTTTCATCATGTCGGGCGTCACCCAATGGGCAAAATGCCCAAGCGCGTCCACGGCAAATTCCAAATCTTCGGCTTCCGCGAAAGCGCACATGGTGGCATCGCGATTATTGAACCGGTCGCGCCAGCCTGACAGCGCCTGCAAACGCGCCGCGGAAATAAAAGTATCAGCACCTTTTTCGCGCGCCAGCAAAATGCCGCATTCTTCAAATGCCTCGCGGATGGAACCCACGCGATAGGCCAATTCTTTGTCGCCCAGCCCGTCTGCACCGGCACAATGCGCGCGCAAACCCGCGTCGAAATCGGCCGCGTCAATCTTGCCGCCGGGGAACACCAGCGCGCCAGAGGCAAAATCAATCTGGTGATGGCGCACGACCATAAACACTTCGAGGCCTGCCTCGGTGTCGCGCACAATTAGAACGGTTGCCGCAGGAATAAGCGGTGCGTCCGTATCAGCTTTATTGTCAGCCCCATTATTAGCCATGCGTTTCTCCTCCGAATGTATTCGAGAATGTATCGCGCCCCGCGGCAAAGGCAAACAATGCGGCAAGGCTAACAAGACCCGCACAGCCAAAGGCTATGGCGTGAAAATCGAAACCAGCATCAATAATCGCACCGAATAAAACTGGCGCGGCGGCCGTGGCAAATATGGCGATGGGGGAAGTCAGTGACCGAATGGCACCCAAATGCTCTGTTCCGAAAAGCTCCGGCCACAAGCCGCCGCTGACGGGTCCTATTATGCCGAGGTTCAACCCGCACAAACCAAGATAAACAAATGGCGCATAAATGCCGAATGTGTCGGGCGGCAAAAGCAAGCTGGCAAAAGCCAGGATGAGCGGTATCGCGGAAAACGGCAGTGCCCGAAGCGCGGTAATGCGATCCACAACAATGCCGGAAACAAGCGAGGCGGCTATCTTCATACCTGCATAGAGACTGAACGCGCTGGCAAGCAGAGCCAGCGACCAGCCGCGCTCATCGGCCAGAACAATCTGGTGGAAAAACATGCCCGTCAGCAAAAATGGCGGCGCAACGTAAAGCGGCAGCACCAGGTAGAAACGCCGGTCGCGCAATACGTGTGAGCGATCAACCGACCCAGTAGGTAAATTACCCGCCCTTTCCTTGAGCAATGGCTCGAAGCGGCTAAGAAACATTAAAAGTGGCAAAGCCACCAGCGCCAGAAACACGCCAAACACCAACCAGCTATGCTGCCAGCCAAAAAGCGCCATCAGCATGATGGCCATAACCGGAAAAAAACCCTCAAACCCGGCATACCCCAATTGCACCAGCGCCGTCGCGCGGCCCCGGTTTTTCTGGTAGGCGCGGCTGGTTGCGGTCATGCCGGTATGCGAGCTCAACCCCTGCCCGAATTGGCGCAGCATAAAAAGCCCTAGCGCCAGCAGCCATAATTCGTTAGCCATGAAAATGAAAAGACACGCCAGTGCCAGCCCGATAAGCGTCGCACCGGTGAAAACAGACAGCCGCCATCGGTCAATCAGCTTGCCCGAATATAACAGGCACACAGCGCTTGCCAGCGTCACGGCAGAATATATACCGCCAAATTGGGTGTTGGTCAGCGCGAAAGTTTCGCGGAAATACGCGCTGTAAAGCGCAATGAAAAAAGTTTGCCCGAAATTCGACAAACCCATCATCAAAAAGCCAAAAAGCAGAAAGCGGTATTCAGCGCGAATGAAAGAAAAATAACCCATGCGGGTTTTGTCTATCCCTTCGCCCCTGTCGCGACAATACCTATTTGTTAAAAAGCCCTTTACACGAAGAGTCCCGTGCGTTACCTGGCATGACGCAAACACAAGGCAATGGCGGGGTCGAGCGCCAGCCGGTCGGCATTAATTTCTTCACCGCATGTCACGCAATAGCCGTATTCGCCGTCATCAAGGCGCGCCAGCGCCGCATCGATCTGTACCAGACGCACATGGCGTCGTCGCTGGGTTTCATCCGCCATGGCCTGCTGTTGCATGGCATCCATGCGCGACAAACGGCCCTGCTGGGTTTGGTCAAGTTCTACCGGTGCAGTGTTTTCGCGCACATTTTCCAACATGTCGCGCAATTCTTTGCGCATGCCAAGCAAGGCGATGCGCACCGCTTCTTCGTCCGTTGCATTTGAATCCGGCATCTGTATAGAGTAACGCGATATCAAGGAGAAAGTCATGCTCGAAGGCATAAAAGTTATCGAAATGGCAACCTATATTGCTGCACCCGCTGCCGGCGGCGTTATGGCCGATTGGGGTGCCGAGGTTATCAAAGTTGAACCGCTGGGCGGCTGCCCGATGCGTAACTTCTTTGCAACCGCCATGACGGACGATTATCCGGACAATCCAGTTTTTGCGCTGGACAATCGAGGCAAGCGGGCGCTCGCCGTAAACACATCCACTAACGAAGGCACCGACATCGTGCGCAAACTAGTGACAGATGCCGATGTGTTCTTGACCAATGTGCGCCCGGGTCAGTTAGAAAAACAGGGCCTTGATTTCGAAACGCTGCACGCCATTAACCCGAAAATGATTTACGCAAGCGTCACCGGCTTCGGCCTTGAGGGTGACGAGCGCGATAAGCCGGGCTTCGACACGGCAGCTTTTTGGGCAAAATCCGGCATTGGCTGGATGATGACCCCCAAAGGCGCTTCGCCCGTTCCGCTGCGTGTTGCTGTCGGCGACCATATCACCGGCATCAGCACGGCAAGCGGCATTCTGGCTGCGCTGTTGCGGGCACAGAAAACCGGCAAAGGTACGCTGGTCGAAAGTTCACTGGTACGTTCAGGCGCCTATGTCGTGGGTTCGGATTTTTCGACCTATATGCGCTATGGACGCATTGCACGTTCGCGGCCTCGCGATGAGGCTGTGGTGCCGACAAGCAATTTCTTCCAAACCTCAGACGGGCATTGGCTGTTCATGAATTCGCGCCCCGGAGAACCCGACTGGCCGGAAATCATGCGCGCCACGGGACTAGAGCATTTGGCCGACGACCCACGTTTTGACAGCTTCCGTAACCGCCGCAAAAACGGACCGGCCTTGGTCGCTGAATTCGACACTGTATTTGCGCGTTACACGCTCCATGAATGGCAAACGCGTCTGGATGCGGAAGGCATTATCTGGTCACCCGTGCAAAGTTTCGAGCAGGCACTCGAAGATCCGCAAATGCGCGATGCGGGTGTGTTTGTCGATATGCCCAAAACTGACGGCACAAGTTATACCGCGCCAGCCTCGCCCATTCGCTTTGGCGATGAGAGCACCGACCCGAAAGGTCCGTCGCCGGAAATAGGCGAACATACCGATGAAATTCTGGAAATGCTCGGCTTTGACGCCGAGGCTCGCGCGAAATTGCACGAAGCAAAAATCGTCAAATCGACCTAAGCCGTTTCCGCAATGTCGTTGAGCGCACGGCGATGCAGAAAGACATAACGCAGGCCCAGTAGCGCAAAAGGCGCCAACGTGCCCAGAACAATCCCGTCAATTAGTCCCAGCGCACCGCGTCCCAATTCAAAACTCATATACCAGGTTAGAGGTATCATTATGACGATATAACTTAGAATATGAACAAGTGTCGGATACCATGTATCGCGCCGCGCCCGTAAAGACATGGCAAAAAGCGACTGGCCGGTGTCAAAAATCAATGCGATACTCACATATCCGATCATGGTCGCGGCAAGCCTAACAACGGCAACATCTTCGGTGAACAATCCGGCGGCAAAACCTGAATAGAAATACATAATCAGAACACCAACCATCATCACGCCAGTTTGCAGACCAAGCCCAACCCAAACCCAGCGATGGACACGCGCCATATCTCCGGCCCCATATGCATTGCCTACACTGACTGCGGTTGCGACGCCAAAGCCCAGTCCCATCATGAAAAACAGCGCAAACACATTAATGGTGATAACATGAGCTGCCAGCACAACCGTGCCGAGCAACCCGCCAAACAATGCGAGCGCATTAAAGGCTGCATTTTCGACACCCATGGAAAGGCCCGAAGCATAACCAATGCGCCGCATTTCTTGCGCAGCACGCCAACCACAAACTGGTCTATCGATACCATATTTTGTGCGGTCCAGAAAAAACCAGACATAGGATAAAATGGCGAACACTTGCGCAAGCCGAACAATAAATGTCGCCCAGATAGACCCCTCGGCACCCAATTCGGGAAAACCATACATGCCATAGACCAGAACATAATTGGCACCGATATTGATGATATTGGCAAATATCATAATGATCATACCGGGTCGCGGATTGCGCACCCCCTCTAGAAAAAATCCGGTAGTCATGTGAATAGCGGCCAGTGGCAAGCTAAGCCCGGCAATGAAAGAAATGCGCCCGCCTTTTTCCGCCAGCTCCGGTGTTTGGCCAGATAGCAGAAGCAATGTTTCCCCAAAAGCGCAAATGGCAAACCCCACAAGGCCGATGGCAATACCCCAAGGCAGAGACAACCACCAAACTTCGCCTGTTTTTGCCGTCTCGCCCGCCCCGAAATGGTTGGACACGAGCACAGATGTGCCCATCAGCAAGCCAATCATGACAAGAATGAAAATATTGCTCGGCACCATGCCAATGCCGACATAGGCGAGATGCTCGGATGCATAATGTCCGACCATCACCGTATCCGTGATCGACAGTGTGAGAATGCCGGTGCGGCTGATAACCACCGGCCACGCAAGAGCAAGCAGGTCGCGAATGTCCTGCAATAATTGGGGCATTACGTGGCGCTCATTTCCGGCAAGCCGAAACAGGCAACCTCCTCAAGTTCGGGTCGTGCGCGTTCGGCAGGTTTTTCGGCGCAAGATCCGAGATAGATAAACCCAGCAATCTCGTCTTCCGCACCGCCTCCAAGTCGTGCGAGAACTTTACTATTATAGGCCGCCGCACCAGTCAACCATTGGGCGGCAAAGCCGGCGGCACGCGCGGCTGTCACCAACATCATGCACACGGCACCGGCTGAATAAAGCTGTTCGCTGTGGGGAATTTTCGGGTGAGCACGCGGGCACGCCAACACAGCTACAATGCAAGGTGCGCGCGAAAACTGATCGCGGGCAGCCTCGACCGCATTCGGCTCGGCATTCGCGACAATGAGCTCCTGCGCGGCAATGTCACCCAACTCTTTCCGGTCATCATCTTGAATAACCACGAGCCGCCATGGGGTCAACTTGCCGTGATCGGGCACGCGCGTCGCAATTGACAAAAGCGTTTTGAGTGCGTTGGGGTCGGGGCCGGGGTCGGACATATTGCGCGCCATCACAGAGCGCCGTTCAGCCAAAAAATTCAGAACAGGATTATCTTGCATTGGTCCGTGACCCCATATTAAGTTTCGCCATAGACGCGTTGGCGTCCGGCGACAAAAGAAAACAAATCAAGACTGTGATTATCACAATCACCTCCGAGTTCGCAGTTTAAATTTATGCTCCTGCCTATGTCGGGCTCGGCCGCGCGTGCCAGGCAGTGACCAAGTCGCATTCAAGTGCGGCGGTGCTCTAGGAAATAACGGAATTTCCGTTCCCCAACAAACCAGTGAAGCTGAACACGGCGGCGAGCTTTAAAACTCGGAAAACAGCCTAATTAAAGAAGTGTGTGGCGAATATGCCGGTGTTGGAAGACCCGCCACATTTCGCGGTTACCGCCCACAAAATGGGAGGGCTTTTTCTTTAGGGCGCCTCAGCGCAAATCTGGCGGGCAGGCTTCCTCGGCAAGCATTGTAGCGACATCATCGAGTCCGACGACCTCTTGGTCTTTGCTGCCCAAACGCCGCAAAGAAACGGTTTGCGCCTCAGCCTCGCGCCCCCCGACAGCGAGAATAACCGGCACTTTTGCAACCGAATGCTCGCGCACTTTGTAATTGATTTTCTCATTGCGCGTATCAGCATCCGCACGCAAGCCCTGCGCTCTGAGCGCCGCAACAACTTGATGAGCGTAATCATCAGCTTCGGTGGTGATCGGGCAGACTATCACCTGCTGCGGAGCCAACCAGAGCGGCATTTTGCCGGCATAACTTTCGATCATAATGCCGATGAAACGCTCCAATGTGCCCAATATCGCGCGGTGTAACATGACCGGCATGTGCTTTTCGCCATCCTCGCCGATATAACTCGCACCCAAGCGCTCTGGCAGCACAAAATCCAGTTGCAACGTGCCGCATTGCCAGGTTCGTCCGATAGCATCGCGCAGATGATATTCAATCTTTGGGCCGTAAAACGCGCCCTCGCCCGGCAGTTCTTCCCACTCCAAGCCAACGGTTGTCAGCGCGTCACGCAGGCCGTTTTCGGCCCTGTCCCAAACCGCGTCATCACCCGCGCGCGTATCTGGCCGCAAGGCCAGCTTGACCGAAACATCGTTAAAGCCGAGGTCTTCATAAACTTGCGTGACCAACCCGCAAAACTCTACCGCTTCAGCGATGATCTGGTCGCCGCGGCAGAAAATATGCGCATCATCCTGCGTCATCTGACGCACCCGCATTAGCCCGTGCAACGCGCCATGAGCTTCATTGCGGTGGCAACATCCGAATTCGGCCATGCGGATGGGCAAGTCGCGATAGCTTTTAATGCCCTGTTTGAAAATTTGCACATGCGCCGGACAATTCATCGGCTTCAAAGCCATCAAATCGGCGTCACCTGAAATGACCTCAGCATCATCATCGATGGCCGGCACTTCATCGGGCACGACAAACATATTTTCGCGAAACTTGTCCCAATGGCCAGACTGTTCCCAAAAGCGCCGGTCCAGCAATTGCGGGGTTTTCACCTCGTCATAGCCATTGGCCTCGAGGCGGCGGCGAATATATTGCTCTAGCGCTTGCCAGATAACGTAGCCCTTTTTGTGCCAGAACACCGAACCTTGCGCTTCTTCCTGCAAGTGGAAAAGATCCATCTCGCGGCCGATTTTTCGGTGATCGCGCTTTTCGGCTTCTTCAATCATGGTCAGATAGGCTTTGAGCTGGTTTTCATTGGCCCAGCACGTGCCGTAAATGCGCTGCAACATTTGTTTATTGCTATCGCCGCGCCAGTAGGCTCCAGCCAGTTTTGTCAATTTAAAAGAAAATCCAATTTTACCAACTGAAGGCACGTGAGGGCCGCGGCATAAATCCATCCAGTCGCCTTGCTTGTATATCGTGATTGCCTCTTCAGTTGGTATGGTTTCGATTATCTCCGCTTTAAATAATTCACCTATACTTCGAAAGTGCTCAGCCGCATAACCTCGATCCCAAACTTCGCGGACGATCCGATGATTACGCTCGACAATCTCGCGCATTCGTTTTTCGATGGTTTCCAAATCGTCTAGACTAAAAGGCGTCTCGCTGGCAAAATCGTAAAAGAAACCGTTTTCAATCACTGGGCCGATTGTAACCTGAGTGCCCGGAAATAGTTCTTGGACAGCTTCCGCCATAACATGAGCGCAGCCGTGACGCATGAGCGCAACCCCTTCCTCATCATCGGCGGTAATGACTGCCAGTTCGCAATTGCGATCAATCTGGGTTGCCAAATCGACGACCACACCGTCAAGTTTTAGCGCCAGCGCTTTTTTTGCCAAACTTTTGGAGATGGACGCAGCAAATTCCACACCAGTCACAGGCGCTTCCAAATCGCGGGTGGAACCATCAGGCAAGGTCAGCGTAATCATGTGCGTCTTCCGTTTTTTGTGTCAAAATCACAAGTCTCCAAGGGGCATACCAAGGTCCACGCAGAATCTCAACAGGCACGGGGTCAAAACCGTGTCCGGCACCCAAACTTTCGATCGGGTGGCAACGCGAAATTCGACGGAGAAAAAGCACTAGACCACATATCGGACCGTGATGTCTGACAGCCTCCAGTGCATATTCGGAACAGGTTGGTTGGAAACGGCAGCTCGGCACCAAAATCGGCGATATGAACAGGCGGTAAAAATGGACCAGTAGCAAAATTGACTGACCTAAAAGTCGACGCAGAACACGCATCGCCTTACCAGCCCAATTGATTGAGGCAATCTTCAACCGCATCGAAAGTAAGCAATGTCGAGGCATGCCTGTTGTGAAAATCGCGCACAGGCAAGAGCACTTCCAAATCCTTCCATTTCTCAGGGCGGTCAGGCAGGCTGGGCACTGGCCCGTTTTCCCTGAGCATGGCGCGCATCTGTCCGGCAACCGCGCGCAGCTCTTTGGCTGAACTGCCAATAATTTCGCGCCCCATCACTGAGCTTGTCGCCTGACCCAGCGCGCAGGCCTGCAATTCATGAGCAAATTCTGTTACGCGGCCATCAGCGTCGAGGCATAATTCGACATGCACCCGCGATCCGCACAGGCGCGACACGGCATCGGCTTGCGCGCCCGGCGCGGCCAACCGGCCCAGATGCGGCACTTCCGCGGCAAGTTGCAAAATCCGCTGATTGTAAAGCTCGTTCATCATTAACTCATGTTAACGCGTGCCACGTGTCGGCGCGAGACGCCATATTGTCCCGTCAGGCGTGTCTTCGATGCTCACACCCATTTTAGCCAGTGTATTGCGCGCAGCATCGGCGGTGTCGAAATCGCGGGTTGCGCGGGCCTCGGCGCGTCGGGCTATCAAATCGTCAATGCGCGCAACATCAACACCTTCCATGTCAGAAGCAAACCAAGCCTCGGGATCGGCCTGCAAAACCCCCAAAATCCGGGCGGCGGCCAATAACTTACCCTTGCCGTCGGGCGTGTCAGCGTATTTTGCCAGTGCGAATAGCTCGGCCATGGCTTTGGGCGTGTTCAAATCATCGCACACTGCCTGCATGAAGGCATCGGGCGCCGCTTGCGGCGCGGCCTCAATATCGCCATGCGTGCGAAGCACCGTATAGAGCCGGTCAAGACTGCGTAAGGATTGGTCTATTAAGTCGGCAGTAAAATCAAGTGGCTGTCTGTAATGTCCCTGCAAAAGCGCGAGACGCACGGCCTCGCCCGGGTAATCAGCCAACAATTCGTCCAGCAGCCTAATGTTGCCGCGCGATTTCGACATTTTTTCACCAGCTATGTTCAACATGCCATTGTGCAACCAGTAGCGCGCTAACGGCGCATTATGTGCGCACCGGCTTTGAGCGCATTCGTTTTCATGATGGGGAAACTGCAAATCCACGCCCCCGCCATGAATGTCAATTGTCGGTCCGAAATGATGGGCGATCATAGCAGAACATTCGATATGCCAGCCTGGACGTCCCCGCCCCCAAGGGCTTTCCCAGCCAGGCAGTTCGTCGCTTGAGGGTTTCCAGAGCACAAAATCTCCGGCATCGCGCTTGTAAGGGGCAATTTCGATTCGCGCACCCGCCAGCATGTCCTCGCGCGTGCGCCGCGCTAATGACCCATATTCTGCGTCTTGCGTGACGTCAAACAGCACATGCCCTTCGGCCTCATAAGCGGCATTGCGGGCAATTAACTCGTTAATCATGGCTATAATATCGTCAATATACTCGGTCGCATGCGGCTCAATATCGGGCGGGGCAACTCCCAACGGAGCCATATCCTCATGATATTTTGCGCGATAACGGTCGGTAATAACCTTGATATCAACGCCCTCTTTTGCTGCTGCGGCGTTTATCTTGTCGTCAATATCGGTAATATTGCGAGCATAGCTGACAGCCGGATAAAGCTCGCGCAACAGCCGCACCAAAACATCAAAAACTACGGCAGGGCGTGCATTGCCGATATGCGCTGGGCCATAAACCGTTGGGCCACATACATAAACCGTGACGAGATCAGCATTTGCAGGCTGAAACTCATTTTTCTCGCGGGTAAGATTATTATGCAGAAAGAGCCGGCGCATAAAGGTTTCCAGAAACAGTGCTTTGGCGCACCATAATTCGCGTTGGCACAGGCGGCAAGTTGTGTTTTGGGCAAAAATTTGATCCGATACTTCAATCACTGCGTAACTATTATTAGCTGCGACGGGGGTGCTGCTCATCTGCACCGATTGCCACTTCGCCTTTTGGCTTAGGCAGGCTATATTGCAGATGGTTTCTGCATAAATGCAAAACCTTATGCAAAATTGATGAGGCGGCGTTTTCAACGTATCATGGCATAAGGCGATGACCCGCAGGGGCTTGAACAATTTCGGGTATCTCTGCTGATGCCTGGCGAATACCGGGACGTATTTCCCGTAAACGAGGCATGACAATGGATGCAGTAGTCGACGGCGGCAAAACGCCGGTAGTTAGAGAACGGGATGTAAAAGTGGAAAAACCCTCACGCGAAGAAGCCGAAGCAGCCGTCCGCACCCTCATTTCATGGGCTGGTGACAATCCGGATCGCGAAGGGCTTGTTGATACGCCTAAGCGTGTTGTTAAAGCCTATACTGAGTTTTTTGCCGGGTACGAGGAAGACCCGGAAGATGTGCTGGGACGCACTTTTGAGGATGTCGAAGGCTATGACGATATGGTCATGTTGCGCGATATTGCGCTGGAAAGCCATTGCGAGCATCACATGGTCGCCATTCTCGGTAAGGTGCATATCGCATATATGCCGGTAGACAAGGTAGTTGGCATTTCCAAGTTGGCGCGGGTTATCGAAATTTTCGCCAAGCGCCTGCAAACACAGGAAACCATGACCGCACAAATCGTTGACTGCATTCAGCGTGTGCTTGAGCCGGCAGGTATCGCCATTCTGGTTGACGCCAAACACCAGTGCATGACAACACGCGGCATCAAAAAGGCGGATGTTGCCACCATCACCACTCAATTCACTGGGGTTTTCGCTGAAGACCCTCGTATGGAAGCCCGCTTTCTTGCCATGATTGGCGGCTAGCTCTATAAGGTTTTCTCAAAGCACTATCGGAATTTGAGGATTTTATGAGCAAGCCCTTCGCCGAGCGCGCCACAGTCAAACAAGTTGAAGAAGGCGTCGAACTTGCCCCGAAATTCGATGATCGCGGGCTAATACCTGCGGTCACGACTGATTTTGAGAGCGGAGAACTCTTGATGCACGGCTTTATGGATGAAGAAGCCCTGCGCCGCACTATTGAAACGGGCGAAGCGCATTATTACAGCCGTTCACGAGAGGCCATTTGGCACAAGGGCGCAACCAGCGGTCTGGTCCAAAACATTATTGAAATGCGAATTGACGACGACCAAGATTGCGTTTGGTTGCGCGTGCGCGTCGACGGCAATGGCGCAAGTTGCCATGTCGGGTACAGGTCGTGTTTCTACCGCTCTTTGCAGACAGGCGCCCTGCCGGACGCGCCGGTCACGTTGTCGTTCGAGGAAACAGAGAAAGTTTTTGACCCGATTGCCGTTTATGGCGACGTGCCCAACCCCACTAAACTATAGTTTTTTTCGTTCAGCCGCTGCGAATATAGGATTTCAGCGCTTCGGCTTCGCGCTCGGTCTGGCGAATACGGTAATTCACCAGGTCACCAATGGAAACAATGCCACACAGCCGCTCATTTTGCATGACCGGCAAGTGCCGAAAACGCCGCTCAGTCATGATTTCCATCGCCTCTTCCACCTGTGTGTCGGAAGAGATGCTTTGGGGGCGCTCTGTCATGTGGTTTTCGATTGGATCATCGAGAATGAGGGCGTCTCTTGCTGCCAGAGCCCGCATCACGTCGCGCTCGGTGAATATACCATTACACGCCCCCACAGAGCCCTCAATAACCAGAGCACCGATGCAATGAATATCCATCGTTTTAACAGCATCACGCACAGTGGACCGCGAGTCTATGGCAATGACACTGCAACCTTTACGCCGCAGAATGTTTCCAATTGTCATGTTTGGCCCCTTTTTTTACACTTGCCAGTATGCGACAGCTTGACGCAGTATTCAAGAATCGTGAGGGGCGGTGAGAAGGATTAATCGCGATCCTTCCAATCGCCATAATCCACATTTCCGGGGCCACCTGAGGGTGACAGAGGCGGTTTTTCGATTAGGCCAATCAACAAAAGACCGGAAAAAAACCCGCCCAAATGTGCCTGCCACGCAATATTAGCCGACATCGTGCCCGCAACCAAAGGCCCGGCTAGTCCAAAGGCCACATTAATGACGACCCATACGCCGATAAACATCATTACGGGTGGGCGTTTGGGCACATCCAAGATTGGCAAGAGACGGCGCCGCTGTGCTGTGGTTGCCGGGTCAAGCCAGCGGGTTTCGGGAAAAGCAAACCGCGTGGCCGCTCCCATCATGCCGGAGACCCCGGCCGATGCGCCAATGATCGGCACCAGCCAGGCTTCTTCGTCAGCACTGAAAATCTGCACCAGACCGCCGGCGACGATGCATGCCAGATATAATACCAAGAACCGACGCGCACCCAGCCGACGCGCCACGGGTGCGCCGAAAGCCACAAGCCAGACCAGATTGATCAAACAATGCGACCAGCCGCTGTGCAAAAACCCGTATGAAACCAGCGAGAAAATACCCTGCCCCAGGCCGCCAGGCAACCCACCCATATTTTCGGCAAAGAACCGAGCCGGAAACAGTGCCATTTCGACAATAAGCATCAAGGACAGCGGCCCTTCGGCAAATTGCATGATGAGCTGAAAAGTCAAAATTATCACGGCCAGAAAAACAATAATGCGTGGCACGTGAAACGCCAGTTCGCGCGCATCCGACGGAATGTCATTTTGGCTCACCGGCTCTAGCTTTCTGCCTGTAGGGCGCGGGTCAGTGCCGCTTCCACCAGAGGCAGGCGGTCATTGCCAAAATACATGTCCGAGCCGTTAATGAACATGGTCGGCGACCCGAAGCCGCCGCGCGCAACGAGCTCTTCCGTGTTTGTACGTAAGCGGCCCTTGATATCATCGCTGTTGATTTTCTCGGCAACGTCATTTGGATCCAGTCCAACGCCAGCGCAGATATGAGCTAATTCTGACGGTTGGCTGACATCGCGCAATTCACCCCAATAGGCATGAAAGGCCGAGCGTGAAAAATCTGGCAGGCAGCCCGCATCCAGTGCAACAAGCGCAGCACGCATCAGATTAACCGCGCGTACGGGAAAAACTGGCGGCGCACCGATTTCAATGCCACAAAATTGCGCCCAGTCTTGCAAATCCTTCACGTAATAGCGCCCTTTGACTGGGTGCGGATTGGCACGTTGTTCGTAAACGGTTTCGTTAACACTGTTAAACACGCCACCGACGAGTATGGGCTTCCAGTCAATATCAACGCCGCATTTTTCAGCTATGTTTTCAACCCGCGAAAATGCCAAATACGTCCAAGGGCTTGAAATATCGAAGTAAAATTCAAAGTGGACCATTATTCTGCCGCGATTTGCTGCGGCGACAAGAACTTACGCCCGCGAATGTGATCCGATATCTTCTCGGCCATCATAATGGTCGGCGCATTGGTGTTGCCGCTAATCAGCGTCGGCATGAGCGAGGCGTCAACCACGCGCAAGCCCTCCAGCCCATGCACCTGGCCATGCTCATTGGTGACGGCCATTTTATCGCTGCCCATTTTGCACGTGCCGACCGGATGATACAGCGTCTCGCCAGTTGCACGGATCCAAGCATCAAGCTCGTCATCATTGTCGACGTTGACATCCTTGGACGGCTTTAACTGCTCACCCCGATAGGGGTCAAAGGCCTTTTGCAGGAAAATATCTCGGGTCTTTCGGAAACCGTTGCGAATATCAATCACATCCTGCTCAACGGCCAAATAATTTGGGTAAATCGCCGGTGCGTCGTCGGGACTGGCAGATTTCAATCCTAAATGCCCTCGACTTTCGGGACGGCAGCCATAGACGATTGATGAAAATCCGTGTGAGGTCGGAATGTCTGAACGCCCGTGCACATCCGGCACGGCGACCGATACATAGTGGATTTGCATGTCGCACACGGCTTTTTCGTGACTCGATTTGAAAAATGCACCCGCAGCTGTCGGCGGAAAAGACGCATCGCCCTTGCCCAAAAGAAGATATTGCACTCCGGCAAGCTGCGTACGCCACCAGTTAGCCGAGCGGTGCAGAGTTATCGGCTGGGTGCAGGCAAACTGACTGACAACCCCGTAATGGTCTTGCAAATTGCGCCCCACCCCAGCCACCTCATGCACGATGTCCAGCCCGTGCGGTTTAATCTCATCTGCCGGCCCAACACCGCTACGCAACATAATTTGCGGCGAGTTAAGCGCGCCCGCCGACAAAATAACTTCCCGATTGGCCTTTACGGTCACGCTTTTGCCTTTTTGTGAGAATGTGATACCGATGGCTTTTTTACCCTCAAACTCAATGCGTTCAACAGTAACGTCCGTTTGCGTGTGCAGGTTTTTCCGTTTGAGGGCGGGATGCAAATAGCCGCGCGCGGCACTGCACCGTTTTGAGCCGCGGATCGTGTGCTCATAGCGCGACACACCTTCCTGGCTTTTGCCGTTAAAGTCCTTAGTAAAAGGAATGCCCGCTTGTTGGCCGGCCTCTACAAATACATCGAGCAATTCATCATTGGTACGGTTTGATTTTTGAACACTCAAAGGCCCGCCATGGCCGTGATACTCTTCATCCCCATCGCCAGAAAAATCCTCCGCGCGTTTAAAATAGGGCAATACGCTTTCGTACGACCAACCCTGGTTACCCAACTGGCTCCAATGGTCGTAATCATAAGCATTGCCGCGAATATAGACCATAGCATTGATCGACGATGAGCCACCCCAGCCGCGACCGCGCGGCCAGTACATTTGGCGCCCGCCTAGATTGGGCTCAGCCTCGGTTTCAAATCCGTAATTTTGATCATTGCTCTCCGGCACAAGCTGCGAATAACCCGCAGGCATATGAATAAATAGATTTTTGTCTTTACCACCCGCTTCCAGAAGCAATACGGAGGTATTTTCATCTTCGCTCAAACGCCCGGCTAGCACACAGCCCGCGCTGCCGGCACCTACGATAATATAATCTGCCCGCTCTATCATTTTTATATTTCCTTCAGAGTTTCTTTAAACCGCTTCCAGTTTTCGACATAAATATTGGCGGATGCGAGCATTATTTTTTCATTTTCTTCGCCAAGCTCACGCACAACTTTGCCAGGCATGCCCAGCACCATGGAATTATCCGGGATTTCTTTGCCTTCACCGACCAGCGCATGCGCACCTATCAAACAATTTCGGCCAATTTTCGCTCCGTTCAACACCGTCGCACCGATACCAATCAGGCTGTTATCGCTAACCGTACAGCCATGCAACATGGCTTGATGGCCGACAGTTACATTTGCGCCCAGCGTCAGCGGACAGCCAATATCGGTATGAAGAACTGCACCGTCCTGAACATTGGAATTTTCGCCGATAATGATCGGATCATTATCGCCACGCAACACAGCATTGAACCAAACGCTAGCATTTTCCTTTAAAACAATGTTGCCCATAACTTGGGCGTCCGGCGCTATCCAGTAATTGCCATTTTCCGGCAAAACAGGTGCTACATTTCCCAGGGCATACATCGCCATGTTTCTTCTACCTCCCCAAAATGCTATCCCTATGGTAGCGGGTAAACTGTCAGTGTCGAGAGCGAAAGAATGTTGAAGTCCAAAATGTCGCGCATATTCCCCGAAGGCGAGGGGCCAGTCTGGCGACTGTTTTTTCTCGGCCTTGCCGTTTTCATTGCCGCTATCTTGATCGGCCTGTGGTTATCGCTCAAACCCAATGCGCTTCAGAACAAATACGAAGCCTATCAACCAACTGATGACGGGTACCGTGTGCGTGTCGAGGTGGGTGGCACATTGTTCGCCATTCCGGCGCATTACACCCGTTCGGCGCAGACACGGTCCCAAAAGGCGCAAAATTTCGTCGAATTGCACGCGCTGTTGCCTGATCTCAAACCCTATTTGCGGGAACTGGACAAAGAATTTCTTCGCATTGATGCGGCTTCCCAGCTGGTGATTATCACCTTACGGGCCAGCGAACGCCCTCTACCCGAACGGCGCATTTTTGAAGACATGCTAAGCCCGTTTGTCCTTGGATCAGGCGACGTGCGGGATGACGGCCTTCAACTATTTAAGTTCCAGCCGGATTCGCCTTATCCCGGTAAGGAGCTGTTTCGCGCCCTGCCCGTGGGCCCGCGCGCTAAGCGGCTCGCGCCACCCTTGTTCATCTGCGATACGGTCGATACAACAAGCCCAACATGCGAAAGCAGTTACGACCTTGGTCGAACGGCGCAGGCAAATTACAGTTTCAAGCGCGCTTATTTGTCGGATTGGGAAACCATAGATGGCGGCATTCGTGACATGATAACATCGTTTCGAGCCGCCGCACGCGCACGCTAAGCGGCGTCCCAATCAGATGGTTGGCAAGTCAAATTCCAAAATGGCCATGTTGAAAGCATAAGATAATTCGCCGTCTTCATCGTCTCGGAATAATGTGCCGATAAATTCATCTTCCATGAAAACTTCGACCATGTCGTCCTTGGCACCGCGTTTCAGCGTCAGCATGTCATTGGAAAATTTCAGACGCAGATAGGTCTGAACCCGCAACACTTCATCATTATTCATGAAACATCCTTTCAACAAGTTTCCGCAAACTATTGTGCTGTATATCCGCCGTCAACAACCAGTTCAGCGCCTGTCATCCAGGCGGATTCCTCCGAGGCCAGAAACAAAACAGCATTGGCAATATCGCGCGGCACACCCAGCCGTCCGATCGGCGTCTGCATGGTTAATATCTCGATGGCCTCGTTTTCGCCCGGCATTAGCCCGTTTTCAACTGCCTGACGCAATCCGTCGCGAACCATATCAGTACCAACAAACCCAGGATGCACCGAGTTAACTCTTATCCCATACCCAAGCTGGGCCAACTCTACCGCCAGTGCTTTCGTCAATAGACGCACTCCTCCCTTGGCAGCATGATAAGGAGCTTGGCCTGCAGAACCCACTATTCCATATATTGACGATATGTTTATTATGCTACCCCCACTGCCTTTCATCAGCCCCACACCGTGTTTGCATCCTAAAAACACGGCATCTAGATCAATTCCAACTACTTTGCGCCATTGTTCATAAGATGTTTCTTCAATGGTAGTCGCATTGTGGGCGATGCCGGCATTATTTACCAGAATATCCAAACCGCCATAGACTTCCTTCGTAGCCTCAATGGTCGCAATCCATTGGTCTTCCTTCAAAACATCATGCGCCATGAAGGTCATGTTTTCGTGGTCGTTGGCCAGCGCATGGCCCTCATCTTCCAGAATATCCGTCACCATGACATTGGCCCCCTCGCCATGCAGAAGGCGGGCCATTTCAGCCCCTAGCCCACGCGCACCGCCGGATATAAAAGCAGTCTTTCCCTTTAAACGTTCCATAGAACTCCCCCCTTAAACGAAACTCAAAAACGAAATTACGACCCGTCAACCTCAGGCGGCTCAACACTGTGATCCATTTGCCGCGAGGGTTGGGCCGATGAAACGCCGTGA
>CACNWB010000009.1 GCA_902624095.1 uncultured PS1 clade bacterium
CATGGTGTCGGGCAAATTATTGACATTGCGGATCAGGAAATTGCTGGCATGAGCCTTGAGCTTTTCGTGGTGAATTTCGACAAAGAAAAAATGGTTCTGCGGGTGCCGCTGGACAAGGCCAAGCAGGTTGGCATGCGGAAACTCGCCAATGTTGAGGTGATGGAAGGTGCCATGAAGACCTTGCGGGGGCGTGCGCGCATCAAACGCACCATGTGGAGCCGTCGTGCGCAGGAATATGAAGCAAAAATCAATTCCGGCGATCTGATTGCCATTGCCGAAGTAGTGCGCGACCTGTTCCGCAATGAAAATCAGCCAGAACAGTCATATTCCGAGCGTCAGCTTTATGAAGCGGCGCTCGAACGTATGGCAAGGGAGGTCGCGACCGTCAATAAAACGACGGAAGACGAGGCAATTTTGTCGCTTGAAGCTGTTTTGGCCAAAACAACGGGCGGCGCACGGCGCAAAAACGACAATAACGAAGCCGCCTGACGTAAGCATCTGATGGGATATCCATGAGTTCTGTCCGGCAAATTTGAAACAACTATTTTAAGGTGAACCAGTTTCACAGTGTCTGCGTATCTTGTGCAAGGAGATACGCATGGCTCATTTGGATACACGCGAAACACAACAGGCCACCCGCCGGTTTATCAAGCAGGCAATGAAATTGCCCATGCTTGAGCCGGAGCACGAACAGGTTCTGGCCCGGAAATGGAAAGATCAGCAGGATGAAAACGCGCTGCACGAACTCACCAGCGCGCATTTGCGCCTAGTGGTGTCAATCGCCAGTAAATTCGTAAATTACGGCCTGCCCATGTCTGATCTGGTGCAGGAAGGCAATATTGGCCTTATGCAGGCTGCCGCCCGCTTCGAGCCGGATCGCGAGGTGCGGTTTTCAACCTATGCAGGCTGGTGGATCCGTTCGTCAATCCAGGACTATGTGCTGCGCAACTGGTCGATTGTGCGCACTGGCACAACAGCCGCACAAAAATCCCTGTTTTTTAATATGCGCCGTCTGCGCGCCAAAATTAACGATTTCGGCGCAACCATGACTCACGATAGCCGCACTTATGTGGCTCGTGAATTGGGAGTGCGGCTGGAAGATGTCGAAAATATGGAGGGGCGAATGGAAGCCAATGACCGGTCGCTGAACGCCACAGTTTCGGAATCGAGCGAAGATGGCGGCACGACCGAATGGCAAGACCTGTTGGTTTGCGACCGTGCTTTGCCCGAAGACGAGGTAAGCTCCAAACTGGACGGGCGCCAGCGTGTAAACTGGATTGCCAATGCAATGACGCAGCTGAGCGAGCGCGAGTTGACCATCATCAAGGCACGGCGTCTGACCGACACTAGCGTGACATTGGAGAGTCTAGGAGCGACGCTGGGCATTTCAAAAGAGCGCGTGCGCCAAATTGAGCACGAAGCACTCGGCAAGCTGAAAGGCGCGCTGATTGAGCAGACGGGTGGTGACCCGCGCCGCGCCGGGCTCATTTAAACTTTATCGATCTAATTGACCACCAGCTTCAGCCGCATGCCTGGCTTTAGGGTCACCGGTCTTTGCAAGTTATTCAGCGCCAGAAGCAAATCCTTACGACGCTCATCCGTTGCCATGTTGCGCGACAGGCTTTCCAGCGTGTCACCCGGCTGAACGGTAATCACGCGGATCCGGTCGGGATTGATGCGCGAAGCCTGCGCCGCACTCAACAACTTCACCCCGCGCCGGACGGTCTGCATGGCAGACTGGGCATTGCCCGACAGATTGGCCGGTGAAATCAGCGCAAACCGCATGACTTGCGACAATGAATATTCAACCACCAGCAATTCGATATATTTGCCGCCTCGGCGGAGTTTGCCCAGCGCAGCGGGCCGGCCAGCCACCGTCAGCGCAGAAACATCAAGCTGACTGCCGCGCGGCGCCCAATCATTGCGAATATAATCAACCGGGCGTTGCGCCTCTTTGCGTCCCGCGAGATCAAACAGCAATTCCATGCCATTTTTATGCGTGGCCGTTACACGGTCGGGAGCATTTTTGAGGGCGAATTTTTTTGGCACGGTAAACTCGAACCGCAAATCGGGGTGCACAAAACGCTGGCCGCGGATAAGGCCCTGCTTGATATCATCGCCAAAGGGAAGCCCGTCAATAATTTGCAAATGCCTGTTGCGACCCTGTGTCAGAGGCACATTTGCCGCACCATTTACCGAGACAGGGTCGGGCTTAAAAGCCGCCGCCTGCTCGCGCGCGCGCGCCACACGTTCATCCGTCGAAGGATGAGTGGAAAACCACGCCGGTGCACCGGCGCGCCCGTCGCGCATATAACTGGAATAGCCGTCCAATGCCGCGAGGAAATCGGCTTGCGCTTCCGGCCTGTAGCCGGCCCGGCCCAACACCCGTACACCGATATCATCGGCCTCATATTCCTGCGACCGGCTATATCCGGCCAAAATGGCCGAGCCGCCAAAATTTATCAGATCGCCGGCGGCTTGCGGGTCAACCCCCGTCCTATTGCTCAGCACAGCACCCAACACACTGCCGACAATCGCCGCTCCGACCGCCGCCGTATGCCGTCGCGCTCCGTGGCGTGCCGTCACATGGCCAATTTCATGGCCGATAACGCCCGCGAGTTCGGCCTCTGAATTTGCCAGCGCGAGAAGCCCGCGCGTGACATATGTATAGCCGCCGGGCAGGGCAAAGGCATTAACTACTGGTGAGTTCAGCACCGTGATTTGAAATTGCTGATCGGGTTTGTCGGAAGCGCGTGCAATTTTCTCCATAATCGCTTCGACATAGTCATTGACCCGCTCATCACCATAGGCGCCGCCATAGGCTTTCATGATTTTGCCGTGTTCTTCGGCGCCAATTCTGGCTTCATCGGCTTCGCTCAGCAATGTGGCATTGGGCCCGCAAGCCGCCAACAAGCCGGCGGCGAAAACAAGTGGCAACCAGGAATGGCTTCTGCCCGAAAACATCATGGTGAACTCTTTACCTATATGGTTCTATTGTGACAGTCACGATACCATAGTGACACGCAATCGATAAAGCGGGAGGGAAGCTTTAATATGATCGGACGATTGAACCATGTCGGGGTCGCCACGCCTTCAATCGAGCAAAGCGTCGCGCTTTATCGCGATATGCTGGGCGCGACAAAAATTCATGACAAATTTTCCATGGAAGAGCAGGGCGTCTGGGTTTGTTTTGTTGATCTGCCAAACAGCCAGATCGAGCTGATCGAACCGATAGATGACACAAGCCCGGTCGCCGGTTTTCTGAAGCAAAACCCTGCTGGCGGCCAGCACCATATCTGTTTCGAGGTTGACGACATAATCGCGGCGCGCGACGAGATGGTGACAAAGGGCGCACGCGTGCTGGGCACAGGCGACCCGCGCATCGGCGCGCATGGCACGCCGATTATTTTCATCCATCCGAAAGACATGGGCGGCGTGCTGGTCGAATTGATGCAGAGCCCCTGATTTCTGCGGGTAAAAAACTTGATTTTCAGCGGCCTTTCAATAGGTTCAAATCTGTGGTCCCGTAGCTCAGCAGGATAGAGCATCAGATTCCTAATCTGAGGGTCGGTGGTTCGAATCCACCCGGGATCACCACACCCGACCAAAAGCGGCTAGAAACCTGCCAATCCCAACCTATATATCGGCCTATGAGTGAACCCTCGACAAACCCAAAAGAAAAAAAGCGCGAAAAAGCCGCCCCGCTGCTCGGGTGTTATGACGACCTGGACGGCAGTTGCGCCCATGCCTGGGCATTGTTGGCGCGCGGTGTGAAGGACCGGCGCAGCCCGTTTCACACGCCCGGTCTGGCAACCGTTTCGCCGCAAGGATTGCCCGAAATAAGAACCGTGGTGCTGCGCGGCTGCGACCCGCAAACCCGAGACTTGCGGTTTCACACCGACACCCGCTCGGGCAAAATTGCCGACATGCAAAAACAACCGCAGGCGGCGCTGCATTTTTACGATCCGAGTGCCAAAATTCAGTTGCGCGTGCGCGCCCGACTTAAACTGCTGACCGGCGAGGCCTATGCAACCGCATGGGACAATACGCGTCCCATGAGCCGCGAATGCTATCAGGTGACACAGGCACCCGGCTCCCCCCTGCCCACACCGGCCGATGTGGTGTTCGATGCGGCGGCCACCAATGACGGAGCCGATCACTTCGCGCCGGTTGTGGCCAATGTGCAGCAAATCGAATGGTTGTATCTGGCCGCGCGCGGCCACCGGCGCGCTTTGTTTGATTTCACAGGCTCAAACTCCCAACATAGCTGGCTGGTGCCTTAGCCCTGCGACAGATTGCGGCGGCTGACGAGCTTGGCGACAGCCTCCGAACGCCCTACAACTCCATCAGCTCTCTGAGAGCTGGCATATCGAGAGCCAACATTAACAGAGGATGCCATGACCCGCTTCACCGTTTCACTGCTTGTTTTTCTGGGCGCGTTTATTGTGGTAACGGCTGGTCAGACGTACGCCGGACCCTATCCGGCAGGTGACGCCGAAAAAGGCGCAAAGGTTTTCAGAAAATGTGTGTCTTGCCACATGATCGGCGACAAAGCCAAAAACCGGGTCGGCCCGCATCTCAACAATATTATCGGGCGCGAAATCGCCGTGCTGGAAGACTACCGTTATTCAAAGGCCATGAAAGCCCATGCCGAAAAAGAACCCGTATGGTCTGAAGCCGCGCTTGACGCTTATCTGGCGAATCCGCGCAAGGCTGTAAAGGGCACGCGCATGTCATTTGCCGGTCTGCGCAAGGAAAAAGACCGCCACGATGTTATCGAATATATGAAACAGGCCTCAAATTAATTAGCGCACCGCACCAAGCCCCATAAACGCGCATACTGCCGGCGTGATAACCGCTTCAATGCCGGGGCCCATATCGTGTCCCATGCCGTCGACCAGAAGCCACCGGGCGAGTTGCACATTTTTGACAATATCCTCGCCGCATGGCGGCGGGAGCAAACTGTCATGGTCGCCATGGATCACTAAAAACGGAAGCGCAATGTCTTTCAGCCGGTCAACACGTGAGCCGTCGGCCATAACTGCCGCATATTGACGGGCAATGCCGGGCGGATAATAGCCCCGTTCAGCAATCCGCTCGGCCATGTGCAGACAATCGGCGTCAGACATCGGAAAACCCGGCCCCATATATCGCTTCAGCGAAGCGACAAGATATTCAATCAATGCCGCACGATCGTCTACATCGGGCATTTCCAAATTACCACTATCGAGTTGCGGCACGTCTGGGCCGCCCGAACTCGACATGACGCAAATAATATGTTCGAACCGGTCGGCGTAAGAAAAGGCGAGATGTTGCGCCACCATGCCGCCCATGGAAATGCCGAAAAAATTGGCCTTGGGCATATCAAGCCCGTCCATCAGGCCGACCACATCGCGGGCCATATCATCCAGCGTATAGGGCACCGGAAACATGGTGCCGACCGAGGCGGCCGCTACCAGTGCCGAAAAATCGGGGATGCCGGCTTCATCCATCTTAGTTGAGTGCCCAACATCGCGATTGTCGAATATCACAACATCCATGCCTTGCGCAGTAAAACTATCAATCAGGGGCCGGTGCCACTGGATCATCTGGGTGCCCAGCCCACGCATCAAAATCAGCGGCGGCGCGCGGCGGGGGGCACGCGCCTCAAAAACCTCATAGGCCAGCAGAAGGTCATTGGCTTCAACAAAATCCATTTTCATCTCCGATTTTCGGCGCGCCGAGATTCATGCTACAAAAAGTCTATTTGGTACGCGCAAAGAAGCTGCTCCCAACATGGAACGCGATTTTTCCTCTCTTAGCAATCCGGCCTTCGACATGCTGGTCATTGGCGGCGGTGCCACGGGTGCGGCCGTTGCGTGGGATGCCACCTTGCGCGGGCTTCGTGTGGCGATTATCGACAAGTCGGATTTTTCGGCGGCGACATCGGCGGCATCGTCCAAACTCATGCACGGGGGCCTACGCTATCTGGCAAATGGCGAAATTGCGCTGGTGCGTGAAGGTTTGCGCGAGCGCCGCATCTGGGGTCGCATCGCCACGCATTTGGTACAACCCCTGCCCTTCGTTTTGCCAACATACGCATCCCTCATGCAAAGCAAATGGGTGATGGGGCTGGGGCTGATGGCATATGATTTCCTGGCTTTTGATGCCAACCGCAAAATCGACTCGGCCCAGAATATGCCGCGCCACCGGGCGCTGACCAAGGCACAGACGCTGGGGCTTGCGCCCGGCCTTGCGCGTGAAGGGCTGACCGGAGGCTATATTTACCATGACGGGCAAATGCTGTCGCCGGAGCGCCTGTGCCTGTCGATGATCCGCTCGGCGGTCGCGGGTGGAAGCATCGCGGTGAATTATGCACGCGCCGATGCATTTTCTCGTGACGAAGCCGGCCTACATGCAGTGACGGTACGCGATATGCGCTCGCGGCGCAAAACTACTCTACGCTGCAAAACCGTTGTGAATGCCACCGGCCCATGGGCCGATTTCATCATGCAAGCCGCAAGCCCCGCACCTGCCTCCAAACAAATCATGCGTTCAAAGGGCATTCACTTTGTCACGCATGATGTAACCAATGGCGCGGCGATAGCCATTCCGCTGGAAGACGAGCACTTGTTCGTGCTGCCCTGGCAAGGGCGCACGCTGTTTGCCACCACAGATACAGGTTTTACCCGAGACCCCGATACGGTGCACCCCGACAGCGAGGACATTGCGGCTCTGCTGAAAAAAGTACAAATTGCACTGCCCCACCTCGGCCTGACGCGCAATGACATTATCTATAGCTATGCTGGTTTGCGGCCCTTGGTGGCCGATGCCGGAGATGCACGCGGTCAAACCTACGGCATGAGCCGTGGGGCCGAGATTGTCGACCACGCAAATAAAGGCGGGCCGATAGGCTTAATTTCCGCACTGGGCGGCAAATGGACCACCTGTAGGCGTCTGGCCGAGCAAGTGGTTGATCTGGCCTTTGGTTATGTCGAGCAAAGCGACCCCGGTTCTCGCACAATGACAGTACCGCTGGCCGACACGCCCGATGGACCGCTGGCCGAGTTTCTTGAGGCCGCACAAGCCCGCCACAGCTCCCAAGCGCCCGAACGGGTTGAAAAACTCGTGCGCCTTTACGGTAAACGGCTGGACGATGTGCTGGCGACGCCGTGCGCGGCACTGACGGGCGCCTTGCCGGCGCATCTCGCGGCGCAGACGGCCTATGCCGTCAGCCAGGAAATGGCGGTTTGTCTAGAAGATGTGGTATTGCGGCGTTTGACCGAAGGCCAGACCGGAGAGATTGACGAAACCCAAATCACCGCGATAGCCGATTATATGGGCAAGAAACTCAAATGGTCGGATGCGGAAAAGAAGCGGCAGATAAAAACCCTTAAAGGCCACATGCGCATTGCCTAAGCGCCTCTAACAAATCTATTAACACTCGAATTTTGAGCCGATTTCGTTAGAAAATTACCCCGAGATTGCCTAATATCCGAACAGGGAAAACTCTAGCCATGACCGTAGCACATCCAAAGTTTGCCTATGAAAAAGGCCTGCATGAGCTGGGCAATGGCGCTTATGCGTGGTTGCAACCCGATGGCGGGTGGGGCTGGTCAAACTCCGGCTTGATTGTTGATGATGATCAGGCGCTGGTTGTCGACACGCTTTTTGACGTGCCGCTGACCCGCGACATGCTGGCGGCCTATGCCGACGCGACCAAGGCAGCCAAGAATATCAATATGGTTGTAAATACCCACCACAATGGCGATCATTGCAACGGCAATTGCTGTTGTCCGGACGCAAAAATCATCGCGCATCGTGCAACAGCCGAACATATGGTGCTAGAACCGCCGACGCTGGTTCAGGGATTTCTCGACATGGCACCGGAAATGGGCGAATTGGGCAAATATGTGACCAATTGCTTCGGCCCGTTCGATTTTAAATCGGTTGACCAGAAAATCCCCGACACATTGTTTGACGAAGACACCACAGTTCATGTCGGCACCAAAGAAGTGCATTTACTGCATGTAGGTCCTGCGCACACGCCCGGCGACACGCTGGTGCATGTGCCAGTCGACCGTACGGTTTATACCGGCGACATTTTGTTCATTGGCGGCCATCCGATTTTATGGGAAGGCCCTGTTCAAAACTGGATCGACGCGTGTGAAAAAATACAGGCCATGGATGTCGAAACCATCGTGCCCGGGCACGGCCCAATCACCACCAAACAGGGCGTTGAGGAAGTGCGGCAATATCTGCTGACCATCCACAACGAAGCCCACCTGCGGTTTGAAGCGGGCATGAACTATCAAGAAGCGGCCATGGATATTGCACTGGGTGTTTTTGACGACTGGGGCGACCGCGAGCGCATTGTGGTCAATTGCGCCACTTTATACCGTGAGTTTGGGGCCAAGCATGAACCCGAAATTGCCGAGCTTTTTGCCGGCATGGCCGCCTATGCGGCAGCGCGGCCGCAAGAGCGATAAGCGTGCCCTGAAAGTAGCAAATGACCGAAGCTGACGGTACAATGTATCTCGATGCCACGGGGTTAACCTGCCCATTACCGGTCTTGCGACTGCAAAAAGCCTTGCGGAAATTAGGTGCCGGTGCGTGCCTCTGCCTGCACGCCACCGACCCGATGAGCGAAATAGATGTGCCGCATTTTGTGGACGAACACGGCCATGTTCTTGTCGACATGCAGACCAAAACCGGTGCTGGCCCCGGCGGCATGACAGTTTTTGAATTTGTAATCCGAAAAAGCTAGAGCGCTTTAAGCGTTGCCTGTACTTCTTCGGAGAAACCGACCGTTACCGTGTCGCCGTCCTCACAGACCGGGCGCTTGACAAGGCTTGGGTTGGCAACCATCAACTCCACCAACTGCGCTTCATCAGTCAGAGCTTTTTGGGCGTCAGACAGTTTACGCCAGCTTGTGCCACGCCGGTTCAACAGGATATCAAGCGGTTGATATGCCATCCAGCCATGAACGATCTCCGCCTTCAGACCTTGTTTTTTGAAGTCATGGAACTGATGGTCAATGGCTTCAGCTTCAAGCCATTTGCGCGCTTTGCGAACCGTGTCGCAATTAGTAATGCCGTAAAGCGTAAGCGGCATTATTCAGCCGCAGCGAGAGCCGCCCGCTCAAATTCGCGCACCTGATCGGCCATCGAATTATAAGCATCGGGCGGCGTGATGTTCAGCGTGCGGCGCACTTCGCTGATCGGGCGGGTTAGCAAATACTCCCAGTCTGCAGCCGGCAACCATGCCGCACGGCGACCTATGGAAAAGCCCTCGCGGATCGCTTTGCCGATTCTGAGCTGTGGCGCCTCGCGCATCGAGGCGTGATAGCCCATGGCGATGATCATCAAAATGCCCGGATTACCGAGTTGGCGCCACGTAAAGGCCAGCAAAGCCAATTCGCCCAACCCGTCGCGCCCATAGCCGGTAACGACATGCCACAAATCATGGGCATCACGCTGGCGTTCGGAAAACAACAAATGCTTGTCGGTTAGTTCCGAACTGGTACCGCCGCCGTCGACACTGGCCTGCGTCAATCCGTCAGCCGAAATTTGCTCGGTGGTGGTGAAATCAAGATAAGCGCGCCCCAGCGAGCCTTCGGCCTGCGCCGCCAGCCAATCGCGGTCTTTCAAATATGAAACCAGCGGTTTGTCGGCGGTCAGAATTTTTTCCGCATTGTCGTTTTTGAGAAAACGTTTATAAGAGCGAATGCCCGAGCGCCGTCCCATTGCTTGCAAGATAATGAACACTTGCTTGGTGTCTTCTTTGTCAGCAATCAGCTTTTGTAATGCTGTGGCAATTGTCCGCCATTTACCAAATCCAAACATATTAAATCCTCACAAGACCCTCATGCGGGTCATAGTTCTGTCTTATGGTGCCCTCGGTCGGACTCGAACCGACACTCCGTTGAAAGAAACGGATTTTGAATCCGTCGCGTCTACCAATTCCGCCACGAGGGCTTTCTTTGCGTCAGTATACAGAAGCGGCCAGCCGGCGTCCATGTTTTGCTTGTGGCAAGAGCGCGCGCCCCCTTTCACTTAATCCTTATTCCTTTCCCTGGCCTGCCTGCCCCTATATAGTCCGCACATGTTGCGACCGCTTTATGACGCCGTTTTGAGACTCTCCGCCCACCGCCGCGCAAGCTGGGTACTTGGCGCGGTGTCGTTTATCGAAAGCTCCATTTTCCCGGTACCGCCCGACCTCTTACTGGTGCCGATGATTTTCAGCGCGCGCGCGCGTGCTTGGACATTGGCGGCAATCACCACGATCACATCAGCGCTAGGTGCGTTGTTGGGATATGCTATCGGCGCCCTGTTCTGGGACACACTCGGCAGCCAAATTATTTTCCTCTATGGAGGGCAAGAGGCGTTTGACAGTTTTCAGGCATTTTATGTCGAATGGGGGTTGTTGGTTTTGCTGGCCGCGGCGGCTACTTTTTTGCCGTTCAAAATCGCCACCATTGCTAGCGGCGTTGCCGGCCTGCCATTGTTCGGTTTTTTTGTCACAAGCCTTGTCGGGCGGGGTTTGCGGTTTTATCTGGTTGCCGCCGGAGCCTATTATTTGGGGCCGGGCATGCGCCGGCAATTTGAACGCAATTTTGCCCTCATGTCGGCTGTAACCGGCGTGCTCGCACTGGCTCTGCTTATCTATCTTTTCCTGCGGCATTAGGAAATTTGGAACATGCAAACCGATTTCAGAACTAACGCACTCATTATCACGCTGGCAGGCACGGGCATATTGGCAACCGCGCTTATGACGGAGATTTGGGGCGGGTTGAGCCCTTGCGCGCTGTGCCTCCAACAACGCTGGCCGTATTACATCGCCCTGCCGCTGACGGCACTTATCTGGGTCGGAGCGCATCGCGCGCCGATTGCCTTGCAAGGGCTGCTGGTGCCCGTGGGTCTTATTTTCGCGCTTGGTGCGACTTTAGGCTTTTACCATGCCGGTGTTGAATACGGGCTTTGGGCCGGGCCGTCTGGCTGCGGCGGCGGGTCGGTCGGATTTGAAACCACCACCGAATTGCTGGACGCCATGGCACGCGCCAAGCTGGTGCGCTGTGATGAAGCAGCTTTCACGCTTTTCGGCATATCTATGGCAGGGTATAATTTTTTAGCGAGTAGTGGTCTGGCACTTTTGGCGTGGCACGGCGCAACGCGAACACTGCCTCAACAAACCCGTTAGGAAACGATGAAATGACGAAACAAAAATCCGCACAGAAGCCTGAATCAGCATCCACGCCGGAACGGATTGCCGAAATGATCCGCGTCGACCATGCCGGCGAACATGGCGCAGTGCGCATTTATGACGGTCAACTTGCCGTCTTCGCCCACGTGCCGGGAATGGAAAATACCGCCAATCTTATCCGCGAGATGGCACACCATGAGCAAACCCATCTTGACCATTTTGACCAACTCATAATCGCGCGCCGAGTGCGCCCGACGGTTTTTGGTCCGGCGTGGCATATGGCCGGGTTTGCGCTGGGTGCCGCAACCGCGCTGATGGGCGAAAAGGCTGCCATGGCTTGCACAGCTGCCGTTGAAGCAGAGATTGACGCACATTATGCCGCTCAGGAAAACGAGCTTGAAACTCATGATGGGGAAGGGGATTTGTCGGCGGCAATCAAACAATTTCGTGCCGATGAAGCCGAACATCGCCAAACCGCGTTGGACGCAGGTGCCGAAGAAGCCCCAGGATATGAAATTATGACCCGGATTATAAGGCTTGGGTGTCGCGCCGCCATACGCGCGTCTGAGCGTTACTGAGTGCTATTGATTTTTACAGCACTTACGGCTCAAGCTCGGTATCCCAATAAAGATAGTCCTGCCAGCTTTCATGGCAGTAATTCGGCGGAAACCGCCGGCCGGTCTCGTGCAATTCATATACGTTCGGTTGGCGTGGTTTGTTGCGCGGCACCATATTAGCCTGCTTGGGCAGACGCCCGCCTTTACGCAAATTGCAGGGGCCACATGCCGCCACAACATTTTCCCATGTCGTGCGTCCACCGGCGCGGCGCGGAATAACATGGTCAAAGGTCAAATCCTGCGGTGACCCGCAATATTGGCAACTGAAACCGTCGCGCAAAAACACGTTAAACCGTGTAAACGCGGGATAGCGCGGCGGCTTTACGTAGGTTTTCAGCGAAACAACGCTGGGCAGAACGAAATCGGTCGAGGGCGAGCGCACAATCGTATCATATTCGGAAACAATATTGACACGATCCAGAAACACCGCCTTCAGCGTGTCCTGCCAGGCCCAAAGCGAAAGCGGATAATAGCTGAGCGGGCGGAAGTCGGCATTGAGCACCAGCGCCGGACAACTTTCTGGATTTTTGAAATCCGGCGGTGCCGATTTGACGAAGTCGTTAATATCCGGTCGCGCTGTTTGCATCTCTGCCATATCCCTTCTCCCGCCTGACCCAAGACCTTTCAATCGCTAACGAATTAATTATTCAGAATTATTAAGCGGAAATTTTAAAGAATGTTACATGTAGCTGGTGCCGATGCCAAGTCATGCGCCATCAGACCTTTTGTCGCTGTTGCCCGTAATACACCCACAACAAGCGCGCTGCGGCCCCACGCAAAGGTGACCAATCTTGCGCCAGCGTCGCCAATTGCGCGGCATCGGGGCGGGTATTTTTGCGATAGAGCAGCCGATAACCCTCCTGCAAGGCAAGGTCCCCCGCAGGAAAACAGTCGGCGCGGCGCATATTGAACAGCAAATAGCAATCCGCCGTCCACGGACCAATACCAGTTAATGCCGTCAGCATCTCATGTGCAGCGTCATTTTCGGCGCGGTGCAACGCGGAAAACAGTAGGTGCCCATCCAACACGGCCTGTGCCAGCCCGGAAAGATAACGTCGTTTGGGAGCCGACACGCCACACGCTGCCAGTGTCGCATCATCTGCCGCCAACCATGCTTGCGGCGTCATGTCGGATATTTGCGCATCGACCCGGCTTTGAATGGCGGTCGCGGCGGCCGTTGATACTTGCTGCGCGATTAAAATCCGCACAAGGCCTTCAAAACCCGTCGGTGCTCGGCGCATGGCCGGGGGGCCATAAGTTTCGTAAACATGGGCGAGACCGGCATCTTGCGCCGCAAGCTGTCGGCACGCATAGTCGAGATCAGCGTTGGTATTAAATTTTTTCATGCAAAGCCCAGTATCCGCAGATTGTTTATGATGGAAAAGCAAAAAAAATTCGTGACCCGTTTTGCGCCCAGTCCAAATGGCTGGCTGCATCTGGGTCATGCTTATTCCGCTCTGTATGCTGCTCGCCAGGCGGCAGCTCATGATGGGGTGTTTCTCTTGCGCATCGAAGACATCGACACGGGCCGTGCGCGGGCGCATTTTGTCGACGGCATTTACCAAGACCTCGATTGGTTGGGCCTGACATGGCCTGAGCCGGTGCTCATGCAGTCAACCCGCTTTGATACTTATCAGGGTGCGCTTGGAAATTTACGTGACCGGGATCTGGTTTATCCATGCTGGGCTTCCCGCGCCGAAATTGCGGCAGAAATCCAGGCCATGCCCGGGGGCGCCGAAAACTGGCCGCGCGATCCAGATGGCGCACCCGTCTATCCAGGCATTTATCGCGATATCAACACCCAACAGCGCCAAAGCCTGATGTGGCGTGGCGGCAGCTATGCATGGCGCTTGCGAATGGACCGTGCCATTGCAGAAGCCGAAAAGCTGAACGGGGGACCACTATTTTTTACCGAATTGTCGGACGGCACACCGCAACAGGTCGCGGTTGAGGCGCAGCTCTTCGGTGATGTGGTGCTGGCACGGAAAGATGTGCCGACCAGCTATCACCTGAGCGTGGTGATTGATGATGCAGAACAAAACATTACCCATGTCACGCGGGGCCGGGACCTTATTGCTGCCACCCATATTCACCGCGTGCTTCAGCTTTTGCTGGACCTTCCGGAACCACATTATTTTCATCACGGACTGGTGCGCGACATATCCGGTCGGCGCCTGTCGAAACAGGCAGGCGACGCCGGTTTTCGAGGGTTGCGCCAAGACGGATACAGCCGCGAGAATGTAATCGCCTCCCTGCCAGCGCCGATCGGAAGCGGTGCGCCCCTTTGACGCTTGTGTATATTCGGATGTTTGCCAACATAGGCGTGTCCTGTATGCTTA
Organism: uncultured PS1 clade bacterium; assembly: GCA_902624095.1. Taxonomy (GTDB): domain Bacteria; phylum Pseudomonadota; class Alphaproteobacteria; order RS24; family RS24; genus UBA7378. Next base: position 14,138 of record CACNWB010000009.1, read on the forward strand.
ATCAATGAGTGTTGCTCTAGATATGACGGCCAGTGAAACACCTAATATTCAAGCACTTGCGGCGCGCACGGCCCGTGTCGCAAAGGCGCTAAAAGCGTGTCAAAGCAGCTTGGAAAGCCCGTTACCAGCGGTTCTGGACGAAAGTCAATATGCCCGCCACGGGCGCGCGTGGGCCGCCACTTATGTTGCCGCGCTGTCGCAATTGAGCGCATATTGCACCGATATGGCCGCACAATCACGTTTGGGCCCGCTTGAATATCATCTGGTGCATATTGTGTTTGGCGAATATCTAAACCAGCTTGCCGGTGGTCTACCGATGAGCCAGGGCGAGTTTGTGCGTCCGGCGGATTTGGGCCTTGACGACCCGTTGCCAGGATTTGACAATGCCGACATCGCCTTTTTCCGCAAACAGGGCAACACTGGCGAACGGCGCGTGCAAGTGGCTCAATTGCTGGCGCAACTGGTCACACCGGAAGCCGATGCCGGCCTTGATGAAACCCATCTGATGATCCGCGACCAGTTTCGCCGGTTTGCTGAAGAAAAGGTAGCACCGCATGCGCATGGTTGGCATCTTGATGATGCGCTCATCCCCCTCGCGCTGATTGAGGAAATGGCCGAACTGGGGGTGTTTGGCCTGACGATACCGGAAGAGTTCGGCGGCTTTGGCATGGGCAAGCAAGCCATGTGCGTCGTGTCGGAGGAATTGTCGCGCGGCTATATCGGCGTCGGCTCGTTGGGCACACGAACGGATATTGCCGCCGAACTGATCATGCAAAACGGCACGCAAGCCCAAAAAGAAAAATATCTGCCCGCTATCGCCAGCGGCTCCATTCTACCAACGGCGGTGTTTACCGAGCCCAATACAGGTTCAGACCTCGCAAGCCTAACGACACGCGCCAGGAAAACCGATGATGGCTACCGCGTTTTCGGCGCCAAAACATGGATAACCCATGCCGCCCGCGCCGATCTCATGACCTTGCTGGTACGCTCCGAAGCCGATGTTCAAGACCATGCAGGGCTTTCAATGTTTTTGGCCGAAAAACCACGCGGCACTGAGGAAGATGACTTTCCCGTAGACGGGCTCAATGGCGGTGAGATCAGTGTTTTGGGCTATCGGGGCATGAAAGAATATGATTTGGGCTTCGACGATTTTCACGTTGATGAATCCGCGCTTTTGGGCGGACAACCCGGCGCGGGTTTCAAACAGCTCATGCAAACCTTTGAAAGCGCGCGCATTCAAACCGCGGCGCGCGCCGTGGGCGTGGCGCAAAGCGCCCTGGATCTCGCCTTCAAATATGCGCTGGACCGGCAACAATTCGGCAAGCCGATTTTCAGCTTTGAGCGCATTAGCGGCAAAATTGTAATGATGGCGGCGGAGATTCTGGCGGCCCGCCAATTGACTTATTTTGCGGCGCGGCGCAAGGAAATGAATGCGCGCTGCGATTTGGAGGCGGGCATGGCAAAATTGCTGGCCGCGCGTGTAGCTTGGGCGGCGGCTGACAATGGGCTGCAAATTCACGGCGGCAACGGTTTTGCGCTTGAATATCCGATCAGCCGCGTGTTGTGCGATGCCCGCATTCTTAATATTTTTGAAGGGGCGGCGGAAATCCAGGCTGATATTATTGCCCGCCGCCTTTTGCCAACTAAGTAATAACCAGAAACCTAAGAACGTAAAACGGGAAAAAATCATGGCTGTGGTCAATTATATGATTCCTCTGGGGTTGGCGGCGGTCACCGCCGTTTTGCTCGCTGGGCTGTTGAACATGTTGCGCAGCGGCAGTGCCAGCACTTCGCAAAAGCTGATGCGCTGGCGCGTCGGGCTTCAATTTGCGACAGTCGTAATGGTTATGCTGGGATTTTACCTCTCAGGGCGCTAAATCTGACGAGAGACTCGGGAATTTCGGCATGGTCAAACTGACAAAAATCTACACGCGAACAGGCGATGACGGCACCACCGGCCTAGCTGACGGCACACGGCGCGCCAAGCATGATTTGCGGATTGCGTGTTACGGAACGATTGACGAAGCCAATGCCGCGCTGGGCCTTGCGCGCACGGCGCTTGAGGAAAAATCCGAGGTTTCAAAGGTGATTTTGCGCTTGCAGAATGATTTTTTTGATTTAGGCGCAGATTTGGCGACACCGGATCCGGATATGGAAGGCGCATTGCGCATTACGGACGATCAAGTGGCGCGGTTGGAAGAGGAAATCGATACGCTCAACACCACGCTTGATGCGTTGGAAAGCTTCATTTTGCCCGGCGGTACGCCGGCAGCGGCCTATCTGCATCTTGCGCGCACCATTACGCGGCGCGCAGAGCGCGAATTATGTGCCGCGATTGCCGAAGGCGACACAGCTATTTCGTATCCCGCCAGACAGTTTTTGAACCGCGCTTCGGATCTTTTGTTTGTCGCTGCAAGAGTGGCAAACAATAACGGCAAATCGGACATTCTCTGGCAGCCGGGCCTGAACAGATAAGCCTAAAATTCTGCGCGTTTTGACGCAGGCATAAGACTCTGCGCGAATTGACTTATCAGAGCCAATTCTCTAATTATGCGGCAATGCGTGCCGACACGCGCCCAATTATGGAGAACACACATGAAAATTCTGGTCCCTGTCAAACGGGTGGTCGATTACAACGTGAAAATCCGTGTGAAACCCGACGGATCGGGGGTTGATCTTGCGAACGTAAAAATGTCGATGAACCCGTTTTGTGAAATTGCCGTGGAAGAGGCCGTGCGCCTTCAGGAAGCCGGCAAAGCAAGTGAAATTATTGCGGTCTCCATTGGCCCAAGCCAGGCGCAGGAAACGATCAGGACAGCGCTCGCCATGGGCGCAGATCGCGGTATTCTTGTGCAGACAGACGACGACATGGAGCCCCTAGGCATTGCCAAATTGCTGAAAGCCGTTATTGCCGAAGAAAATCCCGACCTAGTTATTCTGGGCAAACAGGCAATTGACGGTGACAATAATCAGACCGGACAAATGCTGGCCGCGCTGCTTGGCTGGCCGCAGGGCACATTCGCCTCGGCACTTGATTTTGCCGACGACAAACTGCAGGTCACTCGCGAGATTGACGGCGGTCTGCAAACCGTCAAGCTGACAACGCCAGCTGTGGTGACGACCGATCTGCGTTTAAATGAGCCGCGTTATGCGTCGCTGCCGAACATTATGAAAGCCAAAAAGAAGCCTATCGACGAAAAAACGACCGCCGATTACGGTGTTGACGTCGCTCCACGGCTTGAGATCGTGAACACCTCCGAACCGCCCGAACGCGAGGCCGGGATTAAAGTGGAGACCGTGGGCGAATTGGTTGAAAAACTTAAAAACGAAGTAGGGGTGCTGTAATGAACACGCTTTTGATCGCAGAACACAATAACGAGACGCTGGCTGACGCCACTGTCAAATCCGCCACCGCTGCCGCGCAGATGGGGGGCGAGTTGCACGTGCTAGTTGCCGGTGCAAATTGTGGCGCCGTGGGCGAAGCCGCCGCAAAACTGGACGGCGTAGCCAAAGTGCTTGTGGCCGATGATTCTTTGTATGAAAAGCAACTGGCCGAGCCAATGGCCGCACTGGTGACAAGCATGGCCAATGGCTATGCCACCATTGCCTCGCCAGCCTCCACTAATGGCAAGAATTTCATGCCGCGTATTGCCGCGCTTCTTGACTGCTCGCAAATTTCCGACATTACGGCGGTTGTTGACGGGCAGACCTTCGAGCGCCCGATTTATGCGGGCAATGCCATTCAAACCGTGCGCACAAGCGAGCCGCGCAAAGCCATTACCATTCGCTCCACGGCTTTTGCCGCCGCGGGTGACGGGGGCAGTGCCGCTGTCGAGGCTGTCGGCACGGGCGACAATCCGGGAACTTCGGAATTTATCGGCGAAGAGCTGACCAAATCCGACCGCCCCGAACTGACGTCGGCGAAAATTGTTGTTTCGGGCGGTCGCGGCATGCAATCGGGCGACAATTTCCCCTTGCTGGAAAAAATCGCCGACAAGCTGGGCGCCGCGGTTGGCGCCTCACGCGCCGCTGTTGACGCCGGATTTGTACCCAATGATTATCAGGTCGGGCAGACGGGCAAAGTTGTTGCACCCGAACTTTACATTGCTGTTGGCATCTCCGGTGCCATTCAGCATCTGGCCGGCATGAAGGACTCAAAAGTCATCGTTGCGATCAACAAGGATGAAGAGGCGCCGATTTTCCAGGTAGCCGATTATGGCCTGGTTGCCGACCTTTTCACGGCTGTTCCGGAACTGGAAAGTGAATTGGAAAAAGCGGGCCTTTAGAAAAGTCTTTAAAAAGAGCATGGCCCGCCGAGGAGAATAAGAATTATGGCGGACACCACCGTTGGTATAATCGGTGCTGGACAAATGGGCAGTGGCATTGCCCATGTTTTTGCGCTTTCAGGATATCGCGTGCTGCTGAACGATGTCGCGCAAGACCGCATCGAAGCGGGCATTGCTACGATCTCGGGCAATTTGAACCGGCAATTGGCATCTGGCCGCATTGACGAAAGCGCCCGCGATGCGGCTCTTGAGCGCATTGTACCGGCCGCCAGCCTCAACACCATGGCCGACACCACGCTTGTCATCGAAGCGGCCAGCGAAAACGAAGAAATTAAAATCGGCATTTTGAAAGAAGTCTGTGCGGTTTTATCGCCAGATGCACTGATTGCCTCGAACACCTCTTCGATTTCTATAACTCGGCTCGCCGCGGCAACCAGCCGGCCGGAAAAATTTATCGGCATGCATTTCATGAATCCGGTACCAGTGATGGAACTTGTCGAGATTATTCGCGGCATCGCCACCAATGATGATACTTATGGCAAAGCCGTTGAATTTGTCGCCTCGCTGGGCAAAACCTCATGCGCGGCGGAAGACTTTCCGGCCTTTATCGTCAACCGTGTTTTGTTGCCTATGATCAATGAAGCCGTTTACGCGCTTTACGAAGGTGTCGGCAATGTCGAGAGCATTGACAAGGCCATGCGAATGGGCGCCAATCACCGTATGGGCCCGTTTGAACTTGCTGATTTTATCGGGCTAGACACTTGTCTTTCGATTATGCAAGTTTTATATGACGGGCTGGGCGACACCAAATACCGGCCCTGCCCGCTTTTGGTCAAATATGTCGAAGCCGGATGGCTTGGACGCAAGGCTGGTCGCGGCTTTTATGACTACTCCGGCGAAGCGCCAGTTCCAACGCGTTAAAGGTGACACGCTAGTCCGCGGCCTCAATTTTTTCCAATTCCACGTCCAAAAGTGCATGCACGGCGGGGCTGTCCCACTCTGCTTCACCGGCCAGCCTGCCTATTTCGCGGCCGCTTGCGTCCAGCACAAGCGTTGTTGGCAGACCGATAAGCCCGATCGCACGCGCCGAGGCATAACTTGGATCATGGGCTTGCGTCAGATACTCCACCTTCAAATCAGCCAGGAATTTTCTGGGCTTATCGGCAGATCCGCGATCGAGCGCCACCGCGAGAACGCGCAAAGGCGCGTTTGCATAACGTGCCTGCAAAGCATCGAATAGCGGCATTTCGCGACGGCACGGTGCGCACCATGTCGCCCAGAAATTGACCACCACCACCTCGCCCTTAAAGCGCGCGAGGCCGACTTTTTCAACCTCTTCGGACGGCAGCAAAAGGTCAAAAGAAATGTCGGGCACAGTACGCGGCGGGGAAAATTGCACGAAATTTTCCAGCCCTTCTTGATGGATTTGGCTTTGCGCGTCACCGGGTGGCTTGCCTTTGTCACCCCCGTTCAGGTATAGGGTCAAGGACACGGTGGCAAGAACACCGAGCAAAACACTGGCAATGAGCGCGGCGTGGCGAAATGAGAACTGCATCGTGCCTCCTGCTTTGGAGAGTTAAATGAGCAATCGCATGTGGGGCGGCAGATTTGGTGACAGCCCTGACGACATCATGGAAGAAATAAACGCATCCATCGGATTTGACCAGAGGCTGTTTGCCCAGGACATTCGCGGGTCACGGGCGCATTGTGAAATGCTGGCGGCGCAAGGCATTATTTCCGACGACGACGCCGCCGCAATTCTCGGCGCTCTGACGCAGGTTGAAGTGGAAATTGAGACTGGTGAGTTTTCCTTTTCACGGGCACTGGAAGACATTCACCTGAATATTGAAGCGCGGCTGACCGATATAATCGGGCCTGCCGCCGGGCGGTTGCATACGGCGCGTTCGCGCAATGATCAAGTGGCGACCGATTTCCGGCTGTTCGTACGCGACAGCCTTGACCATCTCACCGCACAGACCACCGCGCTCATGAGCGTACTAGCCGAACATGCTGAAACCCATGCAGCCCTGATTATGCCTGGCTTCACACATTTACAGACGGCACAACCAGTCACCTACGGCCATCATCTTCTGGCCTATATCGAAATGTTGTCGCGCGACCGCGGCAGGTTTGCCGATGCGCGCGCGCGACTGAACCAGTCGCCGCTGGGCGCGGCGGCCTTGGCCGGCACATCTTTTCCGATTGACCGTCATGCCACGGCCAGCGCACTGGGGTTCGACGCGCCAACAGCAAACTCCATTGACAGCGTTTCAGCGCGCGATTTTGCGTTGGAAGCCCTATCTGCCATGTCGATTTGCGCCACGCATCTGTCCCGGCTGGCCGAAGAAATTGTGATTTTCGCCTCACCGGATTTTGGCTTTCTGGAACTGCCGGATGCGTTTTCGACTGGTTCGTCCATCATGCCGCAAAAACGCAATCCGGATGCGGCAGAACTTGTGCGCGCCAAAAGTGGGCGCATTATCGGAGCGCTGACCGGCCTATTCGTTGTGATGAAAGGGCTGCCGCTGGCCTATTCCAAAGACATGCAGGAAGACAAGGAAGGCGTGTTCAACGCCCTCGACAGCCTGTCCTTATGCCTGGCAGCCATGACTGGCATGATGGAAAAGCTGACGCCCGTGCCCGAGCGCATGCTAACCGCTGCAGGCAAAGGATTTTCCACGGCGACAGATTTGGCCGATTGGCTTGTGCGCAAAGCCGACGTGCCGTTTCGCGATGCCCATCACATTACCGGCGCGCTGGTGGCGCTGGCGGAAAAAAACGGTTGCGATTTAGCGGATTTAACACTTGCGGACATGCAAAATGTCGATGCGCGCATTACCGATGATGTTTTTTCCGTGTTAAGTGTGGAAAATTCGGTTGCCAGTCGTACGAGCTTTGGCGGCACAGCTCCGGAAAATGTTCGCGCCGCAGCGCAAAGCTGGCGCGCGGCGCTGAAAAATGTTTGATAAGTGTTGGTAGACGACATCGGGGACGCATGATGAAGATGATAAATTTGCTATTGCTAGCGACCTTGGTGCTTGCGGCACCGCTTTCGGCATGCGGTAAACGCGGAACACTGGTTCTGCCACCCGCACAGACCGATTAGGCCATTAGGATAAATACATGGATCATTTTGAGTATCGCAACGGCGTTCTGTACGCTGAAGACGTAAATCTTGTCGATCTAGCGGAAACCGTGGGCACGCCGTTTTACTGCTACTCCACGGCCACGCTACGCCACCATTATGGTGTGTTACACAATGCGTGCGCGAAGGCTGGGCTGGACGACACGCTGATCTGCTATTCGGTCAAAGCCAATTCAAATATTGGCGTGATTGCGACGCTGGCGCGACTCGGCGCGGGCGCGGATATCGTCTCACTGGGCGAATTTCAGCGCGCGATTTCGGCGGGCATTGTACCGGGAAAAATTGTGTTTTCGGGGGTCGGCAAAACCGATGATGAAATGGCAGCTGGGCTCGAAGCCGGTATCCGGCAGTTCAATGTCGAAAGCCTTGCCGAGCTTGACCAGCTTGCCGCGGTTGCAGACCGTCTGGGCAAAAAAGCTCAAGTGGCACTCAGGGTCAATCCGGATGTTGATGCGGGTACACATGAAAAAATTTCCACCGGCAAGGCTGAAAACAAATTCGGTATTGCGTGGGAAGATGCCGAAGCCGCTTACACCCATGCCGCGGGGCTGGCTGGTCTTGATCCATGCGCGATTGACATTCACATTGGCAGTCAGATCACGGATCTTGGCCCTTTCAGAACTGCATTTGAAAAAACCGCCGATCTGCTGACGCGCCTGCGCGCCAAAGATTTGACCATCACCCGGCTTGATTTGGGCGGTGGGCTGGGCGTGCCCTATCAACGCAATAAAGAGACCCCGCCCGACCCGCTGGCTTATGCGCGCCTGATTGCGGAAAATTTTGCAAATAGCGGCTGCCAGATTATTTTGGAACCGGGCCGCCTCATTGCAGCCAGTGCCGGTATCTTGGTCACCCGCGTCATCCGCACCAAACAGGGGCGAGTCAAAAATTTCATGATTGTCGATGCCGCGATGACCGAATTGGTGCGCCCGACCCTTTATGGCGCCCATCATGATATCGGCCTTGTGCGCCACCGAGATGAGAGGCTGCTGGCATGGGATGTTGTAGGACCAGTGTGCGAAAGCGGCGACTTTTTGGGGCTGGCACGCGAACTGCCCGAATTAGACCCCGGCGCGTTGCTGGCGGTTTTCTCGGCCGGCGCCTATGGCGCGGTGCTTGGCTCCAGCTATAATACACGCCCCGCCGCGCCTGAGGTTCTGGTCGACGGCGCCACCCATGATGTGGTACGCCGCCGCCCCAGCTATGCGGACATGCTGGCCGGCGAGAAAATCCCCGATTGGCTCAATTCAAAAGACGGCCAATAATAGGCCAGAAAAAGGGCTGAAAAAGCAGGCGAAAGCAAGGTGCATGCAACTCTTTTTTCTGCCAAAATAGCCTCATTATATGAGGGTTTAGCGATGATCCGGTTGCAAAATGTCTCCCTGAATTATGATGGTGGACCAAACATTCTGGATAATATTGATCTGACACTAGATGAAGGCTCGTTTCATTTTCTGACCGGCCCGTCCGGTGCGGGCAAGACGTCTTTGTTGAAGCTCATATTTCTTGCGCACCGGCCGAGTGTCGGCCAGCTCGACCTGTTCGGGCAAAATGTGAGCAATTTGTCGCGGGCCCAACTTGCCATAATGCGCCGTCAGATCGGCGTGGTGTTTCAGGATTTCCGGCTGATCGACCACCTCACCGTCTATCAAAATGTGACCCTGCCCTTGCGCATTGCCGGAAAGCGCGAAACCGCCTATCGCGATAATGTGACTGAATTGCTGCGCTGGGTCGGCCTTGGGCAACAGATGGACAGCAAGCCAGAAACACTGTCAGGCGGCGAAAAACAGCGCGCCGCCATCGCCCGCGCCGTAATTGCACGCCCGCGTCTCATTGTGGCCGACGAACCGACCGGGAATGTGGACCCAGAAATGGGCATTCGTTTGATTCGGCTGCTGGATGAATTGAACAAAATGGGCACGACGATTTTGATTGCCACGCACGACAATTACCTTTGGTCGAGTTTTAACCACCCGCGCCTGCATCTTGAAAATCAGCACATTCAGCGCCTATCGCCGGAGGCCCACTCCTATGTCTAAACGTGGCGCTTCCTCGACCGCACTTTTGCCGTCGCGCAATATGGCGGGTCCGGCGCTGCTGGCCGTCACCCTGGTGATGACACTCCTGGCGTGTCTTGCCCTTGGCAGCACCGTACTTGTCGATCGCGCTGCCGAACGCTGGCTGACGCGTGCCACCAGTGCCGTCAGTATTCAAATTGTGGAGACCCGCAACCAGACGGCCGACGATCAGTTACCAGCTGTTTTGCGCGAGTTGTCTGCCACGCCGGGTGTCGCCAATTTCCGCGTGCTGGATAAGGGCGAGCTTATCCAGCTCTTGGAGCCGTGGCTCGGCGCCGGCAACATTTCAACCGATTTACCGCTGCCGTTATTGATCGAAGTGACCCCTGATCGCACCGCAAGTTTTGCCGAAGCTGCTTTGCGCGCACGACTGACGGCGGTGGCGCCGGGCGCGCAGCTTGACACGCACGGGCGGTGGCGCGAGACTCTGGAGCGCATGGCACAGGCTTTGCGGTTTTTTGCCGGACTTGTGCTGGTAATGGTGACATTGGCAACTGGCACGATTATATTATTTGCCACCCGCGCAGGGCTGAAAACAAATGAAGATATTTTGGATGTGTTGCATCAAATCGGCGCGCAAGACAGTTTTATCTCGCGGCGCTTTGAAACCCACTTTGTCAAACTGACCGCCATCGCTTCAGCGCTTGGATTTCTGGCCGCTTTGGGCTTTTTTAACGCGCTCGGTTCCCTGGTGCCCGATGCGCGTAGTAGTGGTTTTCTGGTCTACCTCACTTGCGTGCCGGCCATTGCTGTGCCGTTTAGCTGGCAGGTCACAAGATACTATGTCATGACAAGCCTTAAAACGCGCGTGTAAGCTAAACGCTTATGACAAGATTTGAAAACACCGACGATCCAAGCATGCTGAAGAAAATACTGCGCCAGTTTTTGCTCGCCTGCGGCGGCGCGCTGGTTATATTTACGTTTTTCTTCGGGGTCTTTGCCAATTATCTCGACACTAAACCGGACGATATCCCAACGGCTGACGGCATTGTTGTTTTCACTGGCACGGCCAGCGCCCGTATCAGCGTCGGGCTTGACCTGCTGGCGCGCGGCAAGGGCCAACGCCTGCTGATTTCCGGTGTCTATGCCGATCAGAATTTTGACACTATTTTGGCTATGGCCCCGTCCGATCTGGACAATGTCACCTGCTGTCTGGACCTTGATTACATTGCCAAAGACACTAGGGAAAATGCCCATGAAACAGCACTTTGGGCAGAGATTCACGGCTATAAGTCCCTCATCATCGTCACCAGCGCGCATCATGTGCCGCGCGCCTTTCTGGAAATGCGTCGCGCCATGCCCGCCATTCGCCTGTCGGCCTATCCAGTGGTCCCAGAAAATGTCCGCATGGATGCGTGGTGGCGCTATCCTGGCACTTTTGCCTTACTGCTCGGCGAATATGTGCGCTATATTTGGTCACTCACGGGCCTGCCCGTTTTCACTTGACCGATCGCATGTTGACACGTTCCCGCATTTGGCTGTTCACCCCGTTTGTCTCGCTGTTTGCGCTCGGTGTCGGTTTTTTCTTTTTATGGTCTTATGCCGGTGACGAAATTGAAGCGCGTCTAGGCGAGGAGAACATTACATGGAAAAACGTTGTGCGCGCGGGCTTTCCGGCACGCATGACCATGGATTTCACCGAGATGAGCTGGCAGGGCGAAAAACTCAACTGGTGGGTACCCGCTTTGCGCTTTACCGTTATGCCGTTTGAAACCGACCATGCTGTTGTAGATTTTTCGTCACCGCACAGGCTCGCCACGAATTTTGCCAAGCTGCGCCTTGAACATGACGGCAATCTCGCCAGTCTTGTTATGGACACAAAAGGGCTGGTGCGCGCATCCTTCACCTTCACCAAGCCGCACATGCGGATCACGACAAAGAAAGAAACCTTGCTTCTGTCCGGCGACGAAGTGGCCCTGCATGTCCGGCGTGCACGCGACAATGCCGCGCGCACCGATATTGCGCTGCGCACAGGGCGCATAGAGGGCGATGCGCGGCTTGGCATCTCGCGCGGTGAGCTTGACATTGATACGCCGCAAAGCTGGCTGACTGGAACCCCTGCCGCCGGCGACCTTGTTGGCATTGACAAGTTCATTATCACGCGCGACGCGCTGACCTTTCGCGGCTCGGGTCGTCTGAAACTCGCGGCCAACGGGTTTGTTAACGGCAGGCTTGATATGGACGTTGTGAATCTTGGTGCCTTGTTTGAACTTTTGGAAGATGCGGGCCTCACCCGCAAACGTGACCGGGACCGGCTGATGTTGCTGGCGCAACTCTCCTCGGCATTCTCGGGCAAATCGCGCGACCGCTTTCAAGTTCCCCTGCGGTTCCGCGAGTCACGCAGCTTTATTGGCCCGTTAGACGTCGGCCCTGCCCCACGCTGGCGCTAGCTCGCATCGGGTTTGCCCGGCAGGTCACGGCCAAAATTCGGCACATCAACATCCTGACCGGCATCAATCACTTTTTGGCGAATTTCGCGGGTTTGACTGAAGGTGTTTTGCAGATAATCCGCATCGCCATGCCTGATGGCCCGTTGCAGGGCCACGAGGTCTTCATTGAAACGCCCCAGCATTTCCAGAACCGCTTCCTTGTTCTTCAGAAAAATATCGCGCCACATAATCGGGTCGGACGCGGCAATACGGGTAAAATCGCGGAAGCCGCTGGCTGAATATTTAATGACGGCACTGCGCGTATCGCTTTCCAGTTGGGCGGCAGTGCCCACAATATTGAACGCAATAAGATGCGGCAAATGGCTGGTAATCGCCAGCACAAGATCATGGTGGCGGGAATCCATAAATTCGACCTCACTGCCAATATTGCGCCACAGGCCCGCCACGGTTTCAACCGCGCGTAGATTCGTCTCACCCGGCGGGGTTAAAATACACCAGCGTCCCTCAAACAATTCGGCAAAACCAGCATCGGGGCCAGAATATTCTGTGCCTGCGATCGGATGGCCGGGGACGAGGAATATACCGTCTTTCAACAGGGGCAGAATGTCATCCAATACACATTGTTTGACTGAGCCGACATCGGTCAGCACCGCCCCGGATTTCAACACTGGCATAATGTCTTCTACCAATGGTGCCATGGCACTGAGCGGCACGTTCAAAAACACGACATCAGCCCCGTCTGCCGCACCAACGGCAGTTTCGTGAACGGCATCAACAAAACCCAGTTCACGCGCGCGTGCACGCGTTTCCGCCGAGCGCGCATAGCCGCTAATATGATCCGTCAGCCCGTATTTTTTAAACGCATGACCCAGCGACGAACCGATGAGCCCCAGCCCGATTAAGGCAATATGCGGTTTGCTCATTTACTTGTCTCCGCAACATCCGCTTCAGCAACAAAGTCGGTCAAAGCGCCGAGGGCGGCACGATTGGCCGCTTCCGTACCGATGCTCAGACGCAAAGCATGTGGCAGGCCATAAGCCGTGAGGCCGCGCGGAATAACGCCGCGCGCGCATAAAAACGCTTCGGCGGCGGCAGCCTGCTGGTCGCTGTCAAATTCGACCAGAATGAAGTTGGCAAAGGATACCCGCACGCTGAAACCTATGCCGCCAAGCTGTTGCGCCAACCATTCGCGCCAGTGAGCATTATGCGAACGGCTGGCTTCGATATGTCCCTGATCCTCAAGTGCCGCAAGACCGGCGGCGATGGCCGGTTGGTTGATATTGAACGGCCCGCGTAGACGGTTCAACACATTGGCGATATCGGGCGGGCAATAGCCCCAACCCAGCCGCAATGCCGCCAGCCCATAGGCCTTGGAAAATGTGCGGGTGGTCACAACATTGTCGTGCTGATCAACAAGGTCAAAACCGGCCGGATAGGTTTGCGGGTCGCAATATTCGGCATAGGCGCCATCGAGCACCAATATGGTGTTTCCGCCAAGGCCAGCATGCAGGCGGACAATATCGTCACGTGTAAGCATTGTACCGGTCGGATTATTGGGATTGGCCAGAAACACCATGCGGGTTGCCGGCGTCACCGCTTCCAGCAAACTGTCAACATTTGCGGTCAACTCCGTTTCGCGCACGGCAAGCGGCCGCGCACCCGTGGCGCGGCTTGCAAGTTTGTAGATCAAAAACGCATGTTCGGTGTGCAACACCTCATCACCCGGCCCCAAATAGGCCTGCGCCAGCAATTGCAAAATATCATCCGACCCGTTGCCACATACAATATTGTCATCGTTCAGCCCGTTCAGTTTAGCCAACGCCTCGCGCAACGAGGTTACTTGTCCGTCAGGGTAAACTGAAGGGTCAAAGGCTTTTTCCAGCGCGGCGAGCGCGGCAGGGCTGGCGCCCAGCGGATTTTCGTTGGCCGACATTTTATAGGGACTGGCAATTCCCTTAATCGCATCGCGCCCGCCGACATAGGCGGGCATGTCGAGAATGCCCTCTTTTGGAACCGGTTTCATGATCACTTCTCCTGCCCGTCAGAAACATGCAAAAGGTCGTAATTTCCAAGCCAGACGACAGAGGCGCCATATTTTTCAGCAATCTCATCAGCGCACAAGGGCGCAGCTATTTCAATGAGCGCATGTGTTTGATTTCGCCCAATGATACATGCAGCCTCGACTTTAGACAATTGCGACAGGCCAGTGCATGCCAGCGTCACCATCGTTTCATCCAGCTCGAATGGAACCGCGCCATAGCAGAGTGCAGCTGCCTCGCTCAAAACCGTTTGCTGCAAAATGGGGAGGCGCGCAAACACACCTGCCGAGCCCTTGGGCGTGAAGCCCGCCTCAAGGGGTATAACCGCCACCGAACGGGCGTTGGCGTCACAGGCGCGCAACGCATCATTGGTACTGTCATGTTCCTGATATTGCGCCGCCACGCCAAAATGATCGCGACCAAGGTACGCCGTTTCTCCGCAAACATGCACAACCAGACCGCCCTGCTGCGCAAGCGCCGCGCCGATAATTTCGCGCCAAACCGCCAACAGGCTCGCCAAGCCAAAAGGCGGATTTTCGCTTGCATGCCATTCGGCAAGCATCTGCATTTGTTTCATTTCACGGGCAGGGCGCAAGGGCATGGTATCCGAATCGCCGGCTTTGCTGCGTGCCACGTCTTCCACCAGCCACGCACGCGCTAGCAACAAGTCGCGCATTTGCGCGTCGAGAACGTCAATTTCTTTCCGGATTGCCGATAATCCGGTTTTGTCCATGTTTCGGTCCATGCCTGTCTCTTAAGGTATGGGTGTTTTTCAATAGCGCCTAGTCTTAAGGCGCAAGAGCGTGTAAATCAAAGGAAAGATTGATTTTAGCGATACGGTGTCTATGCGTTCTGCACGGTTCAGTCCGCGGAGATTTAGTATATTTACCGGATCGGAGGATATATGGTCGGGCATGAAAATTCGGCAGATGGCGAGCGCCTCGTTCTCGAAAACGCACAGCTCACCCTCGATAACGGGTCGGTGTTGGATACGTTGACGCTCGCCTATCGCACTTACGGGACGCTGAATGACGACAAGTCCAACGCCATATTGATTTGCCACGCACTGACCGGCGACCACCATCCGAGTGGGGCCAACCCGCTCACCGGGCGCGCCGGCTGGTGGGACAATATGGTCGGCCCCGGCAAACCCATTGACACGAACAGATATTTCGTTGTCTGCCAGAATGTCATTGGCGGCTGTGCAGGTTCCACCGGCCCGTCCAGCCAGAGCGCCGACGGCACGCCCTATGGCCTCGACTTTCCGGTCATCACCATAGGCGACATGGTGCGCGCGCAAAATGTTCTGCTTGATCGGCTGAAAATACCGGATTTGTTTTGCGTCATTGGCGGATCGATGGGCGGCATGCAGGTTCTGCAATGGGCGGCAGCGCATGGCGAACGTGTATTCTCGGCCATTCCAATAGCCACCGCTGCACGCCATTCCTCGCAAAACATCGCTTTTCACGAAGTTGGCCGACAGGCAATTCTGGCCGACCCGGACTGGCGTGGTGGCAATTATGCTGCCGAAAATACCGCGCCGCGCAAAGGTCTTGCCGTAGCGCGCATGGCCGCGCATATCACCTATCTGTCGGAGGCCGCCCTGCAACGCAAGTTCGGGCGCACCCTGCAAGACCGCGACAGGTTGAGCTATGGCTTTGAAGCTGACTTCCAGATTGAAAGCTATCTGCGACATCAGGGGATAAGTTTTGTCGACCGGTTTGACGCCAACAGCTATCTTTACATTACCCGCGCGATGGATTATTTCGACCTCGCCGACGATTTTGGCGGCACGCTGGCGGATGCCTTTGCCAACACCAGTGCGCGCTTTTGTGTGGTGTCTTTCACCAGCGACTGGCTGTTTCCGACCAGCGAAAGCATTTCGCTGGTGCGCGCGCTAAATGCGGCAGGCGCCAATGTAAGCTTTGTCGAAATTGAGAGCGACAAGGGCCATGACGCATTTTTGCTGGACGAACCGGAAATGGAACAGACGATTATCGGGTTTTTGAACGCCGCCGCCGTCGCGCGCGGGCTGCCCCTGCCAGAAGTTTCAGGAGCGCATGATGATTGACCCACGCACCAGCGCCAAGGGCAATTTGAATGAAAAGCGGATTGACCTCATGCTTATTGCGAGCCTCGTCGAACGAGGCACGCGGGTGCTTGATATTGGCTGCGGAAACGGCGAGTTGATGGAACTTCTGGTCGCCGAGCGCGATGTCGATGCGCGCGGACTGGAATTAAGCCAGCAGGGGGTGAATGCCTGCGTAAGCCGCGGGCTGGCCGTTGTGCAGGGCAATGCTGATACGGATTTGTCTTATTATCCAGATCAGGGCTTTGATACGGTAATTTTGAGCCAGACATTGCAGGCCACACGGCGCCCGAAAGAGGTTTTGCAGGAGATGTCACGCATCGGGTCCAAGTTCATTGTATCGATCCCGAATTTCGGGCATTGGCGCATCCGTCTTGCACTGGCTTTGCGCGGGCGCATGCCGGAAACGCAGGCACTGTCTGCCACATGGTATGAGACAGCCAACATTCATCTATGCAGCATGCTTGACCTGACCGATTTGTGCGATGAGCTTTCCTTGAGCGTAAAAACATGCCTCACAGTGACCAATGGAAAAGTGCACCACAGCACGGGCCGCCCGTCAGCGTGGCAAAACCTTATGGCCGAACTGGTGGTTTTCGAACTCACGCGCTAGCCGCGCGCGCCCAGTTTTTTCCATGACAGAACAACGCGCGAAAAGGCCGGGCGCACTGGCACACCCAGTCCCATATTTTGTCGTCGCTTCGCGCGAATGGGTGCTGGCACTTGTTTTACAATATCGACCACCCAAACACCGCTGATTTGCGGTAGTATCAGCCCCAGCAACCGTTCGGCGGGTGACAGCAGACGCACCAGAAATTGCGGCAATGCCGGTGGCAGCATTAGTGCGGGGCGGATGCCGGCAATCGAAAACCCAGCGGCTTTAAGCTGGCGGCGCAATTGCTGGCGACTGAACGGGCGACCTGCACCAAACGGCGTGGCATCCCGGCGCGCCCACATGCCGGTGCGGTTGGGCACAACAAAAATCGCGCGGCCATTTGGTGTCAAAATTCGCCAAATTTCGTTCAAAAGCGCATCGCTGTGATTAGCTGCCTCCAGCCCATGAATAATAATGGCGCGCGCCAAGGCACCGTCTCGCAACGGCAAGAGGCCTTCATCAACCAGTGCCGCGCGCGCGCCAGCGGCTCGGTCTTCCACCAGAACACCTTGCTGGGCCGGCATACACAAATGCCAGACGGCATTGGGCCACAGCGCATCGGCATAGGGCAGGACGTAACCAAAGCCCAGCACTGGTTCAGCATGCGGGTCAGGCCATAAAGCGTCTATTTTCTCTACAATTTGTACACGCGCCCGCGCTCCATCAAGACCGGCATAAAATTCAGCAAGTTCGAGAATGTCGACAGCCATGACCAGAACAGTATACTCCGAAGAGGATATGCGCCAGACAGGGCGCGACATTTATATGGGGAGCCACACATGTCTACCGTCGAAATTGCCCAATTTGAGTGCCTGAGTGACAATTACGGCTATCTGGTTCACGACACCGAGAGCGGGCAAACGGCTTGTATCGACACTCCCGAAACCGGCCCGATTTTGTCCACACTTGACGCGCGCGGCTGGACGCTGAGCCATATTTGGAACACGCATCATCATTTTGACCATGCCGGCAATAATCTTGAGATCAAGGAAAAAACCGGCTGTAAAATTATCGGTCCGGCAGGTGAGGCCGAGCGTATTCCAGGCATTGATGTGAAAGTGGATGACGGCGACACAGTGAAGCTTGGCGCGCATGACGTATATGTACTGAATGTGGGCGGGCACACATTGGGCCACATTGCCTATCACATGCCAGACACGCAAAACGCTTTTGTAGGTGACAGCCTATTTGTGCTGGGCTGCGGACGGGTTTTTGAGGGAACCATGAAGCAAATGTGGGAGAGCCTGCAAAAACTCGCCGCGCTTCCAGACACAACAACCGTTTATTGCGGGCATGAATACACAGCCGCCAATGCGGCCTTTGCCGTGAGTGTCGACCCGGGAAATGACGCCCTTCAAACCCGCGTACAAAAAATTACCGCCCTGCTCGCCGATGGCAAGCCGACCGTGCCGACACAAATCGGCCTTGAACGCGCCACCAACCCGTTTTTGCGCCCGCATGATACAAACATTCGCGCGCAACTCGGCATGGCCGAGGCGACGGATGTCGATGTGTTTTCGGAAATTCGGGCCCGCAAGGATAATTTTTGATGCTACCACAGGCGCTGGACGACATTACCCCCGATATGGCGATAACAGATGTCGCCGAAACCTTGCGCCTGCCCCGGCATGTTGACGGGCATTTCGAGACGGGCGAAATCTCCAGTCAAAGGCTGGTTTTGCTCGGCGCAGGCGATTTGTTCGCCTGGCAGCGCCAAACGGCCCCGACCTCTTGGACATGGCTGGCGGGCGCCACGCTGGCCCTCACCGTGTCGGCGGACGGGCATGATGCACAAGCCTTTCACCTTAGCAGTTCGCAAAAAAATGCCGCTGTCGACGCCCTCGTCTGGCACACTTGCGAAACATTGGGATATTGGTCTTTGGTCACGATAGCTTGCGCCGCATCGATCCAGGCCGAAATCGAATATGCCACGCCGGACTGGTATCCTCGTCCGCGACGCGCGGCCGGTGTTGACAGCTGAATGCCTGACAACGCGCCCGATTTGTTGTTTTATGCCGACGCCGCAGGCGGGCTCATCGCCGAGATAGGCTGGATGCCGCCGGAGGTCGTGTTCGCGCCCCATGCCGAAACACCCCATGCCCTGTGGCTCGATTCAAGCCATGACGCGCATGTGGCCGCACGCGCCAGCTATGTCGCCACGCACCCTTATCAAATCGTTTCGGGGCCGCCCCAACAAGCCCGCCGGCATTTCGAGGCGGCGGATGCAGCTTTGCGCCCAGGCGCAGACCTTTGGCTGGATTTGCCGCCAATAATTGACGCGCAAGTACCCGGTTTCCGAGGCGGGCTGGCGGGATTTTTCGGGTATGATCTCGCGCGCGGACTGCATCCGGTGCCGGACAATATCAACCAGAATGCCCATGACGACCTTGGGCTCCCCGGCCTCACGCTGGGGCTTTACGCAACGGTTCTGGCATTTGACATGCGCGCGCGCCGCGCTTTTATCATTGCGACTGGCCTGCCCGAGACAGACCGCAAAGCCAGACGTCGACAGGCCGAAAGCGAAATTGCCCGCTGGAAAAGCTGTCTCGACACGCTGGCGGACAGTGGAAAACCAGCAGCCTTATCCGATGCGCCCATGCGCGCCGGTCGCTCACCGCAAAGCAATTTTGCCGCGCAGGATTTCCGAAATACCGTCACGCAAGTGGTTGAACGGATTTTGGACGGTGAAATCTTCCAGGCCAATATTGCCCAGCGTTTTCACGGCCGCCTCGACCCCACCGACACCAGCTTTGGCTATTACCAACGCCTGCGCCAGTTTTCACCTGCGCCTTTTTCGGCATTTGCAGTTTATGACACTTGGTCGCTCGCATCGGCTTCGCCGGAGAGATTTTTACACTGCGCCCATGGCACTTTGGAAAGCCGCCCGATTAAGGGCACTCGCCCCCGCGGGGCCACGCCTGCGCTCGATGAAAAAATTGCCGCTGATTTGCTGGCAAGCGGCAAGGATCGGGCAGAAAACACAATGATTGTTGACTTGTTGCGTAATGATATGGCGAAAAGCTGTCGCGACGGGTCCATCGAGGTGCCTCAGCTTTGCGCGCTTGAAAAATTTTCTAACGTGCATCATCTGGTCTCAACCATTCGCGGCACGTTGCGCTCCGATAGTAGCCCGCTTGAGGCTTTGCGCGACTGCTTTCCCGGAGGCTCAATCACCGGCGCACCGAAAATTCAGGCGATGGGCGTGATCGCAGAATTGGAACCGCATGCGCGCGGGCCCTATTGCGGGGCCATGGGCTATATCGGTTTTGACGGGCAGATGGACACGAATATTCTGATCCGGACTGCCGTTATTAAGGGCCGCGATGTGTATTTCCATGCCGGGGGCGGCATTGTCGCCGACAGCGCGGCCGATGCCGAATATAACGAGACACTCGACAAAGCCTCCGGCCTCATTGCCGCGCTCTCCGACACTTCGGCAAGGGTGCGCTCGGCATGATACTTGTCATTGACCATTATGACAGCTTCGTGGAAACGCTGGCGCGCTATGTGCGCGAAGTCGGATTTGACACCCGCATCATAAATCAGGACATGATGGGCGTGCCAGAAATTGCCGCGCTTAAGCCCACTGCCATTATTTTTTCGCCGGGCCCCGGCGGACCCGACACATCCGGCGTCAGCGTGCCCTTAATCAAATCGCTGGCCGGTCACGTACCAATGCTTGGCGTGTGTCTAGGACATCTGGCAATGGCAGCCGCTTTTGGCGGCGTGATAAAGCGTGCCGAAGAACCCATGCATGGCAAAACCTCACCCATCACTCATAAGGCCACGCCTTTGTTTGACAGAATGGAAAATCCATTTGACGCCGGACGCTACCATGCGCTTATTGTCGCGCACTTGCCAGCATGCCTCTCGGCCACGGCGTATAGTGGCGCGGGCGAGATTATGGCCCTCGAACATGAAAGCGCGCCGCTATATGGCGTGCAATTTCATCCCGAATCCGTGCTCACCCCGCAAGGGCGGCAATTGATATCGAACTTTTTGCACCTTGCAACCGCCTTCCACAGCGGAAAAAAAGTTGCGCGCGCATGATCTGGCTGAACGGTGAATTTCTGGATTCGGATACGATCATATCCGCCAATGATCGCGGCCTGCTTTTGGGCGAAGCCGTGTTCGAGACAATACTTGCCAAAAACAGCACGCCGACGCAGTGGCCTGCGCATATGGAGCGGTTGTGGCGGGCCTGCGCACTGTTTGGCTTTGCAACGGTTTATAATCCGGCAGAACTATATGCCGATGCAGAGGAATTACTGAACCAAAACACGCCAACTGAGAACCGTGCCGTCATTCGCATTACCGTGACCGGTGGCGATGGTGGGCGCGGGCTGGTTCCTGCAGCACCGGCCGCCCCGAACTGGTTGATGCAGGCGACACCCGCGCCGACCCCTCCGGCCCACGTAAGGTTGAGACTGTCGGAAGTGTTTCAACCAGCAGGGCAGGATTTGTCGCCGGTTAAGTCAACCAATTATGCTGCGCATATTCTCGCCCGGCGCGCCGCTATTGCCAGTGGCGCCGATGATGCGGTGTTGGTCAACCAGCACGGGCGGGTGACCGGCACCACAACGGGCAATATATTTGTCTTGCGGAACGGCGCACTCATTACACCGACCGCAGATGAAGGCGCGCTTCCCGGCATCACGCGTGCGCGTATTCTCGCGCTGTCACAGATTGAAGAATGGCCCATCACAACCGGACAGGTAACGCGTGAAACCCTCACCCAAGCCTCGGCTCTAGTTATGTGCAATGCTGTTATGGGTGTCGTTCCGGCGTCCCTTCCCCCGAAAGATATGTCGGAAAGCGAAAATATCGCCAAAAAAATAAGCGCGGCTCTCACCGCGCGCGAATAGACCAGTCAATCGACAAAAATTATCAGTCTTTGGGTTCTATCACCTGTCGACCGCGATACATGCCGCTTTTAAGGTCAATATGATGCGGACGGTGCAACTCCCCGCTGTCGGGATTTTCCACATAAGTTGGGTTAGACAGTGCATCGGCTGACCGGCGTCCGCCGCGTCGCGACCGCGATACTTTTCTCTTCGGTACGGCCATTTTCGATACCTCCAGATAAATACTGACGCGTTATACGCTATGGGGCGATGGGCGTCCACCCCCCGGACGCCCAAATTTTTGAAACTTAGCGGTTGGTCGCCCGCACGCGCCAAACCCGCCCGTTGCCCGCGCCCGTGCCTTCCGACAGAATGTATAATGCACCATCGGGGCCAGTCCGAATGTCGCGCAGTCTTTCGCCAATCTCGTCAAAGAGGATTTGTTTCGCGCCGGACACCCGACCATCCATATCGACACGGATTACATGGTTGAAAACCAGCGAGGTCATGAAAATATCGCCGTCCCAGTCCGGAAATGCGCCCCCGCGATAGACCGTCATTCCACTGGGGCCGAATGAAGGGTCCCAATATTCCAAGGGCTGTTCCATACCCTCATGAGAGGTATAGGGCGAAATACGCAGGCCCGAATAATCAATGCCATAGGTGATTGCCGGCCAGCCATAGTTTTTCGCAGGCTCGATAATGTTCAGTTCATCTCCCCCGCGCGGTCCGTGCTCGGTTTGGAAAACGGTATCGGTCTCCGCATCATAAATAATGCTTTGCGCATTGCGGTGCCCGTATGACCAAACCTCTGGCAGAGCGGCTGGGTCATCCACGTAAGGATTGTCAGCAGGAACTTTACCAGTCTCGGATACACGCACGATTGTGCCAATATGATTTGCACGGTTTTGCGCGTCTTCGCGAAAATCAAACCCATCTCCGACCGTGACCAGAAGGGTATTATCAGGCAAAAAAGTCATCCGGCCGCCGTAATGTGCAGGCGTATCTCTAGTGGGGGCTGCCTCAAAGACGGTTTCAACATCTTCCAAAACCGTTCCCTCAAAGCGCCCACGTATTACACGCAGCGTATTGGCATCCCGGTCCCCAACAGCCAGCGACAGATAGACAATATTATTGGTCGGAAAATCCGGATGCAGGAGAATATCCATTAGTCCGCCCTGCCCTGCATAATAAATTTCAGGTACCCCTGCCACTGGTTGCGCCTGAAGTTCACCTTCGCGGATCAACCGCAATTGCCCCGATAATTCGGTAACCAACATGTCGCCATCTGGCAAAAACGCAATGCCCCATGGCATGTCGAGGCCATTGACCAACTCTTCCAAAATATAGTTGACTGCTGATGCGGGCTGGGCAGCGAAGCCAATCAGACCTGCCCAGCCAATAAAGGCGAGTTTGATTGCAAATTTCATAATTATTTTCCCAGTGTCATGGAGCGGTATCATAACCGCCTGCCCACAATCATTGCAACAAAAGGACTATGGCGGCTATAGTCTAGCTCTATTTGGAGAGTTCAGCATGAAATCGATTTTACCCCGCAGCCGGACCGTGCTTTCCTTCATTGTGGGCTGGGCCATACTGATCTTCCTTTTCATCCTGACAGCCACGCAATTTAATCTAGCTGAAATAGCCGCGCTTGGACTCAATATACCATTCACAGATCGTCTAGCTACGACAGCAGGAGACCTAGTGGCTGGCGTCCCTTTGATCGCAGCAATATTTGGAGTTGGATTTCTCATCGCCATGCCGATCACCAGCATTATTGCGCGCTGGGTCAAAATTTTGCCGCATGCGACTTACGCACTGGGAGGGTTTGCCAGCGTGGCCGTCACCCTGTTCACATTAAAGACGTTGGTAGCGATTACGCCAATTGGCGCGGCGCGCGATATTGACGGCTTTATCGCTTTATGCCTGTCGGGTGCCGTAGCGGGCTATGTCTATTCGACGCTCAAAGCGCGCGGGCAGAACTAGTCGCGCGCCTTATATTCCAGCCGACGCGCATGCAAAATCGGCTCGGTATAGCCGCTAGGCTGTTCGCGCCCCTTGAAAATTAAATCGCAAGCCGCGGCAAAGGCGATAGACCCGTCGAAATTTTCTGCCATTGGCGTATAGGCCGGATCATCTCCATTTTGCCCGTCCACCACCAGCGCCATGCGTTTCATCGTCTTCATGACCTGATCTTCGCTACAAATACCATGGTGCAACCAATTGGCAATATGCTGGCTCGAAATTCGCAATGTTGCGCGGTCTTCCATCAAACCGATATCATGAATATCGGGCACTTTCGAGCACCCTACACCCTGGTCAATCCAACGCACCACATAACCCAAAATACCTTGCGCATTATTGTCCAATTCCTGTTGAACATCTTCCGGGCTCCATTGCGGATGAGTTTCGACCGGCATGGTCAAGATTGTGTCCAGTGGCGCGCGTTGCCGCGCTTTCAAATCATTCTGCACGGCTTCCACATCCACACGGTGATAGTGAATGGCGTGAACTGTGGCCGCCGTTGGTGAGGGCGCCCACGCACAATCGGCACCGGCGCGAGGCTGGCCTATTTTCTGCTCCAACATATCGGCCATCAAATCGGGCATGGCCCACATGCCCTTGCCAATCTGCGCACGCCCCTGCAGGCCGCACGCCAGACCGATATCAACATTCCAGTCTTCATAGGCGTTGAGCCAGCCCGTCGCCTTCATTTCCGCTTTTCGGATCATCGGACCCATTTCCATCGAGGTATGAATCTCATCGCCCGTGCGATCGAGAAAACCAGTATTGATGAAAATCACCCGCTGTTTGGCCGCACGAATACATTCTTTCAGATTGACCGTCGTGCGGCGTTCTTCATCCATAATCCCCATTTTCATGGTTAGGGCCGGCAAGCCAAGTGCTGCCTCCACAGAAGCGAACAGCGTATCGGTGAAAGCCACTTCCTCGGGCCCGTGCATTTTCGGTTTCACGATATAGACCGACCCGGCAGGACTGTTTTTCAGTGCGGCATCGGCTTTGCCCAAATCATGCTTGGCAAGCAACCCGGTTACCAGCGCGTCCATAATGCCTTCGGGCACTTCGTCGCCACGGTCGTCCAGGATCGCGGGATTGGTCATCAGATGCCCGACATTGCGGATCAGCATGGTCGACAGACCGGGTAACGTGAACTGGCCACCCGCCAAATCGTGATAGGTGCGGTTATCGTTCAGCTTGCGCACGATTTCTCGGCCACCCTTTTTCATCGACACGGAAATGTCGCGTTTCAAAAGCCCGAGCAAATTGCGATAGGCCTCAACCTTGTCTTCACCGTCAACGGCGGCCACACTGTCTTCGCAATCCATAATTGTAGTAACGGCCGACTCCATCAGGACATCGGCAACATGTGCTGGATCGTCCCTGCCGATATTATGGCCCGCATCGATCATAATCTCGACATGCAGGTCGTTATTTTTCAGCAAAATGGCGGAGGGCGCATTGCCTTCGCCTTGAAAGCCTGCACATTTTTCTGGACTAACAAGACTGGCCGATCCGCCTACATGGGCGGCTACCAACTCTCCTTCAGCAATCGTGTATCCAGTCACGTCGGCATGCGAAACACCGTCAAGCGGGGCAATTTCGTCAAGCAGTGCCTTGGCACGGCGTATTACTTCACTGCCACGTGTCGGGTTGTAGCTGCCAACTGGCGCCATTTCGCTGTCTTGGGGAATAATATCCGTGCCGTAAAACGCATCATAAAGACTGCCCCAACGGGCATTGGCCGCATTGACCGCAAATCGTGCATTCTTTACTGGCACCACAAGCTGCGGGCCAGCAATTTTTGCAATTTCAGGGTCAACATTGGCGGTTTCGATCTGGAAATCCGGCCCTTCCGGAACTAGATAGCCGATATCTTCCAAAAATGCACGATAGGCGGGCGCATCGTGCGGTTGGCCTTTTTGCGCCACATGCCACGCGTCAATCTTAACTTGCAAGTCGTCGCGCTTGGCGAGCAATACTTTGTTCACGTCGCGATGTGTATTGACGACTTCGGCCGCCGCCGACCAGAAAGCATCGGCCGTCACATCAGTGCCCACAACAGCCTCATTTCCGATGAAATCCGCAAGCTGTGTGTCAATTTGAAGGCCCGCCAATGTCGTTCTCTGTGTCATTTTGCTCTCCCAATATGAACCCGCCGCAGGCTCCACATTTCAGGGCGGCCCCATTTTCAAAAAAATGGCGGACAGTTCATCCGCCGAACCAGTAATTAAATACCTGAAACCAATCAACATTTTATACACCAAAGGTGTCGATCTACAAAACGTCCAACAAGTTTAGCTGGACTATTACGGCCAGCGGATTGCGCCAGGCCTGCGCTGATTTTTTATTGCACTAATGCATTTTAGGGCTTTTGTTACCTATTTTTGTATGCAATTAATAATTAATATCGTTCTAAATTGTTTTTCAGTGTGTAGCGCCTTATGAAACCTATTTTAATAGCCAGTAAAATAAACACTCTCATTCACTCTTTAAGCAGCTTTGGCTTATCTATTATATATACCATAGGTCATATATTCATTTCATGGATATGTGCGACAATAATTTTTAATGTGGATTTTCTTCTCGCTTCAGCAGATGCAATTATAGAGCCAATGATTAATGGTTTCTGGTTCTTTGTCCTGCATAAATTTGCTCACAATAAACTGGGGCCCACATTTCTTGCCGTTATTTATACGATTGGCCATTTTAGTATTGCTTCACTATGGAGCTACACCTTTTTAGACGTAGCCCTAAATCTCGCTATTTTAGATGCTATTATTGAGCCACTCCTGAATGGTTTTTGGTTCTATGCCCTTGTACATTACTGGAATTCTCAAGACAGAGATATTCATTTGTTTGCCAAAAATTGATATTAAAATTTTATCTAAAAATGAATTAGGTCGGTATTGGGGCTAGTGGGGTCATTGCCTTTATTTTAAGCAATGCTCTAGCATTATTTCCTTTTTTCATATTGGTCTGAAATGGCAAGCCCGCTTCACCTAAAACATAACTAGAATTAAATAGAAAAACTCTATTAAGAGGATGTGGCGGACAGAGAGGGATTCGAACCCTCGAGACGCGTTAACGCCTACACGCTTTCCAAGCGTGCGCCTTCAACCACTCGGCCACCTGTCCTCTCGGTCAGCGTGCCAACGCCACCCTGCCCTATCGCAAGGCGGGCTGAGGTTCGCATACGTTCCCCAAGCTATGTTAGCGCCGGCCACCTGTCCAGAAAAGCGAATATACCTGCCCACCAACTGAAAACAAGCGGTGATGCGCCTAATCGTCCATTTTGAGCGCGGAAATAAACGCGTCCTGGGGAATGTCGACCTTGCCGAACTGACGCATTTTCTTTTTGCCTTCTTTTTGCTTGTCGAGCAGTTTGCGCTTGCGGCTCACATCGCCGCCATAACATTTGGCCGTCACATCCTTGCGCAATGCGGCAATGGTTTCGCGCGCGATAATTTTGCCGCCAAGTGCCGCCTGAATGGGAATTTTGAACAAATGCCGCGGAATCAGATCTTTAAGCCGTTCGCACATGGCCCGCCCACGCATCTCGGCGCGCTCACGATGTACAATGGTCGACAGCGCATCCACCGGTTCAGAATTGACGAGAATGGACATTTTAACCAGATCGCCGGTTTTATAATCGCTCAATTGATAATCGAAACTGGCATAACCGCGCGTGGCAGATTTGAGCCGGTCGTAAAAATCGAACACTACCTCATTCAACGGCAGGGCATATTCTAGCATGGCGCGCGAGCCGGCATAGCTCAGATTTTTCTGGCGTCCGCGCCGGTCTTCGCAGAGTTTCAGCACGGCCCCTAAATATTCGTCCGGCACCAAAATCGAAGCATCAATCCACGGCTCGTCGATATGGTCGACCTTTACAACCTCCGGCATATCCGCCGGATTGTGCAATTCGATAACTGATCCGTCATGCATATGCAGGTGGTAGACCACTGATGGCGCGGTTGTAATAAGGTCGATATCAAACTCGCGCTCAATGCGCTCGCGGATAATCTCCAAATGCAAAAGCCCCAGAAAACCACACCGGAAACCAAAACCCAGCGCCGCGCTGGTTTCCATTTCATAGTCGAAACTCGCATCGTTCAACCGCAGCTTTGCCATGGCTTCGCGCAAATCCTCAAACTGGCTTGAATCCGTGGGAAACAGCCCGCAAAAAACTACAGGCTGGGAAGGCTTGAACCCGTCCAGAATATCGGCGCACGGCACGCGATCTTCCGTCACCGTATCGCCGACGCGGGTGTCGGCCACTTGTTTGATGGCAGCGGTGAAATAACCGATTTCGCCGGGGCCAAGCGCGTCTACCGTGTTGCGCTTTGGCCGGAATACGCCCACCTGGTCGACCAAATGCGTGGCGCCGGTCGACATCATGCGGATTTTCTGGCCCTTTGTCAGTGTGCCATCGATAATCCGCACCAGCACCACCACACCCAGATAAGCGTCATACCAGCTATCGACCAGCATGGCCTTGAGTGGCGCGGCATCATCGCCGTCGGGTGCGGGCAGTTGCTTGACAATCGCTTCCAGCACATTGTCGACACCCAGCCCTGTTTTGGCCGAAATATTGACCGCGCCGGACGTGTCGAGCCCGATGACTTCTTCGATCTGCCCACACACGCGTGGGCAATCCGCCGCTGGCAAATCCACCTTATTCAGTACCGGCACAATCTCGTGATCGACCTCAATCGCCTGATAGACATTGGCGAGCGTCTGGGCCTCGACCCCCTGGCTGGCGTCAACCACAAGAAGCGAGCCCTCACACGCCGCCAGCGAGCGGTTAACCTCATAGGCAAAATCGACATGGCCGGGCGTATCGATTAGATTGAGCTGGTAGGACTGGCCGTCGGCCGCCTGATAATTGAGCCGAACGGTTTGCGCCTTGATGGTAATGCCGCGCTCACGCTCGAGCTCCATATTGTCCAGCACCTGTTCCTGCATTTCGCGCGTCGACAACCCGCCAGTCAGTTGTATCAGGCGGTCGGCAAGCGTAGACTTGCCATGGTCGATGTGCGCGATAATCGCAAAATTACGGATGTTTTTTTGAACTGTCATAAAAGCGATATATCACTGGCGGGCGTATTCGCCAATGCGTCAAAATGCAAAGAGAAATGCTGGTGCTCAGCCGCGCAGGCGGCCACCTGTGGCCTTGACCACCGCCGCTGTCACTTTTTCACATACGGCTTCGATCTCGGCATCAGTCAAAGTCACTTGTGCCGGTTGCATGCTAACCTCAAGTCCGACAGATTTCATGCCCTCGGTCAATTGCCCACCCTCGAACACATCGAAAACACGCACCAAGGTGATGAGCTTTTTGTCGGTACCGCGCACTGCGCGCACAATATCTGCTGCCGGAATTTGGCTTTCCACCTCAAAGGCAAAATCGCGCCTTACTATTTGCAGATTGGACAGCGCCAGCGCCGGACGCGCGATGTCACCGCCGGCCTGTTTGGGTGCTTTCGGCTCCGGCACAGTTTCTGGCCACACTTCGAAAGCAACCATCGGAGTATCAATATCAAAACGCGCCAACAGTGCAGGATGCAATTCGCCAAAAACCGCCATCGGCTCGCGTGGGTTGCGCGCCAAAATGCCGGAACGCCCGGGATGGTAACATCCGGCTCCGTTTACCGTATCAGTCGACAAAACCTGCAACGTTTCGGTCTCTACGCCGCAAGCCGCAAGCGCGACTTCGGCATCGGCGCGCGCCGCATAAGCGTCAACCGGCCGCGCCGCGGCGGTCCAGGTTTTGACCCCGCCGAGACCAGCGCGCAATCCGGCGGCAGCAAAACGCTGCGCGCCTGGTGTCGCGGCTTTAAACTCGTTGCCCAATTCAAACAGATTGATCACCCGTGCGCCGCGATCGGCGTTTTTTTGCGCAGCGACCATCAGGCCGGGCAAAAGCGACGGGCGCATATGGCTGAGATCGGATGAAATGGGATTGGCAAGCTCCAGCCCCTGCGCCACATCAAATGCGGCGGCGTGTTCTGCCGATATGAACGACCAAGTAACCGCCTCGACCAGCCCGCGTCCGGCCAGCGCGCGCCGCATCAAACC
This sequence comes from uncultured PS1 clade bacterium, assembly GCA_902624095.1. GTDB lineage: Bacteria > Pseudomonadota > Alphaproteobacteria > RS24 > RS24 > UBA7378. The sequence goes on from CACNWB010000009.1 coordinate 43,767, forward strand.
CGCGCGGCGTTGTGCCAATGTCAGGCTTGGCCGGACAATTCCCGCGGCTTGCGGCAAGGGCGTTGCTGGCACTTCGTCCAGCCCGTAAATGCGAACGATTTCTTCGACAATATCGGCTCCTTGTGTGGCGTCATCAATATCTGGGCGCCAACTGGGTACATCCACCTGCCAAGGCTTGCCTTTTTTCACTTCGAAGCCCAGTTGGGTTAGGATGGCCTGCATGTCGGCTTCGTCAATTTCAAGGCCGGTAAGCTGATGCACACGCGCAGGCTCAAAACGCACGGTCTTTTTTTTATCGGGCACCGCGCCAGCCATAACCGGCGCACATATAGTGCCGCCGCAAATTTCAACAATCATCTGCACGGCCAGATTCAAACCCATTTCGACCGAATGCGTATCAACCCCCCGCTCAAAACGATACCGTGCATCGCTGTCAATATTGTGGTGACGGCCCGACAGCGCAATCGCCACCGGATCAAACCAAGCGCTTTCGACCAGCACGTTTCTTGTCTGTAGCGTACTGCCCGACGCCAAACCGCCCATAATACCGGCCAAACCAAGCACACCCCTTTCATCGGCGATGACGCAATCGGTGGCATTTAGCTCGTAAGTTTCCTCGTTCAGTGCAACGAAACTTTCGCCCGCCTTGGCCTGGCGTGCCTGTACCGTGCCGGCAAGCGTGTCGGCGTCATAGACATGAAGCGGACGCCCGCGATCATAGGAAATATAATTGGTGATATCGACAAGCGCACTGATCGGCTTCAGCCCTATGGCCGTAAGCCGCGCGCGCAACCAGTCGGGGCTCGGCCCGTTTTTGACCCCCTCAATGCGGCATCCGGCGAATACCGGACAGCTTTCTCCGCTCACCTCAATCGGGGTGACGCCCTTTTTTTCCGCTTTGATGGGGCGCGTGATATCCTCTTTCAACGTGCCCAAACCGGCAGCTGCCAGATCGCGGGCTATACCGCGCACGCCCAGACAATCGGGTCGGTTCGGCGTGATGCCAATTTCGATCATCGGGTCATCAAGCCCCAATGCTATCGCCGCCGGACTGCCAATGCTCGCACCTGCCTCCAGTTCAATAATGCCGTCATGGTCGTCATTCAGACCAAGTTCGGCGCCTGAACACATCATGCCGCGGCTTTCGACACCGCGAATTTTCGCCTTGCCAAGAACCATGCCGCTGGCCGGTATTACCGCACCTTCCTGCGCCAATATACCGACGAGGCCGGCGCGCGCGTTGGGCGCACCGCATACGAGTTGCTGTTCGCCGCCGCCACTTTTGACCGTGCAGATTTGCAATCGATCGGCTTCCGGATGCGGCGCAGTGGCGATAATCTCGGCTACCTCAAAATTGGCGAAGGTTTCCGACGGGTCGACCAGCGCTTCAACTTCCAGCCCGACAAGTGTCAGCTTGTCGGCGATCTCGTCGAGCGAAGCGGACGTATCGAGATGATCTTTGAGCCAGGAGAGCGTGAATTTCATACCTCTCTCCTATTTCGGCGCCAGCGATTTGTTGGACAGGCCCCCTGCCAGTCCGGGCACGTCAATCGGCAGAAAACCATAATGTTTCAGCCACCGCAAATCGGCACCGAAAAAGGCCCTTAAATCGGGCATGCCATATTTCAGCATGGCCAAGCGGTCGATGCCCATGCCGAAGGCAAAACCCTGATATTTTTCCGCGTCAATGCCAGCATGGGTCAGCACATGCGGATTGACCATACCACTACCGCCAATTTCCATCCAGTCATGACCACTGCCGACCACCAGCTTGTCGCCGTCACGGTGGCACCGCATATCGACCTCCATGCTGGGCTCGGTAAAGGGGAAATAGCTCGGCCGGAACCGGATGGCGACATTATCGACCTCGAAAAACGCCGTCAAAAATGCTTCCAGTGTGTGTTTCAAATGCCCCATATGCGTGGCCTCATCGACCACCAACCCCTCGATTTGGTGAAACATCGGCGTGTGCGTTTGGTCGCTGTCGCACCGGTAGGTGCGCCCCGGCGCGATAAACCGGAAGGGAGGGTCGCCCGCCTGCATTGTGCGCACCTGCACGGGGCTTGTATGCGTTCGCAGCAGAAGCCGCTCGCCGTCTTCTTCCGTCGTCAGATAGAACGTGTCGTGCATTTGCCGCGCGGGGTGGGCTTCGGGAATATTTAGTGCGGTGAAATTGTAAAACTCGCTTTCAATATCCGGGCCTTCGGCCACGTCAAAGCCCATGCTGGCAAAAATCGCCGATAGCTCTTCCATCGTCTGGCTGACCGGGTGAATACGCCCTTCAAATTGCGCGTCGGTGTCAACGGGCAGGGTCATATCAAGCGTTTCCGATGCCAGACGCCGCGACATGTCTTCGGCCTCCAGCGTTGCACGGCGGCTTTGCAAGGCTTCCGTGACACGTATTTTAAGCTGATTGAAAACAGGGCCCAGCTGCTGGCGGTCATCGGCACTCATATCGCCCAGCGTTTTGAGCAACGCAGAAACTTCTCCCTTTCTGCCCAGCGCCGCGACACGCACATCTTCTAACGCCGATAGGTTTGTCGCCGCCGCAATCGCGTCCATTATTCGAGTTTCAACCGCGCCCGTTTCGTCTTGCATGCCGAAGGCTCCTGATGGTCACAAGTTTGTTATGCCACAAGACTCTTATGCCATAAGAATCGCATGTGCACGACACGCAAATCCACCTCAAACCGGCTATTAACCGAGCGCTTCGCGAGCCTTGCCGACCAGAGCCTCAAATGTCGCCGGTTGGTGAACGGCAAGGTCGGCCAACATTTTGCGGTCAACCTCAATGCCGGCTTTGCCCAGACCGTCGATAAACCGGCCATAAGGCAGGCCGTGCATGCGCGAGGCGGCATTGATGCGCTGGATCCACAGAGCGCGGAAATTGCGCTTACGCGTACGCCGGTCGCGATAAGCGTACTGCCCCGCTTTGGTGACCGCTTGTTTGGCAACACGAATGGTATTTTTGCGCCGGCCGTAATAACCCTTGGCCTTGGCAAGAACTTTTTTATGGCGTGCGTGGGACGTCACGCCGCGTTTTACACGAGACATTTTCGCCCCCTAACCGTTTGGCAGAAATTTCCGTACGATGCGGGCATCGGGTTCCGACAGAATTCCCGTGCCGCGCTGGTTACGGATTTGTTTGTTGGTACGTTTGATCATGCCGTGGCGTTTACCCGCCTGACCGGCACGAACCTTGCCTGATGCTGTTAGCTTGAAACGCTTTTTGGCACCGCTTTTGGTCTTCATTTTGGGCATTTCGCTTTTCCTTCGTTCGAGGTGACCTTTGAAACCAGCCTGGCAGCCCTTTTCAGCCAGCCGGTTCTGACGCATTGGAAACCCGTGCGCGGTCGTTTTATACGCATCTTGGTGAAAAATGCAACATTCACGCACCGTTTATAATATGTGTTACATGAAAGCTCCGAGCATATGAGGAAATCTGCTCCATGAAACGACCCCTCAATATTGCCCATCGCGGCGGCGCCAATTTATGGCCGGAAAACACCTTGGAAGCTTTTGGTAATGCCATTAATGCCGGCGTTGACGGTATAGAATGCGACATTCAGCACACACGCGACGACAGGCTGGTTATCCATCACGATGACCGACTGAAGCCCGAAGCCACGCGCGAAAGTGGAAACTGGCTTACAGCCCCCACACCTAGAATACGCGAACTTGACCGAAGCGAACTTGACGTGCTGGATGTCGGCCGGCTGCAACCGGACAGCGCCTACAGCCAAACCCGCGCCGGACAAACGCCGATAGACGGCGCCCGCATCCCCGACTTTGACGCGGTTAACCAGCTGATTGCTAATCGAACAGGCCCAGAATTTCGCCTTTACTGCGAACTAAAAACCCACTTACTGGACGACACTGACGCGCACGCTGGCCATTTGGCAGATTTGTTTTGTACAACACTGGCCACCTCACCCGTGCGCGCACGCACGCATGTCGTCTCATTTGACTGGCGGTGTTTGGAGCATGTGCGTGCCGCATTTCCTGAACTGCCTATTGCCCATACAACCCCGCCCCTTTTTGTTACCGATCCGGATTGCGACCCTGAAACGCCGCTTTCGGGCCTTCGCGGGCAATTACGCGCAGCCTCCGCCGCCGGCGCCAAATGGCTGGGTAAACATGACTGGCGTGACCAACCGGGTCAGACGCATGGCGAAAAAATGCTGGCTACGATTGCCGCCGCCGGGGGGCAACACTGGTTTGCTTTTCATCAGGACGTAACGCCCGACAACATGGCCTGCGCAACCCGCCTTAAACTGAACGTGAGCGCCTGGAACGTCAATGAACTAGCAGATATGGAGCGTTTGGCGCGCCTCGGCGTAAGCGCCATTATAACGGACAGACCGGATCTGATGCATGACCTGCCCGAAATACAAAATTAGAATTTAAAAATCAGGTAGTACGCGGAGCCAGTACCATCATCATCTGGCGGCCTTCCAGCTTTGGGCTGGCCTCGACCTTGGCGATCTCGTCGACTTCTTCACGCACTCGGGTGAGCACCTGCATGCCAAGCTCTTGGTGCACCATTTCGCGGCCACGAAACCGCATGGTCACTTTCACCTTATCACCCTCGCCGATGAATTTTGTCACGCTGCGCATTTTTACATCGTAATCATGCTTGTCGATGTTCGGCCGCATTTTTATTTCTTTGACATCGACCGTTTTCTGGCGTTTGCGCGCCTCGCTCGCTTTTTTCTGTTCCTGGTATTTCAGCTTGCCATAATCCAGAATTTTGCACACGGGCGGCGAAACATTCGGTGAAACCTCTACGAGGTCGAGCCCTTCTTCCTCGGCCATGGCAAGGGCCGAGTCCGTGTCAACCACCCCCAGTTTTTCGCCATCGGCGCCAATTACAAGTACCTTTGGAACAGTGATCATGCCGTTAATGCGCGGTCCTTCCCGGGACGGTTGCGCGGCGAGTGGTCTGCGTACGATGGGCTCATTCCTTCTACAATTATCGGGGAACCTTGCGGGGTTCTGATGCCAAGGTTTATGCGAGTATTCTGAGAAGTCAACGGCAAATTTAAGCACGTGGGTTCGGACCCTCACCGTCGCCGGACAGGTAAAACCATGGCGGGCGCGGCCAGACACAGTATTTCAGCCATCCAAATGCACCCGTGCGGAACTGGTCGACACGCTCAAACCGACGCCACGAAATGCGCCGTATGAGCGCGAGAAAGCCGATGGGTCCAAGCCGTGTGAACACCCATACCTCATCGGCTCCGGTTGCTTCATCCTGCTGTGCGGGGCTAATGAGAACCGTTAGCGACACATCATCGCGGTGACGGCCAATTGCATTGGCCAATGCACCACCAGGTGCGCCCAGCCCGACCAGCAGGCGGCCGCCGGGTTCGCTCACCTGTCGCAAGCCCGACCGGTCAGCTCGGCATAAATCGCCAGCGTTTTCGCGCACATGACCTCCTGGCGAAAATTTGCTTCAACATGCGTGCGCCCGTTTGACACCATTTGCGCCCGCGCCACGGCGCTTTGCGTCATCGCCGCTTCCATGGCCCGCGCCAAGGCGGTGGCGTCGCCGGGCGGCACCAGCCATCCGGTGCCGCCATTTTCGGGCGGGCGCGAAATTATTGTTTCACGGAAACCGCCGGCATCGCTGGCAATTACCGGCAGACCGGCGGCTTGTGCTTCGACAATGGTGCGTCCGAAGGGTTCGCTGCGTACAGACGGTAGAATTGCCAGATCGCAAGATGCATAAGCGCGGCCCATATCACGCACAAGACCGGCAAAATATACACGCTTGGTCAAACCCGCCTCTGTCACCTGCCGCTCAAGCGCGGCGAAATACTCGGCACGACCCTCAGCACTTCCGGCAAAAACAACAAATGGTCGGGCGTCAGCGGGCCGTTGGGCCTGTGCCGCAAGCAAAACATCCTGCCCTTTCAGTTCGGTAATCCGCGCCGGGCACAAAATCACAAAATCATCGACCGACGCGCCCCAAGCGCGACGTTGGTCGGCGCGCATATCGGCGCTGATATTTTCGGGCGCAAGCGCCGAGATATCACAACCGCGCGCCACCACGCGCAGGCGGGCATTATCAATACCGTGCACACGGCGGATCAATTCTCCCGTATATTCCGAATTCGCAATCACGGCATCGCCGCGCGCCATCACCGAATTGTACCAAACCTTCGGACGCGGGCGTTCATGTACAAGACCGTGATAGGTCGTCACCATCGGCACATGCGCGGCGCGCGCGGCGGCCAATGTCGACCAGGCCGGTGCACGTGACCGCGCATGCAGAATATTGATGTTTTCGCCTTCAACCAATTGCCGCAAACGCCAGATATTGGCCGCCATCACAAACGGATTTTTCGAGGCAACCGGCATATTAACGAGCTCCGCACCCGCCGCAGCCAGCGTATCGGCTAGCGCGCCGCCTTCGCTGACAACCAGCGCCCGTGCATTTGCTGCCAGCAGAGCGCGCGCAATCTCAAGCGTTGTCGTCTCCGCGCCGCCGACATTCAACCGGGGAATAATTTGCGCGACGGTGATCCCTGTCAGGTCTGGGTAGGATTGCGGTGACACCATGGGCGGGAACTCTTTCACGGCCAATAGGGCCGAATTTAAGGGTCGGCAAGCTCAATCCGCGCCTACCTCTCAAAAATATGCTATACAGGCCTCTCCAAATTGTAAACAAATGAGCGGCGCATGACCTCCATCTCCGGCCCCGATATTTCACCCGATTACACCGAACGCCAATGTGCCGACTTTGGACCCCAGCGCCTAGCCTTTAGCGCGCAAATTGATGAGGCGACGCAGACCACACCCGGCGTCATTTTTTGCGGTGGTTTCCGCTCTGATATGGGCGGCACCAAGGCGCTGGCACTGGCATCATGGGCGGCTGAGCGCAAGCAGAATTTCGTGCGCTTTGATTATTTCGGCCATGGCAGTTCCACCGGCACTTTCACAGACGGTACCATCAGCCATTGGCGCGGCGACATACCCCACATTCTCGACACGGTGACGCAAGGCCCTCAAATTTTGGTGGGGTCCAGTTTTGGCGGCTGGCTATCAATGCTCGCCGCGCTTGACCGGCCCGACAGGGTTGCCGGTCTGGTGTTGATTGCGCCAGCTACCGACATGACCGAACGCCTCATGTGGGACAGGTTTTCCGATCGCGCGCGCGCAAAACTTGAAAGTGAGGGGCTGATATACGACCCGTCGGAATATGACCCCGAAGGCTATCCAATCACGCATAATCTAATATTGGACGGTCGCAACCATTTATTGCTGGGCGACACCATCAATATTTCTGTTCCCGTGCGCATCATCCACGGCCAACAAGACACCGCTGTGCCGTGGCAATTGTCCCTGGAGCTTGCCGAACGCCTTGCAACAGATGAGGTTGAGATGCATTTCCTGAAAGGCGGCGACCACCGGCTTTCCGAACCGCACCAAATCGACGCGCTCATCCGGCTTATCGAAGAGCTTTTGGACAAAAATGCTTAAAACTAAAACGCGCCGCTTTTGAACAAGGCGGTCAGGCCTTCCCTATAGGTCGGGTATGACAGAGTGACGCCCAGTTCGGTTTTTATGCGGTCATTTCGGATGCGCTTGTTTTCTGCGTAAAAACTCCGCGCCATTTCCGACAAATCCGCATCTTCAAAATGCTGCACAGGTGGCGGTTCGACCCCCAACAAATCCGCCGCATAAGCAACAATATCGGCCGGCGGTGCTGGTTCGTCGTCGCACACACTGAAATTGCGTGAGCCTATATCGCTATGCAGAGCAGCAAACAAAATTCGCGCAATATCATCCACATGAATGCGCGAAAACACCTGACCGGGCTTGTGAATACGTCGCGCCGTGCCCACGCGCAAGCTTGCCAGCGCATTACGCATCGGCCCGTATATTCCCGCCAGCCTGAAATGCTGAACCGAAAACCCGTGGGAGTCGCCAAATTCCGACCAACGCTGCTCGGCCGCCACGCGCCTTTGCCCACGCGCACCCAGCGGGCCCGGGGGTGTTTCCTCGTCTATCCATGCGCCATTGTGGTCACCATAAACGCCCGTGGTCGACAGATAGCCAACCCAATCGAGCGCAAACGCATCAAGGCGCGATGCCAGCGCGTCAAAAGCCGGGTCCGAGCCATCGCGCGCCGGAGGCGCAGAAACCAGAACATGCGAATAGGTATCCATTTCCCAATCAGTATCTAGGAAAAGCGGGGTAATGTTTTTTTTCGCCAATTCCGACGCGCGCGACCGGTCGCGTAAAGTCGCGCTGATCTGCCAACCATTTTGTGCCAGAAGCGGTGCCAGCGCCGCGGCACAAAACCCGAAACCGATGAACAGAAGATGGCCGATTCTAGAACTTGTCATAATGCCAACGCCAGCCATTCATCGCGTACAGTCGTATCAGCTTCTTCGGCTAGGCGTGCGGAAGCAAGATGGCGCGCGCGGGCCGGATCATGGCATGCCAGCGCCCATACTGCCATAGCGCGTACGGTGGGTGCCGTATCGTCCAGACAGGCCTCAACACACGCGCGCATCGTGTCGCTCAAACTTTCCATATTGCCTACCGCTATCAGCACATTTCTGACAAACCGGTCACGCCCGGTGCGCTTTATAGGCGAGCCGGCAAAATAATCTCGAAACGCCTGCTCATCCAGTTGCACCAGCGCTTCCAGATCGGGCAGTTTCAGATCCGCGCGCAGCGCGAGTTTGGCCTCGCGCGCGGTTTGAGCAAATTTATTCCACGGGCAAACCGCCAAACAATCATCGCAGCCGTAAATATGATTGCCCATTGCGGCACGAAATTCGGTTGGTATCGTACCTTTGTGTTCAATCGTCAGGTAGGAAATGCAACGGCGCGCATCCAGCTTGTAGGGCTTGGGAAACGCATTGGTGGGGCAAATATCCAGGCACGCCTGACAGCCGCCGCAATGGTCGGTTTCCGGTGCATCGACAGGCAGCGCAGCAGTGGTGAAAATACTGCCTAGAAACAGCCATGAGCCAAAATCGCGCGATACAAGATTGGTGTGCTTGCCCTGCCAGCCCAGTCCCGCGGCGGCGGCCAGTGGCTTTTCCATGACTGGTGCCGTATCAACAAAAACTTTCACATCGAGCTCTGATTGCGCGACCATCCATCGCGCGATGTTTTTGAGTTTTTTCTTGATGACATCGTGATAATCGCGGCGTTGTGCGTAAACCGAAATCGCGCCTTTGTCACGCGCGTGCAAATCGGGCAGGGGGTCTTCGGCCGGCGCATAATTCATGCCGAGCACAATCACCGACCTCACTTGCGACCACAATTCCGCCGGATGCGCGCGCCGCTCCGGATCACGCGCCATCCAGTCCATGTCACCATGATAGCCATTGTCCAGAAAAGCGCGCAGACGTTCGTGGGCTTGGGGTATCGCGTGCGGATGCGTGATGCGGCAAATATCAAAACCCTCATCGCCTGCGGCCTGTTTCAGCGCCACAGTAAAAGCTTCAGCTTTATCATCTGGAATGGTTTGCATCACCCGCCCTAGAAATCGAGATCGATATAATAGGCCGGTGGGCGCATGCCCGCGACCGTATCGGCCAAAAGCGGGCGGAAACTGGGTCGCGATTTAATGCGCGCATACCAGTCGCGTACGACCGGCCATGACTGCCAGGGCACATCGCCTGTAAAGTCCAGACATGACAAATGCGCCCCCGCCGTCAGATCGGCAATCGTAATATCCCCGCCCGCCAGCCAGCTGCGCTGTTCCAAAATATATGTAAGATATTCCATGTGCAGACCAAGATTGTGCAGCCCGGTACGAACGGTTTCCATATCCGGCCCACCGCCGCCGGCACTGTTACCCATGAACCGGCGGTCGATTTTCTCATAGGTAATGAGCCGGCTAACCTCGCCGTAAAACTTATCGTCGAACCAGGCAATCAGGCGGCGCACCTCGGCGCGGGCCAGCCCGCCCGACGGCATGAGCGGCAGGGCACCGCCTTTTTCCTCGAGCCATTCTGTAATTGCATAATGGCCCGCAATCGTGCCCGCATCGCCAACTAGAACCGGCACTTCGCCAGACGGGTTCAGCATCAGAAAATCGAGCCGACGTTCCCATGGGCGTTCTTCTACAAATTCCACGGTGAATTTCTTTTCGCCAAGCATCAAACGCACCTTGCGCGAAAACGGGCAGATCGGCTGATGAAAAAGACTTGCCATGCCTCCCAAACTAAGCTGACCACCCGCTTGGAGCAAGTGTGCAGTCCTGTCCCAAAAAAACTTGCCGCTGCGCACGCAATCTGGCTAGCTTGGCGCCATGGGTCTTGATCATCTTTTATTGCTCGCCGCCATTCAGGGCATTACCGAATTTATACCGGTCAGCTCTTCAGGGCATTTGCAACTGGTACACGGGCTGACCGCTTTTCCCGATCACGGTCTGGCTGTTGATGTGGGCCTGCATGCCGGCACATTGCTGGCGGTGATGGCTTATTTCTTGCGCGATGTCGGGCTGATGTTAGCCGGCGCGCGCGATATTGTCCGCCGGCAACCAAGCGCCCCGGCGCATCTCGTTCGGGTGTTGGTGATTGCCAGCCTGCCGGTTCTGCTGGCCGGAGCGACACTTGTGGTGCTGGGTGTTACGGATGCGTTGCGTAAACCCGAAATTGTGGCTTGGGCGAGCATTGTTTTCGCAATTCCGCTCTGGCTCGCCGACCGCAGGCACGCGACGCGGTCGTCTGACATCGAAGCAAATGAGGGGGGCGACGTGCAAACAATATCGATGCGCAACGCGCTGATTATCGGATTTGCCCAAACGCTGGCGCTAATTCCCGGAGCCAGCCGCGCCGGTGTTACCATTATGGCTGGGCTCTATCTGGGTTTTAATCGCACACTGGCGGCGCGCTTTTCCATGCTTCTGGCTATGCCGGTGATTGGTGCCTTCGCGCTTGTTGGCCTTGTCGACCTCGTTCAGGCGGGCGCATTTGAGGCTTTGGGCACGGCGCTGGTCGCAGGGCTGCTAGCGGCGCTCTTCGCCTTTGCGACCATTCATGTGTTTTTGAAAGTGATGCTGAAGATTGGCCTCCTGCCATTTGTCATTTACCGGATAGGCCTTGGCATCGGCTTGCTTGTGCTGCTCGCCTGAGCCGCTTTTTTAAACTGTTTTTGACCCGCCGCGATAGCGCCCCAAATAGCTGTCCAGCAAAGCCGCGATCGGCGTGACTTCAATACCTAGCGCAGCGAGGTCGGGCAGATTTTCGCCGACCACATTGTCCGAGCGTAACAAAATAACCTGATCCGGCGTCAGCGGCGGCGTAGGCAGAAATCGTGTAAACTGCGCCAGCATGCCAGCCGCCGCAAAAGGCAAGGGTACCAGCAGGCGGCGTTTGCCGATTTTATTGAGCATCAATTCCATCAATTCGCGGAAGGTGTATACTTGTGGGCCGCCAAGCTCGTAAATGCCCGACGGCGCACCGTCTAAACACGCCGCCACCGCCTGCGCCACGTCAAAAACGCTAACCGGTTGATAGCGCGTCAGCCCGCTGCCGATAAGCGGCAGTGCAGGTGCAATTTGCGCCATACGCGCAAAGCGGTTGAAGAAATCGTCCTCCGGCCCGACCACAATGGACGGGCGCAAAACATGCGCTTGTGTACACGCCGCCAATATCGCCGCTTCGCCTTCGGCTTTGCTACGCGCATAGGCAGAGGCAGACCCGGCATCGGCTCCGATTGCAGAAATCTGAATGAAGCGGTCAATGCCCTGTTCGGCGGCCAGCGTTGCCAAACGAGCGGCACCTGCGCTCTGCACGGCATCAAATTTTTGCGGGCCGGTTTCGTATAAAATGCCCACCGCATTGATTACTGCCGAAGCCCCTTGAAGCGCGGCGCGCGAACTCGTTTCGTCGCGAATATTTCCCTGTACAAGCTCGATCTGCCCCGTGCGCCCTGCCGTTTTCAGAAATAAAGCCTCGTTGGGGCGACGCATGACTACGCGCAATTTGAACCCGTTTTTTGCCAGCCGCCGCACAATATGTCGCCCCACAAAACCCGATCCGCCAAAAACGACCACAAGGCCCTTTTGTGTGCCAGCCATTACCCGCTCCTCTTCTCGACGCATAAATGCAAGACATAAAACATGCAACGGCGGGCGTGAAGTGCAAAAACATTGCGGCAATATTGACAATGGGAACACGGGCTTCTAAACAGCCGATAGGCCCAGGTGGCGGAATTGGTAGACGCGCTAGCTTCAGGTGCTAGTGCCCGCAAGGGCGTGGAAGTTCGAGTCTTCTCCTGGGCACCATCAATCGTTAGTAATACACAGTAATCTATTTTATTTTTAAACTGTTTTTCCCTTAACTTAACAGAGATAGTCCTTATATTGCGTCAACTGTAAAGACATCGCTTGCGCAACCGAATCGTCTGCTTCGACTCCTGCCTCTTGTCAGTCATAGTTATCTAATCAAATAAAAATAAGGGCGGAAACGCTTCTAACGCCCTTCCGCCCCACAAAGCTAGTTCAGGTAGCTTATACCAATGGCTAAGCCACTGTTTTCGATTCTATAAACGTATCAGGTTGCTCTAAATTTGTTTTTTAGAACGACATTCCGTAAGAGATAACGGCACGTGTGTCGTCATCATCCGGGCCACCAATATCGTCTGTCTCTACGAGCGAGAAGCTGAAGTCACCTTTCGACAGGGTCAAAGACATATCAATCTGCTCGTCAGTCCAAGTATCCTTGTCATAGATGCCATAATGCAAGCTCACACCCCAGTCTTCTGAGATATCTGTGGAATAGTCGAACGACAAATAGGTATTGTCGCCGCTGTCGACTGAGCCATCATCATTATCAACTTCATAGTAATAAGTGACCGATACTGGACCAGTGCCCAAACCAACATAAACTTCGCCGAAGTCTTGGTCCGCATCTACATCCGGGTACATGTACTGGATATAACCCACGTCATAGGAAATGGAACCAGCCTCACCGGCATAACCAGCATAAACGTCTAGCTCATAAGAAGCTCCGGTACCTGCGGTGTCACGTACGTCGCCAACCCATGTGCCTGCATAGAAACCACCATCAGTTGAGATATCGATTCCGCCAGAGAAACTGGATTCACCGTCACTTTGGGTCATGCCACGCCAGATATAATCTGTGGTCAGTCCAACATTCCCCTCAATCGCAGCGGCTTGGGCACCACTTGTAAGCATAGTGCCGGCAGCCAAAACGGCTGCGAGCGCAGTGTTTTTGATAATTAAATTTTGCATATTTTACTCCTATTTTGTGAACTTCATCTGCCCACAGCGCGAACGTATGAAATTCGTTCCCACATTACAATTATAACAATTATAAAAAACACTCATTTATCGGATATGTGGTAATTAGGTTACAGATCAACTAAGAGTTCGTTTGTCTCTCGAGAATCGCGGTATCTCGTAGAGTGAAACGTTACTTAACAAACTCGTATACTGAGAAAAATAACATGAATTTATTTTCTTTTTTTATATTCAATATTTCAGCTGCTCGTGCCTGCAAGAAGGGTGAAGCTTATGTCTTCGGGTGGTCAGCAACTATAAAAATTTTAATGTGACAGTTGATGAAAATACTCATTTCCGGTGGTGGCATTGGCGGGTTGACCGCGGCTTTGTGTTTCCTGCATCACGGAGCCGAGGTCACCGTGATGGAGCAGGCCACTGACTTGGGCGAGGTCGGCGCGGGCATTCAAATTCCGCCCAATGCAATGAAAGTGTTCGCCGCTTTGGGTCTGGATGCGGCGTTGGCGGAAACAGCCTTCCGGCCATTGGCTATTGAAGCGCGCATGGGGCGCTCGGGAATGGAATTGTTTCAGATTCCGCTGGCGGATCACGCGATCAAACGCTGGGGGGCGCCTTATCTGAATATATACCGCGTCGATTATATTGCGGTGCTGGAAGCGGCACTGCGCGCGCAAAGTCCGGATGCGCTTCATCTCGATGCCGAGGTTGTCGGCTACAGCCAAACCGAGCACGCGGTTGAGGTGCAATTGGCTGACGGGCGGCGCATATCTGGCGATGTGTTGATCGGTGCCGATGGCATTCACTCACCAGTGCGCACGCAAATACTGGGCGCTGAAAAGCCAGTGTTTACCGGAAATATCGCCTGGCGCGCGATTGTGCCCATGGCGGCGCTGGGTGAGTATGCGCCGCGACCGACAGCGTGCGTGTGGATGGGGTCGGGCAAGCATTGCGTGACCTATCGAGTGCGCCGAGGCACGCTGGCAAATTTTGTCGGCGTGGTCGAGTGCGATGACTGGACAACCGAATCATGGACCGAGCGCGGAACGCGCGAAGAAGCACTGACCAATTTTGAAGGCTGGCACCCCACCATTACAAGCCTGTTGGGCGAAGCAGACGCGCTTTATCGCTGGGCCCTGTTCGACCGCGCGCCCCTGCCGCGCTGGGTTGACGGCCGGGTTGCCATTTTGGGCGATGCGGCCCATCCGATGTTGCCTTTCATGGCGCAAGGCGCGGCCATGGCGGTGGAAGATGCCTGGGTTGTAGCGCGCGAAGTGACACAGAAAACTAGCCCCGCGCGCGGACTTGAAGCCTATCAGCATTTGCGCCAAACCCGCGCAAGCCGTGTGCAAGCCGGCTCACGTGCAAATACCAAAACCTTTCACAAACGAACGAGACTTGGCCAATTGGCAACTTATGGCCCAATGTGGATGGCCGGAAAATTTGCGCCCATGGCCTTACATAAACGCCAAGACCCAATATACGGGCATGACGTGACGCGGCTGGATTAATGAGACGTTAGAACCGTGTGTCGGCAATCGTTGTGCGGTGCAACAATCGGTCGTGGCCATCAAAGCCGCCTGTGGCAGCATGCAAAAGCGCGCGATTGTCCCACATGACTAGCATATTGGCCGACCATTTATGCGAATAGGTGATCTCTTCAGCCGTTTGATAGGCATAGAACTCCAACAATAAAGCGTCGCTTTCCTCTTTTTCCAGCCCGGCGAAACGCTGAATATAGGAGATCGACGAATAAAGCGCTCTTTTGCCGGTCTCATGATGGGTGCGCACGAAGGGATGCTCGGTTTTTTCGCGCGCTTTTTCATTCGGAATTATTTTCATCGACCGTCCACTGTCTTGGTCTGCATCGCCATATACGCCGTCTGGCGCATAGCCCAGCTCGGCGGAGTGGACAGCGGTCAGCTTGTCGGCTTTGTCGCGCAAATTATCCGGCAGGCGTTCATAGGCCGCCACCTGATCGGCAAAGAGCGTATTACCGCCGATGGGGGGAATTTTGATCCCGAACAGGCAGGTGCCAGCAGGGGGAATGTCGAGAAAACTCCAGTCGGAGTGGAAGTTTTCGGCGAAAATAGGCGTTGTTTCATCCGCATCGCGCTGGATAGCGGCAATGTTTTCATGCCCGTCAATATGCCCGAAAAACGGATCTTGACCGAACGCACCAAAATATTGAGTGAACCGCTCCAGATCCGTTTCATCCATCGGCTGATCGGGAAAGGCCAGCACTTTGTTTTCCAGCCAATGCGCGCGAATTTCGCCAACAATATCGTCTGACAGGTCTTGCGTCAGATCAACACCAGTTATAAACGCACCGCATGCCGCGCCGGTTTTTTCCACATTGAGACCCACAACACCCTCCCTCAGACTATTTTTTCAAGGCTACCCTAAAAAATGCGTGGAAAAGCTCAGCATGTCAACGTCACCTCGATGTTGCCTCTCTGCCGCTTCTCTTGACCCCTAACAAACTCCGGTTAAGCTCGCCGCATGAAAAGAATTTTTCTGAGCCTCGCAGTTTTTTTACTTTTTGTCTCTGTCGGCGCGTTCTGGTTGACCTTTTTGTCCGAACGCCCGCCACTTACAACCGATCCAGCAACGCTGGCCGGCGATGGCAGTACGCTTGATTATTGCGCGAAACCGCCTCTTGACGGCACCGGCACAAACGCTGTCGATATTCCCAAAGGCAACACACCGGGATGTAGCTATTCGCATTTTCCTTTACCGATATTGGCTGAATGCACCGAGCCCCTGGCAGAGGGTGCCGACGACATTCGCGGGCTGTGGCGCGCAGTGTCGGGCCGCTACAGCGAACACATCGAGCGCATTGAACAATGCGGCAACCGCACGGTGATCACCTCCGCAGGCGTTATTCATGATTACGGCCCCAATGCAACTGGCGAGCTGAACACAAATGACACGGAAGGCCATGTTGTGTTCACCATTGGCGCGCGGGAATATTGCCCGCGCACCTCGGCGTCGATGATATGGGAAGACAATGTTTTGAACTTTTATGTGTTTGGCTGGGGCCCCAAAGCGGTCACCCGGTACCGCGACGGCGACCAGCTTGTATGGAAATATGTCGACGGCAGCGAGACCCGCATGGAACGCATTTGCACCCTTCCTGACACCCATAAAACCCCGAAACCCAGAGGCCCGCGCATTTCGCTGTTTGAGTGAGGCCGGGTTTGAGTAAAGTCAGTCTTTGCCAGGCCGCGCGGTTTTTGCTGAAGATAAATTCTCTTGGGTATCAGTTGACCTATATGCGTTGACACCGCGCATATGCTATGACATGTCCAATATAAATGTGGCAGGTTCGCCACGATGCCCGACAGCAAAAAACCGTCGGCAAATCTGACCAAAGGTGGCGGCATGAGCATTCATTTGCATAAAAACGATCTTCCCGGCGGCCTGACATTTTCAGGATCTATTGCCGTGGATACCGAAACGCTGGGGCTCAAAACCACGCGCGACCGCTTGTGCCTTGTTCAATTGTCGGCGGGAGACGGCGATACACATATCGTGCAATTTACAGCTGACAATTATGACGCGCCGAATTTAAAGGCGCTTTTGTCCGACCGTGCGGTGGTCAAAATTTTCCACTATGCGCGTTTCGATTTAGCAGCCATCGCGCAATATTTGGGCGTTCATGCGGCACCGCTTTGGTGCACCAAGATTGCCTCCAAACTCACTCGCACCTATACCGACAGGCACGGGCTCAGAGATTTATGCCGCGAATTGCTCAATGTCGACTTATCAAAAGCCCAACAGAGCTCGGATTGGGGGGCACCGGACCTGTCGGATGCCCAGCTTAACTATGCCGCCTCGGATGTTTTGCATTTGCACGCACTCAAAGATCGGCTCGAAATCATGCTCGACCGCGAAGGACGCCGCCCGATGGCCGAAGCATGTTTTGACTTCGTGCTGGTGCGCTCGGCCATGGATCTCGCGGGCTTTGAAGATCTGGATATTTTTTCCCACTGACTGCGCATCGGCGCACGCGCCAAGGCGGATCACAGACTGGATTTGAACCATGAACGATAATCCTGAAATCTATTCGCGCCGCGTTGCCCGTTTGAAGCTTGTCTTGCCGGGGATTGCCGTATTTGTGCTTGGGTTACTGGTGATTTTCAGCCGCTCCGGTAATGACATTATACAATTGGCAATTTTCGACGGCACCGATTCCGGCGGCGGCATTGTGCTGCGCGAGCCGGTGATGCGAGGCACCAGTTCGGCAAATGTACCGTATGAAATTTCCGCCGCCACCGCCCACACCAAAGACGCCTCCAATACGCTTATCAAATTGCGCGAAGTCGACGCACATTTCGAGCCTGTGGGTTCGGCTCCGGGTTATGTCATTGAAGCAAAAACGGGGCTGATGAACAATGAAACCGGCATTTTGAACTTGACCGAAGGCGTTACCTATCGCGACGATAACGGCCTCGTTCTGGTGCTGGTCGATTTGCTCTATGACACGTCAGACGGGACCGGACAAACGGAAAAACCCGTCTCCGGCGTCGCGCCGCAAGGCACGCTTGAGGCTTCGGGCTTGCGAATCTCTGAGGCGCCGGCTGTCTATATTTTTGACCGCGCGCGGCTGATGATCGACCCGAAAGCGGCAAGAGCCGGCAAATGAACCGCCTGCCCCGACCACTTTTTATTGTCTTGTGCCTTGCGCTGATATGGCAGGCACCGGCAGCAGCTGAAACCGCGGGCATTTTTGCCACTGACAGCGATGCACCGATAAACATCGGAGCCGACAAAATGTCCCTGTTCAGAAGCGGAACGCAGGCCGAATTGCTGGGCAATGCGGCATTGGCACAAGGCCCGTTAAGTCTCACGGCGCGCGAAGTGGCACTGTTTTATGGCACCACGGCCCCGCGCAGGCTCACCCGCATCACGGCGACGGAAGGCGTTCACATTATCTCGGAAAACGGGCGCGAGGTTTTTGGCGATTCGGCGGTTTACCTGGTCCGCGCCGAGGAAATGACGGTGACAGGCAATGTGCGCGTCATCAACACAAAAGACACTGACGCCGACACGCTCACCGGCGTCCGACTTATCATCAATCTGCGCAACGGTACCAGCCGAATTTTCGGCGTACCAAAGGGCACAAAAAATAGCAACAAAGGCGACAGACAAAAAGGCAGCCGAAGCGGCGGAAGGGCGCGCATCCAGTTCAAGTCCGGTGGTGCGCGCTGAGGTGCAGCCTAAGGCGAATTTGTGGAGCGGCGGAACCTGGACGGCTTTGCTTCGCCTTTCGATTCAGCTAGGCTGGCGCTATGAGTAAAGAAAGCCAGCCTGAATCCGGCCATGATAATGAAACTGGTACCGATAATGGCACCAGTAATGGCGGGCAGCGCCAGCCTGAGGAAGGCCTCGCCGCATTCAACCTCAGCAAGAGCTTTCGGGGGCGCCAGGTTGTCCGCAATGTGTCATTGAGTGTGAACCGGCGCGAAGCCGTCGGCTTGTTGGGGCCAAATGGCGCGGGTAAAACCACCACGTTTTATATGATCACTGGTCTTGTGCGCCCCGATGCCGGTCGCATTATGCTGGACGGCTATGACGTGTCCAGCCTGCCGATGTATCGACGCGCGCGGCTGGGCGTCGGCTATCTCCCCCAGGAAGCGTCTGTTTTCAGAACTTTGAGCGTATCGGAAAATATCATGGCCATTCTTGAAGCTGTCGAACCATCACCAGATATTCGCGCCAAGCGCGTTGAAGAACTGATGGACGACTTCGCTATCGGTCATTTGCGCGACACGCCTGGGCTGGCATTGTCGGGCGGGGAGCGCCGCCGTGTCGAGATTGCGCGCGCGCTTGCGAGCAATCCGAGTTTCATTTTGCTGGACGAGCCTTTCGCCGGCATTGATCCGATCGCGATCGGCGATATTCGTTCTCTCGTCGCCAAGCTAACCGGACGCGGACTGGGCGTCCTGATCACCGACCATAATGTGCGCGAAACGCTGGGGATTATCGATCGCGCCGTCATTATTCATGACGGGCAGGTACTGATGGAAGGCTCAGCGGAAGAAATCGTCGGGCACCCGGAAGTGCGGAAATATTATCTGGGTTCGGAATTTGCGCTGTAGCCATCATGCGACTGGACAGGGTCGCGTTTCTTGGGCACAATTTTATTAGTTAGGCATCTATCGTATGCGCTAATCGGCAGGCGCGAGCCTGACACATCCATTCTCCGCCTGCTGTTGAAATATACAGACAGGTTTCGTCAAGCCGGATTCCGGCGACATGCAGTCAAGACGAAGAAAAGGGGAATACTCATGAAAATCAACATTACCGGACGCCAGATCGAGACAGGTGAAGCCTTGCGCACGCATGTCGAAGCCAGACTGACGGGTGCGGTAGAAAAATATTTCAATCGTCCCGCCGACGTAAATGTTGTTTTCTCGCGTCAAGGGTATGGCTTTGAGTCCAATTGTTCGCTGCACCTCGACAGCGGCCTTTACCTGAACGCCACCGGCAATGACACTGATATTTACACAAGCTTCGAGCAATCGGTCGAGCGCATCGAAAAACAATTGCGCCGCTATAAAAGACGACTGAAAAACCACCATGAGCAAAACGGGCGGAGTGCCGCCCCGCAGGTTTTTGCCGAGCGCGTGTTTGAACCCGAACCTGCCAGCGGGCAAATGCCGGCAGAATTTGCGCCCGTCATCATCGCCGAAAATGACCGCGTTTTGCCGCAACTCAGCGTCAGCGATGCGGTGATGCAATTGGAACTGGGCGACATGCCTTTTGTACTCTTCAAAAGCCGCGCGAATGGGCTGAACCTAGTTCACCGACGCGCCGACGGCAATATTGGCTGGGTCGAGCTGGACACGGTCAGTTAAAGGCAAATCCAGAAATTTTGGTGGAGCCAGGCGGGTTCGAACCGCCGACCTCTTGCATGCCATGCAAGCGCTCTCCCAACTGAGCTATGGCCCCTAAACGGCGGCAAAGCCCCGCCGGAGAGGAGGGAAACTAAACGGTCTGCGGTACCATATCAAGAAAAATCATCTGCGCGGCGCAGCGTGATCGGCGACGCGATTAGTCCTCGTCATCGCCTTCGATAAATTCGTCATCGCCTGCCTCATCCTCCAACAGGTCGTCATCTTCTTCATCGTCAACCAGTACGGCCCCATCGTCAAATTCGGCAAGGTCGTCATCACCCTCATCACCATCTTCTTCAACAATGTCGTCAAGGCTGATTTCGTTTTCGTCCTTGGGTGTCTCGTCATCATCCTTTTCGAGCGGGTCTTGAACCAGCGCAACCTCC
>CACNWB010000010.1 GCA_902624095.1 uncultured PS1 clade bacterium
GGGCGGCGTCTGAGCATTGAAGAAATGAACGCTCTGTTGCGTGACATGGAGGCCACGCCGCATGCCGGGCAATGCAATCACGGACGTCCGACTTATGTCGAATTGAAGCTTGCCGATATTGAACGCCTTTTCGGGCGGCGATAAATAACGGCCAATAAAAAAGGGGCGTCCGAACTGGCGGACGCCCCTTTGTTGCACAACTTTCCGCCTAGCTGCGCGGCACGTCGAGCGTTTTCAGCTCGCCTTCGCCAGTTTGCGTCAGGTCCTGATATTTTTTCATTTCCAAGCGCGCAATGGTGCGGTTGTGCACCTCGTCGGGGCCGTCGGCCAGACGCAAGGTGCGGATGCCAGCATACATTTTGGCAAGACCGAAATCCTTAGTCACGCCGCCGCCGCCATGGGCTTGAATGGCGTCATCAATAATTTGCAGGGCAATCCGCGGACCAGCAACCTTGATTTGCGCGATCTCACTTTTGGCTACCTTATTGCCGACTGTATCCATCATATAGGCCGCCTTCATGGTCAGAAGGCGCGTCATTTCAATATTGGTGCGGGCTTCGGCAATGCGCTGCTCCCATACGCTGTGATCGGCAATGCGTTTGCCAAAGGCTGTACGGGTTAGCAAGCGGGTGCACATTTTTTCAAGCGCGCGCTCGGCCACGCCGATTGTCCGCATGCAGTGGTGGATTCGGCCTGGGCCAAGACGCCCCTGCGCGATTTCAAAGCCGCGCCCTTCACCGAGCAGAAGGTTCTCAGCTGGCACGCGTACATCTTTCAAAACAACCTCGGCATGCCCGTGCGGTGCATCATCAAAGCCGAACACGGGCAACATGCGGACAGTTTCAATGCCGGGGGAATCCAGCGGCACCAAAACTTGCGATTGCTGTTGGTGCAGCGGGGCGTCGGGGTTCGTTTTGCCCATCACAATCGCGATTGAGCAGCGCGGATCACCCACACCGGAAGACCACCATTTTCGCCCGTTAATGACATATTCGTCGCCGTCGCGCTCAATGCGGGTTTCGATATTGGTCGCATCGGAAGACGCCACTGCCGGTTCGGTCATCAAGAAAGCGGAGCGGATTTTGCCTTCCAGAAGCGGCTCCATATATTCCCTTTTGTGCCGGTCGTTGCCGTAACGCTCCAGCACTTCCATATTGCCTGTGTCGGGGGCCGAGCAGTTGAACACTTCGGCCGCAAAGCCGACGCGACCCATAATTTCGCAGAGAGGTGCATATTCCACATTGGTCAGCCCGTAGCCGCGTTCACTTTCGGGCAGAAACAAATTCCAAAGACCTTCGGCTTTGGCCTTTTCTTTCAATTCTTCCAGAATTGCCGGCACTTGCCAGCGATTTTCACCAAATGCTTCCATCTGTTCCGCATAGACAGATTCGGCGGGATAAATATGGGCGTCCATAAACGCCTCAACCCGCGCAATCAGTTCTTTGGTTTTGTCATTGTGTTCGAAATTCATGGATATCTCCCCTTCGCGTATGTTTAATTTAAGCAGAGGCAGCCGGGGGTTGGCTATCAAAAAAAAGGTTCATTTCGACGCAGGGCGAAAAAATCTTTGAGCAAACGCGCGGCCGCCTTTTCCCGGATGCCGCCATAAACCTCGGGCTTGTGATGGCAACTGGGTTGGTCGAAAAACGCCACGCCATTGTCCACGGCGCCCGCCTTGCGGTCGCTGGCACCGTAATATAGCCGCCTGATGCGCGCATGCGAAATGGCGCCGGCACACATGGTGCAGGGTTCGAGCGTCACATAGAGGTCGCAGTCGGGCAGACGGTCTGAGCCAAGCGTTGCACATGCTTCGCGTAAGGCCAACATTTCGGCATGCGCCGTCGGGTCATTGGCGCGCCGCATGGCGTTGCCGGTGCGCGCCAGCACAGTACCGTCGGTGGCCACAATAACGGCGCCGACAGGAACTTCGTCGGCGTGCGCGGCTATTTCGGCTTCAGCCAGCGCCATGGCCATGTAATCGGATGTGCTCATGCGCGCACACTAGCATGGTGGCCCCGACGCGTGCTACACGGAACCCATGGGGCAAACACCTAAAAAATGGGCATCCAACAAAAGGGCAACCGAAAATCGCGCGGCGGAAAAATCGGCATTTGCGGGTGAGCGCATCGCCAAAGTGCTGGCGCGCGCCGGCGTGTGTTCGCGGCGCGACGCTGAAAAGCTCATCGCCGAAGGGCGTGTTTCGGTTGACGGCAGACGGCTTGACACGCCGGCTTTCAATGTCACGCCGCGGCAGAAAATCAGTGTCGATGGCAAGCTGTTGGGTGCCCCCGACCCGCCACGCCTGTGGCGCTTTCACAAAACAACCGGACTTGTCACCACAACACGCGACCCCGAAGGACGTCCTACCGTGTTTCAGAAACTGCCCCCCAATCTGCCGCGCCTAAACGCGGTCGGCCGGCTGGATATCAACACCGAAGGGCTTTTGTTGATGACCAATGATGGCGGTCTGAAGCGTTTTCTCGAATTGCCAAGCACGGGGTGGTTGCGCCGCTATCGGGTGCGGGCATTTGGCACGGCAGACCCTGAGCGACTGGCGAATTTGAAAAACGGTATTGAAATTGACGGCGTACGCTACCGCAGCATTGACGCCGAACTGGAACGCAAGCAGGGCGGCAATATATGGATGAGCGTCGCGTTGCGCGAAGGCAAAAATCGCGAGATCAAGCGCGTGCTCGAGCATTTGGATTTGAAGGTGAACCGGTTGATCCGCTTGTCTTTCGGCCCTTTCCAGCTGGGTAATCTTGAAGCCGGGCAGGTCGAAGAAGTGCCGCGCCGCGTTTTGCGCCAGCAATTGGGGCGCGAATGGCACAAGCTGGTCGGCGAAGAAACCGCGCCCGACAATGAGTGTTCTGATGCGCATCGTCGGCGGTGAATTTGGCGGCACGCCGCTGAGCGCGCCCAAGGGTCGAACCACGCGACCCACCGGAGAGCGCACTCGCGAAGCATTGTTTTCAATTCTTGCGTCGCAAGCCGATTTTTCGCTTTCGCGCGCGCGGGTGCTGGATCTCTTCGCCGGCACTGGTGCGCTGGGGCTCGAGGCGCTATCGCGCGGCGGCGAGTTTTGCCTCTTTGTGGAAAATGATACGCGCGTGCGCGGCACTTTGCGCAACAATTGCGATGCTTGCGGCGTGCTGGGGCGCACCAAAATTTACCGCCGAGATGCCACGCAGCTTGGGCCGCGCGTGTCGAGCGCCGGTCCGGTTTTCAATCTGGTTTTTGCCGACCCGCCTTATGGCAAGAATCTGGCCGATGCCGCGCTGGACGCGCTGGCCACAGGCGACTGGCTGGCGCACGATGCTATTCTGGTGGTTGAAGAAGACCGGCGTGCAGGGTTCGAGGCACCCGTTGGCTTCACCGAAACACAGCGGCGCAGCTATGGCGATACCGAGCTTGTTTTCCTGAAATTCGCGGGGGCTTAGGCTCGCGCTCAGCCTACCGCACCGGCCTTTTGGGCGTAAAGCCAACCAACATCTGAAAGCGGTTTAACGCGATCTTCCATCAGCGCGGCATGCTCATTGGAGGCCGTGCCATCGCGCACGCGCCCGACGATACCTTGCAAAATGCCGGCCAGTCGGAACATGTTATAGGCAATGTAGAAATCCATATTCTCAATGCTGTCGCGTCCGGTATGCTCGCAATAAAGGCGGGTATATTCGGCGGCATCGGGGATATTGAGCGCGTCGAAATCAACCCCTTCCAGCGTCTGGGTCGAGGCACCTTCGGACGGCATGAACCATTGCATCAGATGATAGGTGAAATCGCCCAGCGGATGGCCGAGCGTCGACAATTCCCAATCGAGCACGGCCAGCACTTCGGGCTTGTCGGCATGCAACACCATATTGTCTAATCGGAAATCGCCATGCACAATCGAATTGGCATCATCATCGGGAATATTGCCCGGCAACCAGTCAATCAGCTTGTTCATCGTGTCGATGCTCTGCGTTTCAGACATTTGATATTGCTTTGTCCAGCGCGAAATCTGGCGGGAAAAATAATTGCCCGGCTTGCCGAAATCGCCCAGCCCGATCGCCTCGTAATCGGCATTGTGCAATTTTGCCAGTGTTGAAATTTTGGCTTCGAAAATGGCGCGACGGCCTTCGCGCGGAATATCCGGCAGGCGCGGGTCCCACAAAATGCGGCCCTCGACCATGTCCATAACGTAAAAAATAGTGCCGACCACGCTTTCGTCTTCGCACAGGCAATAAGTGTGCGGCGCGGGAAAGCCGATTTTTTCCAGTGCTGTGATTACCTTATATTCGCGGTCAACTGCGTGGGCAGACGGCAGAAGTTTGCCGGGCGGTTTGCGGCGCATAACATATTTTTTCTTCGGTGTGACAATCTGATAGGTCGGGTTGGACTGACCGCCCTTGAACTGGCGCACTTCCATCGGGCCTTCAAAACCCTCAACATGCGCGGCAAGATAAGACTCCAGGTTTTTTTCATCAAATTTGTGGCTGTCGGCTACATCCTTGGTTCCGCCGTAGCGTTCCACACCTTCGTCTTGCATTATTTTTCCCCTTGGTTTGTCTCGCGCTCAATCTCGCGCCAGCCAATGTCTTTGCGGTAAAAGCCCTCGGGCCAGTCGATCTTTTCGCATCCAGCATAAGCCTTAGCTTGAGCCTGTGCCACTGTTTTGCCCCGCGCGGTGATGTTCAACACGCGGCCCCCTTGCGCCGTAAATGCGCCGTCGCTCGCATCTTGCGTGCCGGCATGAAACACGACCAGTTCATCGCTCTCGTCCACGGCATCCAGCAAAATTCGTGTGCCCTTGTCATAGTTGCCGGGATAACCTTGTGCCGCCATCACCACCGTTAGCGTCGGGTCTTGCGACCAGGTAAGGTCTATGCCAGACAAATCACCGCGAGCAGAGGCCATCAGCGCCGGTATTAAATCGCTTTCCAGCCGCATCATCAAAACTTGCGCTTCGGGGTCACCGAAGCGGCAATTATATTCCACCAGCTTCGGGCCTTCGGTGGTCAGCATCAGGCCGGCATATAAAACCCCGCGGTAGGGCGTGCCGCGCGCGGCCATCGTGTCCAGCGTCGGGCGGATGATTTTATCCATCGTCTGCGCCACAAGTTCTGGTGTCATAACGGAAGCGGGGGAGTAAGCCCCCATGCCGCCTGTGTTCGGCCCGGTGTCTCCGTTGCCCACGCGCTTATGGTCTTGCGCGGTAGCCAGGGGCAGGGCATGGCGGCCGTCGCACAACACGAAGAAACTGGCCTCCTCACCGGTCATAAATTCTTCAATCACCAGTTCGGCTCCGGCCGCGCCGAACGCGCCGTCAAAAATATAATCGATCGCTTCATGGGCGGCATCCATGGTGTCGCAAATGATAACACCCTTGCCGGCGGCCAGACCGTCTGCCTTGATAACAATGGGCAGGGCTTGTTCGTTCAGATAGTCATGCGCCGGTTCGGGCGCGGTAAAGCGGCCATAGGCGGCGGTCGGAATATTGGCTTCGGCGCATAAATCCTTTGTGAAGCCTTTTGAACCTTCAAGTTGTGCGGCAGCGGCACCGGGGCCAAAAGCGGCAATTTCATGGGCCTGCAAGGTGTCGGCCAGCCCGTCGACCAGAGGCGCTTCGGGGCCGATCACCACCAGCGCAATGGTGTTTTCGCGGCAGAAGGCAACAACAGCGTCATGGTCTTTTTCATCGAGGTGTATGTTTTCGGCAACCGCCGCCGTGCCACCATTGCCCGGTGCACAAAACAGCCGCGCGCAGTTTGGGCTACCAGCAATTTTCCAGCACAAGGCGTGTTCGCGCCCGCCGCCGCCCAGAACAAGTATGTTGAAATTGGTTTCTGTCATATGATTGCCGCTATAAGAAGGTACTTCCGACCCGTGAAATCTTCTATCATAACGCGAGTTACAAAGGCAAAGGCGCATGGAAGAGTTTGAGACAAATCTTGTTGAGTTTTCGGTCAGCGAGCTGTCGGGAGCCATTAAGCGGCAAATTGAAGATAGTTTCGGGCGCGTGCGCGTGCGCGGCGAATTGGGTCGTGTGTCGCGGCCTGCATCGGGCCATGTTTACTTCGATGTGAAAGACGACAAGGCCGTTTTGTCTTCGGTGGCGTGGAAAGCGGTCGCGCAAAAAATGAGTGTGCAGCCCGAACAGGGGCTGGAAGTCATACTGACCGGTCGGCTGACAACTTTTGCCGGTCAGTCGCGCTATCAGCTTGTGGTCGACACGCTGGAGCCGGCCGGCGAAGGCGCACTGATGGCGCTTTTGGAAGCGCGGCGCAAACAGCTTGCCGCCGAAGGAGTTTTCGATGCGGCAAACAAGCAGCAACTGCCTTTTCTGCCCGCCTGCATTGGCGTAATAACCAGCCCCAGTGGCGCGGTAATACGTGACATTTTGCACCGCGTCTCAGACCGGTTTCCCTGCCATGTGCTGGTCTGGCCGGTGCGCGTTCAGGGTGACACTTGCGCCGAAGAAGTAGCGCGCGCCATTGCCGGGTTCAACGCTTTGCCCGCCGACGGGACTATTACGCGGCCGGATGTTCTGATTGTTGCGCGCGGCGGGGGCAGCCTTGAGGATTTATGGCCGTTCAACGAAGAAATCGTCGCGCGCACGGCAGCCCAATCCGAAATTCCGCTAATCTCGGCGGTTGGGCATGAAACCGACACCACGCTGATTGACTATGCCGCCGACCGGCGCGCGCCAACGCCCTCGGCCGCCGCCGAGATGGCGGTTCCGGTGCGCGGCGACCTGCAGGCCAGTCTCGCCGATTTGGAAGGGCGGCAATTGCGCGCCCAAACCCGCCGGTTCGAGCAATTGAGTGCGCATGTCACGGGCCTGGCGCGCGGCCTGCCACGGCTGGAAGATTTGCTGGCTTTGCCGCGCCAGCTTCTGGACACTGCGGGCCAAAGGCTCGGCGCAGGCCTGTCCATTAATGTTGGCGTGCACCGCACGCGTGCAGCACGCATTGCCACGCGTTTGACGCCGGCCATTTTGGTTCAGCGCACGGCGTTTTTGCGACAAAGCCTGAGCGATCTTGAGCGTCGGCGTACTGCACGCATGGCCGAAACAATGCGCGCCGCACATCAGTCTGTGTCCGCGCTCAGTCGGCAGTTAAATCTGCTCAGCCATGAATCTGTTCTACAGCGCGGCTTTGCTTTGGTCACCAATGCTGCGGGCAAGGCGGTGCGCCGCCCCGATGATGCGCCGAGTGGCAGCGACGTGCGTATTTTGCTTTCCGGTGAAAGAAGTCTTGCCGCGCAAATTACCGATGGTGCCGAAACGGCGAAACCCAAAGCGGTGAAACCAGGGCCGCGTCAGCGGAAAGCGCCGCACGACGATGACGCGCAGGGCGAATTGCTGTAAGTTTTCCACATTAAACAGGAGGTACGACATGGGCGGCGGTGAAGCCGAATTGCGATATCTAGACGGTGATTTCGAAATCATCAAACCCGGAACCCATGTGCTGTGCGCGGTGACCGGACAGGCAATTGCCCTGGAGGATTTGCGCTATTGGAGCGTGGCGCGGCAGGAAGCATATGTTAATGCGGTGGCGTCCTTGCAGGCTGAGGATAGCGAAGGCGCCTGATGGGAATTCGCGCGCTTTCAGTCTGTCTGGTGTCGTTCTTGGCTTTGTCGGGCGCTTTTTCCCAAAATGCCGCGGCACAGGTTTTTCCCGAAAAATTCGTAAAATCCATGCGCGGCGAACTGACCCAAGGCGGGCTGGTCATACTGACCCTGCAACCGGATGCGCGCGCGCTCTATAACGGGCGCACCCTGCCGCAATATGAAAATCAGGTGGTGCTGGGCTTTGGACGCGATGCGCCCCTCGAACAAAGCCTGCTCTTCACCCTTGGGGAAACCGCCCGCGCGATTGATTTTCAATTGAAACAACGCGCTTATGTCGAACAGCGCATTGACGGGCTGCCTCCGGCTTTTGTGACGCCGCCGCCCGACGCGCTGGTGAAAATAAAACGCGAGGCCGCCAATAAACGCAAAGCGCGCAGCGAACTCACCTTGCAGGGCGGGTTCGCCGAGGCGTTTGTCTGGCCGGTGGCCGGACGCATAACCGGTGTTTACGGGTCACGGCGTTTTTACAATGGTGAGCCGCGCCGCCCGCATTACGGCATTGATATTGCCGCGCCTGCGGGCACGCCTGTCAAAGCTCCCGCCGCGGGCCGTGTTACTTTGGCGTCGCCGGATATGTATTTTGAAGGCGGCTTGATTTTCGTGGACCATGGTCTGGGCGTCACCTCCGTCTTTATGCATCTTGAAACGCTGGCGGTTACGGTCGGCGAAAAAGTAAACCAAGGCGACATTATCGGTACGGTTGGCTCGACCGGTCGTTCGACCGGCCCGCATCTTGACTGGCGCATGTATTGGGCCGACCGGCGCATTGATCCGGCGCTTCTTGCGCCGCCGCGCTAATGCGGAGACTGGTCAAGTTTTGACAAAATATCTGCGCGCAGACCATCAGCATTGGCCAGTGTCAGTTTAACGCGCAGGCATTCCGAAGCCGCGGCAAGTGCGGCCAATTGCGAGCCCACCTCTGCCCCGCGCAAGCGCACAAGGTCTTTTTCGGTTGTTATCAAAGTGGCGTTGAGGGTTTCGGCCTCCTGCAGCAGCCGCGCGGCATCGCTGTCGCTGAACATGTGGTGATCGGCAAAAGAAATTTCACCCGCCAGGTCGAAATTGCAGGCCCGGAGCGTGTCGAAAAATTTTTCCGGTCGGCCAATGCCGCAATAGGCCAGCACGCGTTTCGGGTCGGGCGCAACAGGTACCAATGTGCCGTTAAAAATGCGCTTGGTTTCCATGCCCAGTTGCGCGGCAATGTCGGCGCGAATTTGCTCGGAAGTTTCCCCGACAAGCAGCACCGCATCAATGCGCGGTGCGCTTGCGGCAAGCGGTTGGCGCAAGGGGCCGGCCGGCAACAGCAGGGCATTGCCGAAACCCGTGGCGGCGTCCACAACAATGAGATTATAATTATGCGCAAGTGTCGGGTTTTGAAACCCGTCATCTTTAATCCCAATTTGCGCGCCGTCGGACACCGCGGCACGCAGGGCGGAACGTCGGTCGCGGGCAATATAGACGGTCAAGTCGTCGGCCAGCATAAGCGGCTCATCGCCAGTGTCGGCGGCGACATGGCGGGTCGGGTCTACGCGAAGGGGGCCTGCATTTTGGCCGCCAAACCCGCGCGACAACACAATTGGCTGATGGCCTGCGCCTTGCAGCATGTCGGCCAGCGCGCGAACCGCCGGGGTTTTACCGGCACCGCCAGCGGTCAGATTGCCAACGCAAATCACCGGAATTTCGGGTTTTTCAGGCTTGGTTAATCGCCGCCGCAGTGCTTCCGCCACGCCGTAGACAAGCGTCAATGGCATAAGGCCAATAGCCGTCGCGCCAATTGGGGCATACCAGAACGCCGGGCTACGCATGCGACCTTGCCAGCAATTCGTTCAGCACGGCCAGCGTGCGGGCCCGTGCACCGCCTTGGCGTGCATCGCATGCGCGGGCATTTTCGGCAAGTACCTGAGATTTCGCAGGCGTCCGCAACAGACTGTCGAGCGTGTCGACCAGTTCCCGCGCATCGCCAATTCGGGCGAGCCCTGCTTCAGCGTCGAGCATGTCATAAACCGCACTGAAATTTTCGATATGGGGGCCTGATAAAATTGCATTGGCGAGGCGCGCCGCCTCCAACGGATTCTGGCCGCCATGCGGCACGAGCGACCCGCCCATGAACACGAGCCCGCCCAGCCGGTAATACAATCCCATTTCACCCAATGTGTCGCCAATGTAAAACGCGTGCTTTGCACAGGGCAGTGTGCCTGCACTGCGGCGCGGCGGTTTCTCTCCCGCACGGGATAATAATTCGGCAATTTCTGCACCGCGTTCGGGGTGGCGCGGCACGAGAATGCACAAGAGGTCGGGATGCATGGCGCGCAACGCCCAGTGACACTCGGCTATTATGTCCTCTTCGCCGGAGTGGGTGCTTGCGGCAACCCAGACGGGACGGTTTTGCAGGGCGTCCCGCAATTCGTTGAGGGCGGACGCGTCGGCATTGAGGGGCGGCGCATCGAGCTTCAGGTTGCCCACCGACACAATGTCTTTCAGCCCCAATTCCTGCCAGCGTTGTGCGGTAATGTCGTCTTGCGCGAGCAGCATGTCAAAGCAGCCGAACAGGGCGCACGCCGAATTTTTCGCTCGCCGCCAAAATTTGAAAGATTTTTCCGAAAGCCGACCATTGATGAGGGTGGCCGGAATATTGCGACGGCGCATCTCAAGCAACAGGTTCGGCCATAATTCGCTTTCGACAAATATCGCCAATTGCGGCGACCAATGGTCAAGAAAGCGTTTCACCCAAAGCGGTCGGTCCAGCGGCAAATATTGGTGTATTAGTCGGTCAATATCGGGAAAACTTGCGTGCTTTAACTGGCCGACCAGTGTTGCCGAGGTTCGTGTCCCCGTTGTGATGAGAATATGTATGTCCGGTCGGGCGGCCAAAAAATCAGCCAGCAAGGGCAAGGCCGAGCGCGTCTCGCCAACGGATGCCGCATGCAGCCAAACGAGATTTCCCGCCGGTCGCGGCGCCATGTTGCGAGCTTTGCGCTCGTCCAAGCGGGCGGGGTCTTCGCGTCCGGCCTTGGCGCGGCGTTCAAGCAGTAGCGGCAAAAGCCCGCCGCCAAGCATCACGCCGAGCTGATAGGCCCGCACCGTCAACATCAGTCTTGGCTTTCCTGAAATTGCGTGCGGTAAAGCTCGGCATACAATCCGTCCGCGGCCAGTAGGTCACCGTGCGTGCCGGTTTCGCGCAAACGACCCTGTTCCAGCACGTAAATCCGGTCGGCATGCATCACGGTGGACAGGCGGTGCGCGATGATGAGGGCAGTGCGGTCTTCAAGAAGTTTTTCCAGCGCCTTTTGCACTTGCGCTTCGGAAACCGTATCGAGCGCGGAGGTTGCCTCGTCAAGCAGCAAAATCGGAGCGTCTTTCAAAATGGCGCGGGCGATGGCAAGGCGTTGTTTTTGACCGCCCGAAAGCCGGATGCCGCCCTCGCCGACATGCGTTTCATAGCCTTGCGGCAACGCGCAGATAAACTCATGCGCCGCCGCGTTTCGCGCGGCCTGTTCGATGTCGGCCTGGGTGGCGTCGACTTTGCCGAAGGCGATGTTTTTGGCAATCGTGTCATCAAACAGGAAGGGTTCTTGCGTCACCAATGCGGTCGCCGCGCGCAAACTGTCGAGCGACACATCGCGAATATTCTGCCGGTCAATTGTGATGTTACCCGTGTCAATGTCGAAAAACCGCAAAGTCAAATTCAACAGGGTCGACTTGCCCGACCCGGAAGCCCCGACCAGCGCGACGGTCTGTCCGGCGGGCACTTCCAGTGAGATGCCGTCGAGTGCCGGTGTGTCGCGTCCGGCATATCCGAAGGTGACATTTTCGAAACTGATCGCCCCGTGTTGGATGTCGAGGCTTGGCGCGTCGGTCATGTCGATAATCTCGTCCGATGCGTCAAGAACGGTAAAAATGCGTTCGCCAGCGGATACGCCTTCTTGCAAAATGGTTTGCAAATTGGCGACGGCCCGCAGAGGCTGATAGGCCATGAGCAGGGCTGAAATAAAGCCCATAAACTCACCCGCCGTCAGATTGCCTTGTGTGGACTGATAGCCGCCGTAGAAAATTATTACACCGATGGCAATGCCGGCCAGCATTTCGATCGCCGGACTTGCCGCGGCGCGCGCACGCACCGAGCGCATGGTGTAGTTCAAAAGCGTGTCGATGGTGGACCTGGCGCGGGTGATTTGGTCGGCTTCCTGTCCGTAAGCTTTGACGATACGCAAGCCTCCAAGCGTCTCGGAAATCAGCGTGGAAAGTCCACCAATTTCCTCCAGTCCCTGCCGCGACGCCTTGCGCGTGACACGGCCCAGTCTGCGCATAAATACAACAGCCAGCGGAATAACAATCATGGTGTAGATGAGCGCCATTTGCACATTCATCACATACATGAAAATCGTCAGCGCCACGACGGTCAGCAAATGCCGCACAATATTGATGATGGTGGTGTTTACCGTATCGCGCAGTCGGGTGGCGTCATTCATGAAAATGGAAATATATTCGCCCGAATGTTGTTTCGTGATGCGGGCCAAATCCCCGCGCACCAAATGGGCGAACAAATCGCGTTGCAGATTGGAGGTTGTGCGCTGCCCAACAAACCCCATAATCACATTGGAGCTGTAAGTCGCCGCGCCTCTGACAACGGAAATAGCGACCACGCCAGCGGGAATAAACAGTAACATGGCCGTGTTCTGGTCGCCAAAAACTTTATCAATGGCCTGTTGAATGAACCAGGGCAGGGCGCTGGTCGTGCCCGCTACCACCACATTTGCCAGCACGCTGAGGCCCAGCAGCCAGAGATAGGGACGCAAATAGGTGCGCAACATGCGTTCGATAAGCGCATAGGAGCGCGATTTGCGGTGTCGGTAAATGTCGATGATGTGCTGAAGCGGTTCCATTTTTACAGTCCGGCCAGCGTCATGCCCTCGACCAGAACAGTGGGCGCATTCACGCCGCGCCGAAAAGTCAAATCGTCGGCCGGCGTCATGTTCCCGAACATGTCTTTCAGATTTCCGGCAATGGTAACTTCGCTGACAGGGTAGGTCAGCTCGCCATTTTCAATTCGGAAGCCCGATGCGCCTCGGCTATAATCGCCCGTGGCTCCATTAACGCCCATGCCGATAAGTTCGGTCACAAAAAAACCCTCACCGACATCGCCTAAAATGCCGGCAACGTCTTGCGTGCCCGCAGCCAAATATAAATTGGTGGCCGAAGGTGAAGGTGGTCCGCCGACACCACGCGCGGCGCGGGCATTGCTTTCAAGCTCCAATTGGCGCGCAGTGGTGCTGTCTAGCAGCCAGCTTTGCAACACGCCGTCTTGCACAAGGTTGAGCGTTTCGGGCGACAACCCCTCGCCGTCAAATGCGGCCGAGCGCAGCCCACGCCGGCGGTGCGGTTCGTCAATAACATTAAGTCCCGCACTCATAATCTGCGTGCCCATTGCATCGCGCAAAAAAGACGTGCCGCGCGCAATGGCGCTTCCCGAAATGGCAGCGGACAGATGCCCCAGCAGGGATGCCGATACGCGCGTGTCATAAACCACCGGCATTTTCATGCTTTCAAGTTTGCGCGGGTTGAGGCGCGCCAGCGTGCGCTCGCCAGTGCGCGTGCCGATGGTTTCGGGCGTATCAAGGTCTTCGAAATGCCGCGCACTGTGGCTGGCATAATCGCGCTCCATATTTTCACCCGTGCCGGCGACCACGCTGCAACTCAGCGAAAAACTGGTGCTGGAATAGCTGCCGGCAAAGCCATGGCTAGTCACCAGCGCCGTGGTACCTCGCCCCCAGGCAGCCCCGGCCCCTTCCGAATTTGTAATACCCGCCATGGCGCGTGCCGTGTCTTCGGTTTCCTGCGCCATTGATTGCAGTTCGGCGGCGCTTGGCTCATGGTCATCGGCGAGATCGAGGCTCGGCAATTTGTTCGCCAGACGCTCGGCGGGTGCAAGGCCGCAATAGCGGTCGGCTGGCGTTGCCTTCGCCATTTCGACAGCGCGCTCGGCGAGGCGTTGCAGGGCTTCGGCGTCCACCGCCGTGCCTGACACGAAAGCCTGTTGCTGGCCGATTATGGCCCGCAAACCAAGTTCGCGGCTCTCCGAGCGTTCGGTATCTTCAAGTTGCCCCAGACGGCACGAGACATTGAGCGAGGCGCTTTCGCCCACTACTGCATCGGCGCTGTCGGCCCCCAGCGACATTACCAAATCAATAATTTTTTGTGCCAGATCAAGATTGCGGTCGGACATGGACACTCCTTACGAACACGTGCGGGTGACGGTTCACGATGCGTTGGAGGTAAAACCCTCGGTGAAATTTCCGGCAACGCGCCGGCGCGCATTATGCACCAGATTGCCGGGCTCATCTTCGTCATCGTGGCGCGCGCAGGCTTTTCGCAAAACGCTCAGATATCCCGGTGCCGTTTCCATGCGCTCGCCAAACCCGTTTGCGTTTAACGCTTTTTGCGAGGCTGGCAATTGCCAGCACGGAACGTACATTAGAAGGTGATGCTCGACATGATAGTTGACCCAATAGGGGGCAAGGAAAATACGCGCCAGCCATCCGGCTTTGGTCGTGCGCGCATTGCGAAACGGGTCATCATTGTCGGGCACGAGTGCATGTTCGGCAATATTGCGAATGCGCGTGATTGCCATGTGATATGTGAAAAAGGGCAATAGCCACAACAAAAGATAAAAGCTCCAGTGAAACACCACCGTGCAAGCTACGAAAATCACCAGATTGGCGACCATGGCCGGGCCCAGACGTTGCCAGAAATGCAGAGCGCGTTCTTGATGCGAAAGGTCTTTATCGCCCCAGGCATTCGCAAATTGGGCTTTACGCTGCTGATAGGCGGTCTGTCCGGTCAGGTCGCGGATCATTTTTCGAATGAAACTTTTACGCGTGATCGGAAACGGTGCCGACAAAACAAGATCGGGGTCGTCTTTTTGCTGTGTGCGCATGTGGTGTTGCAAATGATAACGGCGATAGGCGTCCGTGCGCGCCAGCAACGGATAGGCACAGAAAAAATCGCTGAGTATTTCGTTAAATTTGTAATGCGGGCTCAGCGCGTTATGCGCCGCATCATGCATCAAAATAGCCAAACCCAACTGGCGCGCGCCGATAATCATAACGGCCAGCACAAAAGTCAGCGGGTTTGGAAAAAAATAGAACAGCGCCATGGCGCTGCCGATAATGGCCCAGGCGTGAAAAACCAGTGACACCCCCATCAGCGACGAGCGCTGACGCAGCGCAACGAGGGTTTCGCGGTCTATCAAATCATCCGCATGTACCCGCAATGCCGGCGATTGAGCCATGGTTTCTCCTTGGTTATCCCTAACATAGGCCAATTCGTGCTGGTTTTCACCCCTTAACGGGGATTGCGGCGTGGCAAGGCGTTTCGAGAGCCGCTTGGCGCTTAGAAAATGCCCAGAATAAAAGCACCTGCAATGACAAAGCCGGCATCCCGGTTGCTCTTGAAAATCTGCAGGCAACGCGCAGGATCGTCAATATCCAACCGATAAACTTGTATCGCCAATTGCCAGCCCGCAATTGCCAGCCCGGCCCAAAACAGCAGGCCGACACCGCCCCAAGCCCCGGCCAAAGCAAGGCAGGCCAGCGATGCGGCGTAGAAAAACAAAACCGCGATGCGCGTATTTTCCCCCAGTTTCAAGGCGCTGCTTTTGATGCCAACCAGCGCGTCATCTTCGCGGTCTTGGTGGGCATAGATTGTGTCGTAGCCCAATGTCCAAAAAATGCCCGCCGTATAAAGAGCGCACGCGGGCAGGTGAAGCTGTCCGGCGAGACTTGTATAACCGACCAGCGCGCCCCAGTTGAAAGCAAGCCCCAAAAACAATTGCGGCCAGTAGGTGATGCGCTTCATGAAGGGATAAATCGCAACCGGCACGAGCGACAAGACGCCGATGAAAATGGTCGTGACATTAAATTGCAACAGCACGACCAGTCCGATGAGAGCTTGAGCCAGCAAAAACCCCCAGGCCGCCATCACCGAAACACGCCCCGAAGGCAAGGGCCGCCCGGCTGTGCGGGCGACTTGTGCATCTATATGGCGGTCGGCAATGTCGTTAAATGTGCATCCGGCACCGCGCATCACAAAAGCGCCCACCAGAAACAGGCCGATGAGATGAAAAGGCGGATAAATGTTTTGCGGCGCGGCGGCCAGTGCCAGCCCCCAAAGGCATGGCCAGAAAAGCAACCAGCCGCCTATTGGTCGGTCGAGCCGCGCCAGCTCTGCATAGGGTTGCAAACTTGCTGGCACAAACCGCGCCACCCAATTATCTGCAGAGGCATCTGCTGGGCGTTCCGTTTCCGGAGTTGAATGGGTCATCTCAAATTTCCATTTATCCGATCGATCTATTATATCGCGCGTGCCTGCAATAATGTGGTACGGGGTAAACGCATGACACGCGAAACCAAATCCGTTCAGCGCCTGTTTGTAGACCAGCCGCTTGCGGCAGACAAGACGCTCACCCTCACCGGCAATCCGGCACATTATCTGCGCAATGTGTTACGCGCCGCCGCGGATCATGCGGTGCTGGTTTTCAATGGCCGAGATGGTGAATGGCGGGCGCACATCACCGCCATTGACAAACGCAAGGTCACCCTGGTGACGGCGTACCAGACGCGCCCACAAACAACGCCAGAAACCCGCCAAGCTGATATCTGGCTTCTGGTGGCTCCTGTGAAACGCGCGCGCCTCGACTATCTGACTCAAAAAGCCACCGAGATGGGGGTAGCGCGCCTTGTTCCAGTGATCACACGGCGCACACAAGGTGGTACGGTCAATCTCGAACGCTTACGGGCAAATGCTCAGGAAGCCGCCGAACAATGCGGAATTTTGAAGGTTCCCGAAATCACGGCACCTGCGCGGTTGGAGGATACGCTGCAAGACTGGGATGGCGCGCGTAGGCTTTTGTTTTGCGACGAGACGGCCGAAACTGGCACGGGAGTTTCCGAATTGGCCGAATGCATCCGCACACCGCTGGCGGTCTTAATCGGGCCGGAAGGCGGCTTTGCGCCTGAAGAAAAAGATGAGCTTCTGGCGCTAGGCCAAACCGTTCAAATAAGCCTCGGCCCGCGCATTTTGCGCACCGATACGGCTGTTGTTGCCGCACTTGCGCTGGTGCAATGGCTGGTGGGTGACTGGCAGGACGGGCCGGCAGATGTGGGTTAGCTGTGCCAGGCTGTGCCAAGTCGTATCTGGGGCCAAGCCCTCCGCTTCTTGTCGAAACGTTCAAACTTGTCTAGAAAATAATCATCACCGTCGCTGTGTCGGCGCGTGCCTGGGAGATTAAATGGCTGCCGCGGACAATGAGCTTGTGTATCTGGAAAATGCCAACGCGTTGAAAGACTGGATGGAAGCCGGTTGCAAGCGGGTTGAAGATTGGCGCATTGGCACAGAACACGAAAAATTTGGCTTTCGCACGGCTGACCACACGCCCTTGCCCTATGCCGGGCCGGACGGTATTCAGGCCATGCTCGAAGGTCTGATGAGGTTTGGCTGGCAGGGGAAATATGAAGGCGATGTGCTTGTTGGTTTGTCGCGCCCGGCCGAAGCTGGTGGCGGCTCGGTAACGCTGGAGCCGGGCGGCCAGTTAGAGCTTTCCGGCGCGCCACTGATCAATATTCATCAGACCTGCGCCGAGGTGAACAGGCATTTGGGCGAAGTACGAACGGTGGCCGCTGAATTGGGCCAGTCTTATTTGGGCATTGGCTACACCCCGAACTGGGGTCTTGAAGACGCCCCGCAAATGCCGAAGGGTCGCTATCGCCTGATGACCGATTATATGCCGACGCGCGGCACGCGCGGGCTGGAAATGATGTATCTGACGGCAACCGTGCAGGTTAATCTAGATTTCGGCTCGCCTGCCGATATGATTGAAAAGCTCAAAATCGCGCTGACGCTGCAACCGCTAGCGACAGCCCTATTCGCCAATTCGCCGTTTAAAAATGGTGAGCCTACAGGGCATTTGTCAGAGCGCTCGCTCGTCTGGCTCGACACAGACCCCGACCGCACCGGCATGTTACCCATGGTGTTTGAGCCGGGCTTCGGCTTTGAACATTATGTCGATTACGCGCTCAATGCACCAATGTATTTTGTGCAGCGCGATGGGGGATTTATCAATGCCTTGGGTATGAGTTTTCGTGATTTCTTGGAAGGCCGCCTGCCGGTCTTGCCGGGTGAGAAGCCGACTGAGGCCGATTGGGAAGACCATCTGACAACTCTGTTTCCAGAAGCCCGCGTGAAGCGCTTTATCGAAATGCGCGGTGCCGATGCGGGTTCGTGGCAATCGCTGTGCGCGCTACCGGCTTTCTGGGTCGGGCTGCTTTATGACGGCGCAACGCAAAAACGCGTCGCCGATATGATTGCCGATTGGACGCAGGACGAGCGCGAAACACTGCGCCGCCGGGCGCCGATTTCCGGACTTGCCACGCCGTTTCGCGGGGGCACTTTAGGCGATTTGGCGGCGGATGTTCTGGCGCTGGCCGAACAGGGTTTGCAGGCGCGCGCAAATTTAGATGGCACCGGCAGTAATGAGACGCAGTTTCTGCACACGCTCCAAGATAGTGTCGCTCGCAGGCAAACGCCCGCCGACAGTTTGCTCGCGAAATTTAACGGTGAATGGCAAGGCCAAGTTGCACCGATTTTTGACACGCTTGCCTTTTAAAACAGAATGGGGATTAGCCCGTGCCACCGACGGTCAGCCCGTCAATGCGCAAAGTCGGCTGGCCGACGCCCACCGGCACGCCCTGGCCGGCCTTGCCGCATGTGCCGATGCCTTCGTCGAGGGTCATATCATTGCCGATCATGGAAATGCGTTGCATAGATTCCGACCCAGTGCCGATCAGTGTGGCACCTTTTACAGGCGCGCCCAATTTGCCGTTTTTGATTTCGTAGGCCTCGGTACACGAAAAGACGAATTTGCCGGAGGTGATGTCCACCTGACCGCCGCCAAAGGCCGTGGCATATATGCCGTTTTTGACACTGCCCAGAATTTCCTGTGGGTCGCTCTCGCCGCCTAGCATGAACGTGTTTGTCATGCGCGGCATGGGCTGGCAGGCAAAGCTCTCGCGCCGCCCATTGCCTGTCGGTTTCATTCCCATGAGCCGCGCATTCATGCGGTCTTGCATATAGCCAGTTAGCACGCCGTCTTCAATAAGAACTGTGTGGTCGGTGGGGGTGCCCTCATCATCAACCGTCAGCGAACCGCGCCGGTCGCTCAGTGTGCCGTCGTCGATAACCGTCACGCCTTTCGAGGCGACCTGTTCGCCAATGCGTCCGGAAAAGGCCGATGTGCCTTTGCGGTTGAAATCACCTTCAAGGCCGTGGCCCACGGCCTCGTGCAGCAAAATGCCGGGCCAGCCGGGGCCCAGCACGACATCCATTTCACCTGCCGGTGCCGGAATTGATTCCAAATTGGTAAGTGCCTGGCGCAGTGCATTTTCGACCTGTTGTTGCCAGTTTTCCGGTGCCAGCCATTGTGCATACCCGGCGCGCCCACCGCGCCCGCTGTGGCCGGTTTCCTGACGGTCGCCTTCGCCAACGACCACGGAAACATCCAGTCGCACCAGCGGGCGAATATCGAAAACCGGCGCGCTGTCAGGGCGAATAATACCTACCGCCTGCCATTCACCGCTCAACGCCACCGAGACCTGCCGCACGCGATTGTCGCGCGCGCGTGTAAAAGCGTTAATTTCGTTGAGCAAAGCCACTTTATCGGTGAAACCAGCACTATCGAGCGGGTTTTCGGCCACATAAAGCGGGCTGCCCGCCACATTCGGGGGTTGCGCCCGTGTGCCCTGATGACCAGCCAATACCGGAGTGAGGCTGTCGGCGGCGCGCTTCAGCGCGGCCGGTGACAGGTCTGTGGCATGGGCATAGCCGACGGCTTCATCATTGACCGCGCGTAGGCCGAAACCTTGCACAGTGTCGAAACTCGCTGCTTTCAGCCGATTGTCGTCAAAAGAGAACGCTTCCGAAAGCGTATATTCCAGATATAATTCACCATCATCGGCACCATGTAGCGCATTTTCGGTAAATTTTACCGCCTGCTGCAAATCAAGGTCGGTTTGGGTGAAAAATAAGTCTTTCGGATCAATGTCGGCCATATCCGTGCGCTCCTGAGATTTAATTGCTGCTCCCAATATGTAGATTAAACCGCGCGAGGGCAAGGGCGCGGAACAGCAATAAGCGCGTAAAACGCAACCATGGGCATAAGGTCGCAGACATCAAGCTGACGGTGTCATTAGGTGCCTTTTTTAGTTATATAGTCTATCGGCGAACGCCAGAACGAGTCTGTGATACAAATTCGCGGGAGAAATTGAATGAGTTCTTTTCGGCAATGCTTGGCGCTATATGGGCTGGGTCTTATCAGTTTTGTACTTTTTCCCGGTGACGTGCTGGCCGCCCAGCCCAAGCCCTGGCAGCTGGGATTTCAGGATGCTGCGACCGGCAACATGAGCCAAATTACGGAATTCAACGATTTTCTCTTAATTCTGATGACTGCCATCACTCTATTCGTGCTGGGCCTCATGATATATGTAGCTTTCCGATTTAACTCTCGGGCTAACCCCAATCCCTCTTCAACAACCCATAACACTTTGGTTGAAGTCGTTTGGACAGTGGTTCCGATCCTCATACTGGTGATCATCGCCATTCCGTCATTCCGCCTTTTATACCATCAGCGCGTGTTGCCAGAGGCGGACATGACCATCAAGGCAACTGGTTACCAGTGGTATTGGGGATACGAATATCCTGACCATGGGGGATTTGGATTTGATTCACTTATGTTAAATGATGATGAGCGTGGCGAACAACCTCGTCTTTTGGCGACAGATACGGCTATGGTTGTGCCAGTAAATGCAACTGTTCGAGTAATTGTTACTGCTGCTGATGTGATGCACAGTTGGGCAATGCCGGCTTTCGGAGTGAAAATGGATGCCATACCAGGTCGTTTAAACGAAACTTGGTTCAAAGCTGAAAAGACTGGCACTTATTACGGTCAATGCTCGGAGCTTTGCGGCATTCGTCACGCTTTCATGCCAATCCGTGTTGAAGTGGTGGAGCCGGAGGCATTTGCAAGCTGGGTGGTCGAGGCACAGGCCGAGTACGCCCAATTGGAAACAAGCAAAAACATGCTGGCCGATGCCAGCAATCTCGACAAGTAAACTGAGACAGGAGCACAGCAATGGCAACCGATCAGGCACAGCCACACGGGCATGAAGAACACCCGACAGGGTGGAAGCGCTATGTTTATTCGACAAATCATAAAGATATCGGAACCATGTACCTGATATTCGCCATATTCGCTGGCGTCGTTGGAGGAGCTATGTCCGTTATCATGCGAATGGAGCTGCAGGCACCCGGCGATGGCATTTTAAACGGTGACTATCATCTCTACAATGTCTTGGTGACAGGGCACGGGCTTATCATGATATTCTTCATGGTGATGCCAGCCATGATTGGTGGCTTTGGCAACTGGTTTGTACCGCTCATGATTGGTGCGCCAGACATGGCGTTTCCGAGGATGAATAATATTTCATTTTGGCTATTACCAGCCGCTTTCATTTTGCTGGTCATGTCAATCTTTGCCGAAGGACCGCCCGGGCAAAACGGTGTGGGGGGCGGCTGGACCATTTACCCGCCGCTGTCGACTTCGGGCCAGCCCGGGCCAGCAATGGATTATGCTATCTTGGCTTTGCACGTGGCCGGGGCTTCTTCTATTTTGGGGGCGATAAACTTTATCACTACTATTTTTAATATGCGCGCGCCGGGCATGACCCTTCACAAAATGCCGCTTTTTGTCTGGTCGATCCTGGTGACTGTATTCTTGCTTCTGCTGTCACTCCCCGTTCTGGCGGGTGCCATCACCATGCTCCTGACCGACCGCAATTTCGGCACAACATTTTTCGACCCTGCGGGCGGTGGTGACCCAATTATGTTCCAACACCTGTTTTGGTTCTTCGGGCATCCAGAAGTATATATTTTAATTCTTCCGGGATTCGGCATTATTAGTCACATCGTCTCGACATTTTCTAAAAAACCAGTATTCGGTTATTTGGGGATGGCCTATGCCATGGTCGCCATCGGTGGTGTCGGCTTTGTCGTCTGGGCCCATCACATGTACACAGTTGGCCTGAGCGTTGATACGCAAGCCTATTTTGTGGCCGCGACAATGGTTATTGCTGTGCCCACGGGCGTAAAAATTTTTTCATGGATAGCCACCATGTGGGGTGGGTCTATCGAGTTCAAAACGCCGATGCTCTGGGCACTTGGCTTTATTTTCTTGTTTACGCTGGGCGGCGTTACGGGCGTGATGCTGGCCAATGCTGGTGTCGACCGCGCCTACCATGACACTTATTTTGTTGTCGCACATTTTCACTACGTTCTATCGATGGGTGCAGTGTTTGCTATTTTCGCTGGCTGGTATTACTGGTTCGGAAAAATGTTCGGGTATGCCTACTCAGAGTTTATCGGCAAGCTGCATTTTTGGATCACTTTTATCGGTGTGAACCTCATTTTTTTCCCGCAGCATTTTCTTGGCATGGCCGGCATGCCTCGCCGTTATGTTGATTATCCGGATGCTTATGCTGGCTGGAACTATTGGTCTTCCATCGGCAGCTATATTGCCGCTTTCGGTGTTTTGGTGTTCCTGTTCGGTGTTTTGCATGCATATGCTCGCCGCCAGCGGGTGCAAAACAATCCATGGGGCGAAGGCGCGACAACATTAGAGTGGACATTGAGCTCTCCACCCCCTTTCCATCAGTTCAGCGAACTGCCGGAAATTAAATAAGTGCAAAAGGGGATTTGATGTCGCAAACTCACGAAATGAAGCTTGAAATTGATGCGAAGCAACCCCGTCTTGCTGATGCTGGATCCGCTGCCGATTTTATTTCCCTAAT
Source organism: uncultured PS1 clade bacterium (assembly GCA_902624095.1). Lineage (GTDB taxonomy): Bacteria > Pseudomonadota > Alphaproteobacteria > RS24 > RS24 > UBA7378. The sequence goes on from CACNWB010000010.1 coordinate 22,507, forward strand.
GAAGCCGCGCGTTATGTCGCTTGTGGTTTTCACAGCACTTATTGGACTAATCATGGCGCCGGTCAGCCTGCATCCGGTAGTGGCGGTATCGGCAGTTATTTTAATTGCGATTGGCGCGGGTGCGGCGGCAGCGTTAAACATGTGGTATGACGCTGACATTGACGCCGTGATGACGCGTACTAAAACGCGGCCTGTGCCAGCGGGGCGCATCGACCGGGAAGAAGCGCTAATTTTTGGCTTGTGGTTGTCCGGTTTATCAGTACTGAGCATGGCGGTGCTGATAAATTATACGAGTGCGGCATTGCTTGCGTTTACTATCTTCTTCTATGCCGTGATTTACACTATCTTGCTAAAGCGTCGCACGGCACAAAACATTGTCATTGGAGGCGCTGCTGGAGCATTTCCCCCGGTTATTGGCTGGGTAGCAGCAACCGGATCATTTTCGATTGAGCCGTTGTTGTTTTTCTTGATTATTTTTATTTGGACGCCGCCGCACTTCTGGGCTTTAGCGTTGGTTAAAAACGAAGACTACAGCGCTGCTAATATTCCCATGTTGCCCGTGACCAGGGGTGTGGATGCGACAGTGCGCCAAATTATGCTCTATACCGTGTTATTGGCTGGCACGGTTATGTTGCCTTACATACTGGGCTTTGCTGGCATTCTTTATGGCGTAGGTGCCAGCGTCGCCAGTGCAATTTTTGTGGGACTAAGCATTCTTCTCATAGCGAGTTCGCGAGAGCAACGCGATCGCATTGCAAGTATGCTATTTGGGTATTCGATTTTTTATCTTTTTATCGTTTTTGCGCTGTTGCCGGCAGACCGGCTGATGGCCCTGAGCACCTAGGAGTTTCTTCATGGTGGGTGAAAAAGACACGCAGGCTGACCCAAATGGCTGGACACCCGATCTTTTAAAACAACGTCGTCGGCGCGCACTCGTAATGGCGTTAGCCTTGGCCGCACTAGTTAGTATGTTTTTTTTGGTTACGATCGTAAGGCTTGGTGAAAACGTGGTAAATCGGGCGCTTTGAAATGTCGGAGTATCAGAAACAACGGGAAGTGAATGGCTCCAAGAACAAACGTACGGCATTTGGGGCCGCAAGCATGGCATTGTTCATGGTGGGAGCGGCATACGCCGCTGTACCTCTTTATGATTTATTTTGCCGTGTGACCGGATACGGCGGCACGACGCAAACTGCGACGGCGCCGCCAAGCTCGGTTGCAACCCGAGAAATCACTATCCGTTTTGATGCCAGCTTGAATCGAGATATACCTTGGTCGTTTAAGCCTCCATCCCAACCTGTGCAACTAGCAATAGGCGAGCAAGGACTTGCTTTTTACGAAGCACATAATCCAACAGACACAAGCATTACTGGAACTGCGACCTATAATGTATCACCTGCAAAGGCTGGCATTTATTTTTCGAAAATCGATTGCTTCTGTTTTGTAGAGCAAGTTTTGGCACCCGGTGAGCGTGTAGATATGCCGGTAAGCTTTTTTGTTGATCCAGACATTTTGACAGATCCTGAAATGATTGATGTCAAAACAATCACTTTGTCCTACACATTTTTCAAAGTTTCCGATACGGCATTGGTTGAGCCGTCTTCGCCAAAAGGATAAAATTTATGGCTGATACCCATTCCAAAAATCACGATTATCATCTTGTGGATCCAAGCCCATGGCCTGTGGTGGGTTCAGTAAGTGCTCTGGTGTTGGGTATAGGAGCGGTGCAGTACTTCCACTCAGAAAACCCGTGGATAATGTTAATTGGTTTGGCTGGAGTTCTTTATACCATGTTGGCGTGGTGGCGGGATGTCGTGCGAGAGGCCAATGGCGGAGATCACACTCCTGTTGTCCAATTACATCACCGATACGGAATGATACTGTTTATTGCTTCTGAGGTAATGTTTTTCGTCGCTTGGTTTTGGGCTTATTTTGATGCGAGCCTCTATCCAGGTGAAGCGATTCAGGCCACGCGAACTGAGTTAACGGGCGGGAACTGGCCGCCCGACGGCATCGAGACTTTTGACCCCTGGCACTTGCCCCTGATTAACACGTTGGTATTGCTGACATCGGGCACAACCGTGACTTGGGCTCACCACGCTCTTCAACACAACGACCGCGAAGGGTTGAAGTGGGGGCTGGTTCTCACGGTAGCTCTGGGCGCCATATTCACTGTTTTTCAAGTCTTTGAATATCAGCACGCGGCATTTGGGTTTTCCGGCCACATTTATGGCGCAACCTTTTTCATGGCAACCGGCTTCCATGGCTTTCACGTAATTGTTGGCACAGTATTCCTGTTGGTGTGCTTGTTACGCGCGCTGGCTGGCCACTTTACTTCACAACACCATTTTGGGTTTGAAGCTGCCGCTTGGTACTGGCACTTTGTGGATGTCGTTTGGCTATTTCTTTTTGTAGTCATTTATATTCTTGGTGCCGCACCAGGCGCGCATTAATATAAGAATTCCGATTATGCGGCGCTTTCTTCCGCTTCTTGCTACCATTGTGATGCTTGCGGGTCTCTTGTCGCTAGGATTTTGGCAGGTGGAAAGGCTGGAATGGAAGGAAGACCTTCTGGCGCGCATTGAACAGCGGGTCTTGTCAAAGCCACTGGTGCTGGCTTCGTCTGACGACATTTTACAATTACGACGTGATGCGCATGATTATCATCCAGCGGTTGTCAACGGGACGCGGATCGGAGTGTCGGTATACTGGTTTACTCAAATCGAAAATGCACCGGCCGAAATGGCGCCTGCCGATCGAGTTGGATATCATGTTCTGACACCGGTGATGCTTGCCAACGGCTCGCATATATTGCTGGATGAAGGCTTTGTTCCCGAGCGCTTTAAAAACCAAATTGGAGCAGGTCAAGATACTGGACAAAACCCTATCAAAGAGTTTCCCGTTATTATTCGCTGGCCAGACGAACGCAACATTTTTGCCGCTGAAAATGACCTGGAAAATGGGCTGGTATATGTGCGTGATGCGCCGCAAATCGGTCGTCATTTCGGAATTTCTCTGCCACCGGTCATTGTCGAATCTGCACATCTGCCGACTGGTGCCGAGGCCCCGTGGCCGCGGGGCGGGCAGACGCGAATTTCCCTTTCAAACCGGCACCTTGAATATGCGTTTACGTGGTTTGCGCTTGCGGCAGTGCTTGTATTTATTTCCGGTCTGTGGCACATGCGGGGCAGGTGTAAGCGCAAAGAATAGGGTATCTGGTGAAATATATTAGCACGAGAGGCCGCGCAACGGCACTGTCATTCGAGCCGACCCTGCTTGCAGGGCTGGCCGTAGACGGGGGGCTTTATGTGCCCGATCACTGGCCGAAACTGTCGCGACAAACGCTGGAGGGTTTTCGCGGGGCCAGTTTTCATCACGTTGCCAAAACCGTTCTGATGCCGTTTCTGGGAAGTGACGTGCGGCCCGAAAGATTTGCCGAAATTGTCGATGAGGCTTATGCTGGTTTCTCGCACGCCGACATTGCCCCATTGGTGTCGCTGGATGACGGCTACTATTTGTTGGAACTGTTCCATGGGCCTACGCTGGCGTTCAAAGATGTGGCGATGCAGTTGCTCGCGCGCCTGATGGATGATGCGCTCAGACGGCGCGGGCAGCGCGCCACGATTGTCGGCGCCACGTCGGGTGATACGGGCGGGGCGGCCATTGAAGCGTTTCGGGGCCGCGACACCGTTGACGTTTTCATTCTTTATCCGCAAGGGCGCGTGTCGGACATCCAGCGCATGCAAATGACAACGCCGACAGATGCCAATGTGCATACGCTGGCCGTCGACGGCACGTTTGACGATTGTCAGGCGCTGGTGAAGGCGATGTTCAATGACAGCGGATTTCGCCAAGAGGTGAATTTGGCCGGGGTTAATTCGATCAATTGGGCGCGGGTGATGGCACAGACCACCTATTATTTCACAGCCGCCGCGCAGCTTGGCAGCCCTGATACGTCCGTCGGATTTTCGGTGCCAACCGGCAATTTCGGCGACATTTTTGCCGGATATGTCGCCGCGCAAATGGGTCTTCCCGTCGCCCGGCTGATGATTGCCACCAATGTGAACGATATCCTCGCCCGCGTCATGCGGGCCGGAATTTACGAAACTGAAGAGGTGATTGCGACCTCAAGCCCCAGCATGGACATTCAGCTATCGAGCAATTTTGAGAGGCTATTGTTTGAATTGACGCGCCGCGATGCGCCCCGCGTCAGCGGCTTTATGGATGCGCTGGCGCGTGACGGCCGTTTTGAAATGGCAGAAGATGAAGTGGCGCTTATGTCGGCTCTGTTTGATGCCGCACGCGTTGACGAAGCCCAGACGCAAGAGACAATGCGCGATGTTCTAAAGCGTTTTGATATGCAAATCGACCCGCACACGGCGGTGGGGCTGGCGGCGGCACGGCGTGCGGTTTTGCCAGACGGCGTGCCCATGGTCACGCTGGCGACCGCGCATCCGGCGAAGTTTCCCGCTGCCGTGGAAGCCGCCTTCGGCGCCGGCCCTGATATTCCAGCGCGCGTACGCGAAATGATGACGCAACCCGAACGCATTTTGCCGGTTGAAAATGCTTTGGGCGCAGTTCAGACTTTTATCCGTCAAAACCGACGGATGGGATAGATGGCACGCAGCCGGATAAATTTTCTGAAACGCCCTTTAGGTGTCGGGCGCAAAGTACTTGCGGGCAATCGGGTCAATTCACGGCCATCGCTCAAGCGCGACTATCCGCATTGGGTGAAGCTGCGCCGAGACAATCAGAAATATCTGCACTTGCGTGAGTCGTTATGGATGCCGAGCGAACTGTTGCGCCGTAGCTTCCGGTTGCGATTACGCACCTATAATCAGGAGGCGCGCGAAGATCGCGGCTATATATTCTTTATCTGGAATTTGGAAATGAACCAGATTATGGGTGCAAACAGTCTCAGCTATATTCGCCGCGGCGCGGCGCAGATGGCCACGGTCGGTTATTGGATCGGAGAGCATTTCTCCAATCAGGGGCGGATGTCGGAAGCGGTCGGGCTATTGTGCGATTTGTCCTTTTCCACTTTGGGACTGCAACGTCTTGAAGGGGCCTGTATGATTGATAATGATCCGTCCGTCAGAGTGTTGAAAAACAGCAAATTCAAAGAAGGAGGCTATGCCCCGCGCTATCTAAAAATCGGCGGCCTTTGGGCCGACCACAGATTGTTCGCCCTGTGTCGCGATGATCTTGCCCACTAGATTCTTAATGTTGTTTTTGCTCTGGGTGGGAGTGACCCCCGCCTCGGGGCTCGATGCCGTAAGCATTGGCGATGATTTGCGTGTTATGCGGCTTACACCTTATGTGCAGTCAACTTCCGAAGGGCATCTGGCTTTTGCCGTTCAAAATGCCAGTGATGAGCCTATTCATCTTGACCTTGAGCGTCTGCGCCCGCCGCTAATGGGGTTTGCGCTGGGCTTGTTTCGCGAACAGGACGGCTTGCGACTGTTCGTGTCCGATGACAGCGAATTTACCGCTCGGCCAGGACATCCCGACCGAATACGTTTTTTTATTCGCGCCAAAGCCGTACAGACCTTCGTTTTGGTAAATAAGGTAGAAGCCACCGGGCTTTATCTGTGGGACCCTAATGCGCGGCAGGCTTTTGAAGACCGCCGCCGCACCATGCAGGTCGTCATTCTCGCGATGTTGTTAGCCCTGGGTTTGGGTGGGCTGGGCGTGGCCGGTTTTCGCCGTTCGAGCCGGGCTTTTTACGCGCTGGTTATGGGTGGTGGCATGCTGGTGTTGATTTCAAGCTTATGGATGCGCGGGCTTGTCGCCAGTCTAGGATTTGAGGATGCCGTTCTGCCCTACCGTTTGGATTATGCGCGCGGGACGCTGATTGTCATGTTGGTGATGACGGCGATTAGTCAGGTCAATATGCTTTTGCGCAAAACCACCAACCGGAATTACTGGACGCGGGTGGTCATTATTGGCGATTTTTGCCTACTTGCCGCCGGCCTAAGCGGTTTGGCTGCCATCTGGAAACCGGATTTTGCTGGCCTCATCAGCAATGATATTTCCGAAGTTCTGTTGGCTGTGACATGTGCATGTTTATTTCTGGGCGCCATTTTTGTACCCGACCAACGTCGCGTATCAGATGAAGTGCCGGAGCAAACGAGTTTGGGCGGTTAAGCCTCGCCCCCTTCATTGCTGAGCAAGGCGAGATCAATGCCCATGGCGGCCACGCATTTTTCATATAAGTCGTCGCTTTGCGATGTGAAAATCTCGGCGATATTTGCATCGCATACCAGCCACGCATTGTCCTGCAATTCGCCCTCAATCTGGCCTGGCCCCCAGCCGGCATAGCCCAGAAAAAGCCGCATTTTTTCGGGCCCGCGCCCATGCGCCGCATCGACTAGCACGTCGGCCGATTGGGTCAGCGCAATGGGTAGTTCCTGCGACAGGGTATTGTGGGTTTTTTCATAATCATCTGTGTGCAACACAAATCCGCGGTCATTTTGTACCGGCCCGCCGACATATACGGGCAGATTGACCAATCCGGTTTTGGCGACGGTTTCGGGCATGTCTTTCAAAATATCGCCCAGTGACAGCCCCGCGGCGCGTTTATTGATGATAAAGCCCATCGCGCCGTCGCTGTCATGGGCTACCATATAGACGACACTGCGCAAAAACCGAGGGTCGCCCATGCTCGGCATGGCGAGTAGGAACTGCCCCTGTAGGCTTTGAACAGGCATTTGTGTCATAAGGGCATGTTAGGCCTGCGACGGGCGCGAAACAATCCTACGTTTCATCGGGTAGGAAATATTACCATGTTTTGCGTTCAGTCGACTGCACCAGTATATTCGAATCTCGAACCGGCGTGTTATTTGCTATATAATGAGCCCATGAAACCCGTGATACGTTTGGTTATGTCAGGCTTTTTCGCAAGTTTATTAGCCATTTTCCCCGCACTTGCGGGAATGACGACCCCTTGGATAAAAAGGGACGTCATTGAAGCCCGACTCGTGTTGGCTCGCGATGCCAAGCAACATTTTGCGGGCGTTGAAATCGTCATGCAGCCCGGCTGGCACACTTATTGGCGGTATCCCGGCGCCAGCGGCATTGCGCCGAATTTCGATTTTTCGGCCAGTCAGAACCTGACAACCGAAGATCCTGTGTTTCCAGCACCGTATTTTTTCGACGATGGTGCGGGCGGGTTTTTCGGCTATGAGGGCCTGACCGGATTTGTTGTGCCATTTTTGCTGGAAAATGCAGGCGAAGCGGGCCAAGTCAGCCTCAATTTGGAGCTCGGCGTGTGCCGCGATGTTTGTTTGCAGGTGCAATTTTCATTTGATCTGCCCGTAATGCCCGGCCCCATAAAAACCCCCGACGAATTGGAAATTATACGGGCCATGCTGGATGCCCGACCGGTTGCACCGTCAGCGGAGCTTGCCATCGACACGCTCAATTATGACGGCGCGGCGCTGCAATTTGTTGTGGTCGGCACAAATCTGGAAAATCCGCAAATCATGGCGATTCCCACCCCCAATGTTGTGTTTGGTACGCCGCATATCAGCGCGCGCCGCCCGTCTTCATTTCTGATTGAAATGCCGGCCTGGTCGGTGCTTGACCAAACAATGATTGGCCGTATTGTGGAGGTCATTGTCAGAGACGGTGAACGGGCGGTTTTTCAAAAAATCCAAATCGACGACCACCGTGTTTCGGGCAAATGAACAACAGGGAATAATCAGGGAGACTTTCCATGACTATCAAACCCGGCGACGACATGCCTGACGCTCAACTTATGTATATGACAGATGCAGGCCCGGCACCGATTTCAACAAGTGATCTTTTCGGCGGTAAAACTGTGGCCCTGTTTGCTCTGCCCGGCGCGTTCACGCCGACCTGTTCGAACCAACACCTGCCCGGCTATGTTGACAAGGCCGAAGACCTGCGCGCCAAGGGCGTAGATACCATTGTTTGTCTGGCTGTCAATGATGCGTTTGTCATGGGAGCTTGGGGCCAGCAACAAGGTGCCAATGGCAAGGTTATGATGGTGGCTGACGGCAATGCAGAACTGACCAAAAAATTGGGGCTCGAAATGGACGGTTCTGGCTTCGGCATGGGCACACGCTCTTTGCGCTATTCAATGATTGTGCGCGACGGCGTGGTCGAAACGCTCAATGTCGAGCAAAATCCGGGCAAGGCCGTCAACTCGGGCGTCGAAAATCTTTTGTCCCAACTAGGTTAATTGGTACAGAAAGGCTCCATGCCGCGGCGTGCCAGTGCATCTGCATGCTCGTTGCCCGGATTTCCGGCATGGCCTTTCACCCAAACCCATTCGACCGTGTGGCGCGCGCAGGCTGCGTCGAGCGCCTTCCACAAATCGATGTTTCTGACCGGTTTGCCGGCGGCTGTTTTCCAGCCGCGCCGCTTCCAATTCTTAATCCAGCTTGTAATGCCGTCCTTGACGTAAACGCTGTCAGTAACCAGCCGAATTTTGGATCCGCCTGGCACCGCGCCCAATGCTTCAATGGCGGCCATCAACTCCATTTGATTATTGGTGGTAGATGGCGCTCCACCGTACAAATCAAGCGCACCATCCGGCCCGTTGATCAAAACACCCCACCCGCCGGGGCCGGGGTTTCCGGAGCACGCACCGTCGGTAAAAATTTCATATTTCATAGAAGCCTCACAGTGTCAGTCCGTAATCTGCCGGCCGCATTGCACTGCGGTGAAAGCGCAAGCGGCGCAAAAAATCGTTGGGGTTTTTGGGTTCTACCTGTGCGCCGTCGACCTGATTGAGCCAGTCAAAAAGCCGTGTCGTCAAAAATCGCATGGCTGCACCGGCCCCCAATATCGGCACGGCGTCTATTTCTTCCGGCGCCAATGGCCGCATATTTTGATAGCCAGACAGAAGTGCGCGGGCCTTGGTGACGTTGAAGGTGGCGTCGGCCTCAAAACACCAGGCATTGAGCGCAATGGCGAGGTCATAGGCATAAAAATCATTGCAGGCAAAATAAAAATCGATCAGACCCGATATATCGCCTTGTAAGAAAAATACATTATCGGGAAACAAATCGGCATGAATAATTCCCGTCGGCAGATTGTCCGGCCAATTTTCATGAAGGCGGGTCAGTTCGCGCTCCATCGCTCTGGTCAGGTCGGGGCTCACCTCATCGGCGCGCGAATGGCAGCGTTCAAACAGTGCCTGCCAATTGCCAAGCCCGTGATTGTTTGGCCGCGTCAATTCAAATCTGTCACCGGCGAGATGCATTTGTGCCATTGCCGCACCCAGCGCACGGCAATGTTCGGGGCGTGGGGTTCTGACACTGCGGCCTTCCAGAAAGCTGACCAGCGCCGCTGGCTTGTTTTTGACGGTGCTGACGAGCCCGCCATCTTTGCGTGCCAGTGGCACCGGACATGACAGGCCTTGTGCCGACAGATGCAACATCAAATTAAGAAAAAACGGCAGGTCGGCCGCGGCGACGCCATTGGCCGAGCTTTCATAAATTGTGAGAATGTACTTTGCATCCGCCGTTGTGAGCAGAAAATTCGAGTTTTGAACGCCTGCTGTTATGCCTTTGAAATCGTCGACTTGCGACAGCGGGTATTGCTCTGCAATTTCTGCCAGCGTATTGCTGTCGATCTCGGTATAGACAGCCATTAATCACCCCTAAGTTGGCGTGGCAGCTTAAAATGCACATTTTCCGGCCCGCCACCAGCCTCCATAATGTCGAGCGAAAATTGGCCCTGCAATGCCGCAATGACGGCGGCGACCATTTCTTCTGGTGCCGATGCGCCGGCGGTCAGACCGATTTTCTCGGCACTTTTAACATGTGACCATGTAATTTGTTCTGGCCCTTCAATGAGGTCGGCATAAGGTGCCCCCGCGCGGCGCGCAACATCAACCAAACGTTGCGAGTTTGACGAATTGGTCGCTCCAATCACCAACATGCAGCCGACTTGCGGCGCGATTTCTTTGACGGCTGCCTGCCGATTTGTTGTCGCATAGCAAATGTCTTCTTTGTGCGGCGCGGCAATATCTGTGAAGCGGTCACGCAAGGCAGCGATGATCTCGGCCGTATCGTCCACTGACAGGGTTGTTTGGGTCACAAAGGCAAGAGGCGTCTGCGGGGGCGGGATAAAAGTTTTGGCGTCCGCCACCGTTTCGATAAGGCTTATCGCACCAATAGGCACCTGTCCCATTGTGCCGATAACTTCCGGATGACCGGCATGGCCGATGAGTAAAATATGGCGTCCGGCCTCAAAATGGCGCGCGGCTTCGATATGCACTTTGGAAACCAGCGGGCAGGTGGCATCAAGCCAATCTAGCCCACGGGCTTCGGCGTCTGCGGGCACTGATTTCGGCACGCCATGTGCGGAAAATATAACCGGTACCCCGTCGGGCACCTCGTCAATTTCATCGACAAAAACCGCCCCTTTTTTTTCCAGCGCCGAAACAACCTGACGGTTATGAACAATTTCGTGGCGCACATACACCGGCGCCCCGTGCAAGTCCAGCGCGCGTTCGACAATTTGGATCGCGCGATCAACCCCGGCACAAAACCCGCGTGGTTTTGCGAGAATGAGGGTTTTTGGCGGTTTAGCTGTTTCGGGCACTCGATAGTTTCTTTCAAACGGGTAATGTCACTGCAATCAGGCTTGAGGTTAACCGCGTGTTTGGATAATGTCTGTATCAAATTAGTTCATAAACAGTTGGTTCAACAACCCTGTGCGAAAAGTTTCAGAAATAATCATGTCAATCAAAACAAAATGGATATTGATCCTGTTTCTCATGCCCCTTCTCGCGGCCTGCGGCGGCAATTATGTCCCTGCAGAGCTATGCCCTTATGGCGGGGTTTTGGCTACGGCAGAAAACCTGCCGACGGCAGATGGAAAGGCGGCACTGCTTTATGGCGCGAAAGTTTCATGCGAAAGAGCGGATGCGGGGATCGAGGCAGAGATAACGGTTTTTGGCGACATGCTGTCGAGTGCCAAAAATATAAACCTCACCATTTTCGCGGCTCTTGTAGATAAAGATGACAATGTGGTGACCCGCACTCAGGAAGATTTTAAGGTTAAACAAGGATTGTTTGAGGTAGACATGCCGATTTTGGTATTTGATCCCAGGGATACCGGTTCGACAGGGCAAGCCGAATTTTTTGTCGGCTTTGTTTTGACCGATGATGAATTAAACGCCAATCGCGCTGCGTGGCGGGAAAGTCTCAATATTGACTAATTAACAACTTAATTTTTCCGCTGATTTGACAGCGAAAGACTCAGCGGTAATATACCAATCTAACCCGTGCTACGGGAGACGCTGTCTTTAATAAGGCAGGGCCGAAGGAGCAACCGCCCTCGGAAACTCTCAGGCAAAATGGACCGTAGCCGGTTAACACTCTGGAAAGCAGAGAACGCCAGTTCTCTCACCGACGGGGTTAAGCTGTCTTTAGGGCAGCGAATTCTCTCAGGTCCAAGCGACAGAGGAGGGCGCGACACCATTTCGGTGAAATGGTGTCTGCTCAGGAGTCGCGACATGAGTGCTGATACGCAAATTTCATCTACTGACCAGCCGCCGCTGGCGCGCACGCCGCTTTTTGATTTGCATGTCGGCGCAGGCGCGCGCATGGTGGGTTTTGCGGGATATGAAATGCCGGTGCAGTATGGGCACGGCGTTTTGTATGAGCATAATCACACGCGCGCGCAGGCTGGATTATTTGACGTGTCGCATATGGGTCAAGCGTTGCTGAGCCCAAAAACAGGCGGTGCCGATGCCGCCCTGCTCATGGAAAAACTGGCACCGGGCGGCATATCGACATTGGGCGAGGGGCGCATCCGCTACACATTGTTGACCCATGCCGATGGCGGCATTCGTGATGATTTGATGGTCACGCGGTTTGGCGAGACTGTGTGGCTGGTGGTCAATGCGGCGTGCAAAACAACCGACTTTGCCTATATTGCTGAGGCGCTGGACGGCCATGCAACTTTGGAAGTGCAAGGCCGCGCGCTCTTAGCCCTGCAAGGCCCGCAAGCCGCGCGCGTTCTGGCCCGACATCTTGAAGGGGTTGACCAGCTGACATTCATGGAGGCGCGCTGGGTGGGTTGGCGCGGATATGAGCTTTTGTTGTCGCGCTGTGGTTATACGGGCGAAGACGGGTTTGAAATTTCATTGCCGCCGGAAATTGCCGAAGAATTTGCTGTCGCGCTTCTGGATGATGATGAGGTTGCGCTTATCGGTCTGGGCGCGCGGGACAGCCTGCGGCTCGAGGCGGGCCTGTGCCTATACGGACATGATATTGACCTGACAACTTCGCCAGCCGAGGCCGATTTGTTGTGGACGATTCCAAAGCGCCGGCGCGAGTCGGCTGACTATCCCGGTGCCGATATTATTTCAACGCATCTTGCATCGGGTGCGCCGCGGCTTCGTGTCGGTTTGCTACCTGACGGGCGCGCTCCGGCGCGCGAGGGCACCGATATTTGTGCGCCTGACGGAGCCTCCATTGGCACGGTAACCAGCGGCGGCTTCAGCCCGACATTGGGGCGGCCTGTGGCAATGGGATATTTGGCTGCTGATTTTGCCGACCCCGATAGGTCGGTGCATCTGATGGTTCGCGGTCGCGCTCTGCCAGCACGGGTGATTGAGATGCCGTTTGTGCCGCATAAATATGTGCGTGCCACAAAATAGCGGGAACGTATTTGAGGATATGGAAAAGACGATGAGGAGGAAAAATTGAGCGCAGTGAAATTTACCAAAGACCACGAATGGGTAAGCCTTGACGGAGATACCGCCACGGTCGGCATCACGGCTTACGCACAAGAACAGTTGGGTGATGTCGTTTTTGTCGAAATGCCGGAGGCGGGCAAAACCGTATCGCAGGGCGATGAAGCCGGTGTGGTGGAAAGCGTGAAGGCGGCCAGTGAGGTTTATGCACCCGTTTCGGGCGAAGTGGTCGAAGCCAATCCGGAGCTTGAGGACAATCCCGCCCTGGTCAATCAAGACCCGCTGGCTGGTGGCTGGTTTTTCCGGCTCCGCCTTAGCAATGCCGGTGAACTTGACGGCCTAATGGATGAAGCCGCTTACAAAGCCTATATTGAGGAGCTTGACTGATGCGTTATTTGCCTTTGAACGATGCCGATCGTGCGACAATGCTGGAACGCATTGGCGTCGAAAATATTGACGCCCTGTTTTGTGATGTGCCCGCCGAGGCGCGTCTCGACGGGCCCGTTGACTTGCCGATACACAAAAGCGAAATGCAGGTCGAGCGCGACATGCATGCAATGGCCAGTCAAAATATGCCAGCTGGCTCTGCGCCGTTTTTCTGCGGCGCAGGCGCATATCGTCATCATGTTCCAGCGACGGTTGACCATATTATTCAGCGGTCAGAATTTTTGACCTCTTATACGCCCTATCAACCGGAAATCACGCAAGGCACATTGCAATATTTGTTCGAGTTTCAAAGCCAGGTTGCCGAACTGACCGGAATGGAAGTTGCCAATGCGTCCATGTATGACGGCTCAACCGCCGCTGGTGAAGCAGTGCTGATGGCCCATCGGGTAACGCGGCGCAATCATGCTGTGGTTTCGGGGCGCGTGCATCCACAATATGTCGATGTCATTGCCAATTTGTCGGATATGGGGGGCTTTGGGTTAACCCATGTTCCACCAACAATTCAGGGCGCCGAAGACCTTTTGTCATCGGTCGATGAGAACACCGCTTGCGTCGTTGTGCAAAACCCTGACTTTTTTGGTTCGGTTAACGATTATACCGAACTTGCCGAGGCCGTGCACGCACGTGGCGCCTTGCTGATTGTCGTTGTTACTGAGTCAGTGTCGCTGGGTGTATTGAAAACGCCTGGCACAATGGGTGCCGATATTGTCGTCGGCGAAGGCCAGTCGCTGGGCAATGGTTTAAATTTTGGCGGGCCTTATGTCGGCCTGTTTGCCGCGCGCGAAAAGTTTCTGCGCCAAATGCCCGGGCGTCTGTGCGGCGAAACTGTGGATGCCGACGGCAAGCGTGGCTTTGTTCTCACGCTGTCGACGCGCGAACAACATATTCGCCGTGATAAGGCGACATCGAATATTTGCACCAATTCGGGCTTGTGTTCGTTGGCGTTCACGGCGCATTTATCGCTTCTAGGTGGCAACGGTTTGCAGCATTTGGCACGGCTCAATCATGAGCAGGCGGTCGATCTTGCGGGCAGGCTCGGTGCCATTGACGGGGTAAAGCCCATCAATGAAACGTTTTTCAACGAGTTCACCATCGAATTGCCACAACCCGCCGATATGGTGGTCGAGGCCTTGGCCGTGCGCGGCGTGCTGGGTGGCGTACCGGTGTCGCGGCTGATACCCGACGGAGGTTTTGAAAATTATTTATTGGTGGCGGCAACCGAAACTTGCGCGCCCGAAGACATGGCCGCCTATGGCGCGGCACTTAAGGAGGTGTTGTCGTGAGCGAGAAGACCACATTCACCAGCCATCGCGGTCTTGAACTGCGTGAGGATCTGATTTTCGAAATAGGCGCACGCGACAGAAGCGGGGTCGATTTGGCGCCGTTGCGGGGCGTACGTGACCGACTGGGGGGTATCACCCGTGAGGTGGTTGATCTGCCCGGTCTGGCAGAACCGGAAGTCATGCGTCATTATGTGCGGCTGAGCCAGAAAAATCACGCGATTGATATGGGGCTCTATCCGCTTGGTTCATGCACAATGAAACATAATCCGCGCCTCAATGAGAAAATGGCGCGACTACCGGGTTTTGCCGATATTCACCCCTTGCAACCCGCTTCAACCGTGCAGGGTGCCTTACGCCTGATGGATGAATTGGCGCATTGGCTGAAAACCCTCACCGGCATGCCGGAGGTGGCGCTATCGCCCAAGGCCGGCGCACATGGTGAATTATGCGGCATGATGGCCATTCGCGCCGCGATCAAGGCGCGCGGCGAGATTCAACGGCGCATGCGGGTGCTGGTGCCGGAATCGGCCCATGGCACAAATCCGGCGACGGCCGCACTCTTGGGCTTCAGCGTTGATGAAATTCCCGCCAGCGATGACGGGCGTGTTGATCTGGAGGCATTTCGCGACAAGCTTGGCGATGACGTGGCCGCCATTATGTTGACCAATCCTAACACATGCGGGCTGTTTGAACGCGATATTATTGCCATTGCCGATGCGGTGCATGAGGCGGGTGGCTACTTCTATTGCGACGGCGCCAATTTTAACGCCATTGTCGGACGCGTGCGCCCAGGCGATTTGGGCATTGATGCCATGCATATTAACCTGCACAAAACATTCTCCACGCCGCATGGCGGCGGCGGGCCCGGCGCTGGGCCAACGGTTTTGTCCGAGCGGCTGGCTGCGTTTGCGCCCCTGCCGCGTGTTGTTGCAGGCAAGTCTGGGCTGGAACTGGTCGAGCATGGAGATCAGACTGAAGGCGGGCCGTTCGGACGCATGGTCGCCTTTCATGGTCAAATGGGGATGTTTGTGCGGGCGCTGGCCTATATGATGAGCCATGGCGCCGACGGGTTGCGTCAGGTAGCTGATGATGCCGTGTTGAATGCCAATTATATTCTGGCCGAATTGAATGGCACTATGACTGCGCCCTATTTAGGGCCGTGCATGCATGAAGCTTTGTTCGACGATGCGTTCTTGAAGGATACTGGCATCGAAACCCTGGATTTTGCCAAGGCCATGATTGATGAAGGCTATCATCCAATGACCATGTATTTCCCGCTGGTGGTGCATGGTGCCATGCTGATTGAGCCGACCGAAACCGAGAGCAAGGCCTCACTGGATTTGTTCATCGCCACTTTGCGCGATCTGGTAGCTTCAGCAAAAGCTGGTGATACCGAACGGTTCACAACCGCGCCGCAACTAGCGCCAACCAAGCGACTGGATGAAACCCGCGCCGCGCGCCAACTGGTTTTGCGCTATAGGTCAACTGAAAAAAAGCAGGTCCGTGCAGCTGAATAGGGCAGCGGCATGAACACCGAATTGGAAAGCGGTGCGGGGTGGCCGCGCAAAAAAATCGCTGGCGTAGATGAAGCCGGTCGCGGCTGTTGGGCTGGACCAGTGGTCGCCGCGGCGGTGATTTTGCCAGCAAGCTATGATTGGGATGGCCTGGATGACAGTAAAAAACTGAGTGCCGAACAACGTGAACGCTTAAGTGCGCGCATCCGGCAGGACGCTGCTACAGCGCTTGGCATTGCAACGGCGGCAGAAATCGATGCTTCGAATATTCTGGTCGCCAGTCTGCGCGCTATGGCGCGCGCCGTGGCAAAGCTGGCCCGTGCTCCCGACCATATTTTGGTCGACGGCAATCGTCTGCCCGACTGGGCACATGCGGCCGAGGCGGTGATTGGTGGCGATGCCCGTTCGCCCTCAATTGCGGCGGCGTCCATTATCGCCAAGCACGCACGCGACGAGATGATGGTATCGCTTGATGAGCAATATCCTGGCTATCACTGGGCGCAGAACAAAGGCTATGGTGTGCCCGCCCACCGTGAAGGGCTAGAAGCGCAAGGTGTGTCGCCGGAACATCGCCGCACATTTGCACCGATTCGACGCCTGCTCGAACAGTCTTAGAAAAGGCTGTGGACAAGAATGTGGATAAAAAAGCCGCCAATTAGGTCTTGTTTTTAATTAATATTTGACGCCGGACTCGTGATGACTCATTGTCGCCAGAATGAGCCGTAACCCCTTGAGTCCCGACCAAATTCTTGAAGGCGATTGTCTAACGCATTTGCGCGCATTGCCTTCTGCCAGTGTTGATCTGGTTTTTGCCGACCCACCTTATAATCTGCAATTGCGCGGTGAGTTGCACCGGCCCGATCAATCCAAAGTCGATGCCGTTACCAATGCATGGGATCAATTTGACAGCTTTGCCGCCTATGATGCGTTTACCCGCACATGGCTTGCCGAGGCGAAACGCATATTAAAACCCACCGGCACATTATGGGTGATTGGCAGCTATCATAATATTTTTCGCGTTGGCACGGCATTGCAGGATCTTGGTTTTTGGGTGCTGAACGACATCATCTGGCGCAAATCCAATCCGATGCCGAATTTCAGGGGCACGCGCTTCACCAATGCACACGAAACGCTGATTTGGGCGGCGGGCGATGAAAATGCAACCGGATACACCTTCAACTATCAAGCGATGAAAACGCTTAATGATGACGTGCAAATGCGTTCCGACTGGGTTTTGCCGATTTGCAATGGCGGAGAGCGTTTGAAGGGCGAAGATGGCGCAAAACTGCACCCTACCCAAAAACCCGAAATGCTTTTGAACAGGGTGTTGCTGGCCTCGACTAATCCGGGTGATGTTGTGCTTGACCCGTTTTTCGGCTCGGGCACAACAGGTGCCGCGGCAAGGAAACTGGGGCGTCATTTTATTGGCATTGAAAATGAGCCGGCCTATGTGCAGGCGGCAACAGCGCGCATCAGCAAAATCAAGCCGCTGGACGATGAAAGCCTGGAAGTGGTGCAAAGCGCGAAACAGCAAAAACGCATTCCATTCGGGGCGCTGGTCGAAAGCGGTATGTTGAAGCCGGGTACACGGCTTTTCGGGCCGGCCCGCAAGGTGCAGGCGCGTGTGCGGGCTGATGGCAGCCTAAAATTGGGCGCCGGGAAGGAGTCCGATCGTGCAGGACTGACTGGCTCTATTCACAAAATGGGTGCCGCCGCCCAAGGTGCGCCAAGCTGCAATGGCTGGACTTTCTGGCACATCGCCGACGGTGAAACGCTGGTGCCGATTGATGATTTGCGGCAAAAAATACGCCGCGAGGACGCGTGATCCGTTCAGGCGATTCGCTTTGGGCTTTCTTCCAAGACTATCGTTGCCACTTTGCGCATGACGCTGGGCAGGGCGCGGTCGGGAAAATCGCGCGGATTGACCCATTCATAACCGGAGGGTTTACGAAAACCTCTCGGCGCAGTCTGGGCGACCAGGTTCAAGTTCAAACGAAAATGTGTAAACACATGCGCCACCTCGCCAGTTAATGGCGTCCAGCCATCGGGCAGAAGTTGCGGCAATCGCGTGTCATTGCTTGCATCCCATCCTTGCGAGGGAAACATTAACATGCCGCCCAGCAATCCCTTATCGGGGCGCCGCGCCATCAGCACGTCTTTGTGTGCATTTTCCAGCCAAAAAACTGTGCCAGTGCGCTGCGGTTTGGGGGTTTTTGGTGCGCGTTGCGGCAGGGTTTCCTGAATGTCTTGCGCGCGCGCCTTGCAAGGCGCGTGCCAGGGGCAAATCGAACAATTTGGGCGCTTGGGTTTGCATATGGTTGCGCCCAAATCCATCATGGCTTGGGCGAAATCACCGGCGCGCGCATGCGGCACCATTGCGGCATTGGTGTTTTTAATCCGCGCCTTCAGTGCTGGCGGGGGCGTGGCATCGGCGTTCAGGCGCGCCAATACGCGTTCAATATTGCCATCGACCGGAGCGGCTGGCCGGTCGAAGGCAATGGCTGCAATGGCGGCCGCCGTATAGGGGCCGATGCCGGGCAGAGCGCGCAATTTTTCTTCCGTCGACGGAAATTCGCCATTGTGTTTGGCAACGACGATGCGTGCGCATTTCAACAAATTGCGCGCACGTGCGTAATAGCCGAGTCCAGCCCATGCCGTCATGACTTTGTCGTCTTCGGCGCCGGCCAGATCTGTCAAAGTCGGCCAGATATCGATGAATTTTTGAAAATACGCGGTGACTGTCGCAACGGTTGTTTGCTGGAGCATGATTTCCGATAACCACACATGATAGGGGTCCGGCTTTTGCCCGGGCAGTGCCCGCCAAGCCAGCACGCGGCGGTTTTTGTCGTACCAGCCTAGTAATTTCGATGTCGGTGTTGTACTCACCCGTGTTAGAATAGTGCATAAACCACACGGAGCCAAACACTTCGGATGCAGAAAAATAATTCCCGGTTTCGTAGGTCGGTACCGCCGACCCAGCCCGCGAGGGGCTTTCAGGGGCGCCAAGTCGGGGTTCTGCTCGACCGCATACTGAGCCCGGCGCTCACGCGGCGCGGGTTTGGGAAAATTGACCTGCTCAGTCACTGGTCGGCCATTGTCGGGCCGGAACTTGCCGCATTGAGCCAACCTGACAGAATTCGCCGTGGCGGCCCGGAAGGGGCGGTTTTGACGGTGCGTGTTGAAGGCGCGATGGCGCTTGAGGTGCAACATATGGCACCGCAAATTATTGAACGAATCAACGCGCATTTTGGTGCCAGCACACTGGCGCGCCTGCATATTGTCCAAGGGCCCTTGCCGCTGACCGGCAAATCGCGGGGTCAAGTACCCCTTGGCAAGGACGAGATTGAAGCCGCGCGTGCCTCGCTGGGGGGGCTGAAGCCCGGCCGCTTGCAGTCGGCGCTGGCGCGACTGGGCGCGCAGATTGCGCGGCAGCAGAACTCCTGACTAGAATTTAAAGGGCAAGTTTTCCACAGGCATTCGCCGTCCCTGCGGCTTGAAAAGGCTTGTTAACCGTCTGCTCCTATATACTGGGCACAATGACGCGATTCGGGAGTCGACCGTGCCAAAGCAAAATCAAATTGTCATTTTGATACTCGCGGTTCTCGCCGTTATTGCCGGAGCCATATTTTATTTCAATATGGCCGAAAACCCCGATGGTGGCCTAGCCGATGCTGAGATGGAAACTGGAGAATCGGTCGCTTCGCAAGCGGCACCGTTCGATGGCGATCCGCTTTCCACGCCCAACCCTCTCGGCGAGTTGTCATTAGGTGACCCGGCCGCGCCGATTACCATTGTTGAATATTCTTCGCTGACCTGTCCGCATTGCGCCGCGTTTCACACCGAAACACTGCCCGCTTTGAAAGAAAAATATGTTGATACGGGCCAAGTGCTCATCAAATTCCGCCCGTTTCCGCTCGACCCTTATGCCATGGCGGGTGCTATGCTGGCGCAGTGCGTGTCGCCGGTTGCGCGGGTGGCGTTCATCGATATTCTGTTCTCGCGCCAACGCATGTGGATTGCCTCGCAAGATCCATCTGCCGAATTGCAGAAAATTGCCAAACAAGCCGGCCTGTCGGAGGATGATTATATTGTTTGCCTGAAGGACGAAAGCGTGCTGGCGGCCATTCGCGGCATGCAGACCGCGGCGGCTGAAAAGCTCGATGTGCGCTCAACGCCTACGTTTTTCGTCAATGGTGACAAACTTGAGGGCAATCAACCGCTGGAAGTATTTGAGAAGATTTTCATCCCCCTGCTTCCGGACACGAATAATTAGAGAAGGCCGCCATGCAGTTCAAACGCCTACGTCTGTCAGGATTTAAGTCCTTCGTTGACCCAGTTGACCTGGATATTTTGCCGGGCGTCACAGGCGTTGTCGGCCCCAACGGGTGCGGCAAATCCAATTTGTTGGAAGCCCTGCGTTGGGTGATGGGCGAAACATCGTATAAGTCAATGCGCGGATCGGGCATGGAGGACGTTATTTTTGCTGGTACTAATGCGCGTCCGGCGCGCAATCATGCCGAAGTTCTGCTGTTTCTGGACAATGAAGAACGCAACGCGCCGTCCGAATATAATGATGCAGAAGAACTGGAAATTGTCCGGCGCATTGAGCGCGATGCGGGCTCGGCCTATCGCATTAACAGCCGCGATGCGCGCGCGCGCGATGTGCAATTGCTTTTCGCAGACGCCTCGACGGGCGCGCGGTCAACCTCTCTGGTGCGGCAGGGGCAAATTGGCGAACTGATTAACGCCAAGCCCGAAGCGCGGCGCATGATTTTGGAAGAAGCGGCTGGCATTTCGGGCTTGCATTCGCGCCGACATGAGGCCGAGTTACGATTGCGCGCGGCGGAAAACAATTTGGGTAAAGTGGACGATGCCGTGCAGACGCTTGAAACCGAATTTCGGCAGTTAAAACGTCAAGCGCGACAGGCCAGCCGATATAAAAATATTTCCGGGCAAATTCGTGGCGTCGAAGCGACAACTCTCCACATCCGCTGGCATCAGGCCTGCATAATGGTTGATGAAGCTACCGCCCAGCTTGTTGCGGCACGAGCGCAAGTTGATACGGCCACCCAAGAGGCAACCTCTGCCAATGTCGCGCAGGCCGCCGCGCATGAACGCCTGCCTGCCTTGCGCGAAAGTGAGGCCGAAGCGGCCGCAGCCTTGCGCCATGTATTGCTAGAACAGGAGGGGCTGGAGGCCGAGGCCCACCGGGCTCAGGAAATGGTTGCTAGGCTGGAAGCCCAGCTTACCACCATTGCCCAAGATATGGCGCGCGAAGAACATGTGCTTCAAGACGCCGCCCAGCAAGAAAAAGCGCTGGCGGAGGAAGAGGCGGCCATTACCAATGCTGCAAGTGTCGATGAAGCCGACATGGAAGCCCAAGCCCGCGCTGATATGGATTCGGCCACGCAAGTGCTGGCGGAGGCCGAGACGCGATTGGAAATAGCCAACCGCGCTTTGGCTGATCAGGCGGCGCGGCGGCAGGCCTGCGAGATGCGGCTGAAAGAGACGGCTGTGCGTCAGGCCAAGCTGGAGGCGGATCAAGCCAAATCAGTTCTGGCGCGCAACGATATTGAAAACAATATGTATGCCGATATTGATTTGTCGGCGCGCCAAGCCGAACTGGAAGAATTGAAATCGGAGCGCAAAGAGGCGCAGGCGGCATTTGAAGCCACCAGGATTGAGCTGTCTGAATGTGAGGCGCGGCGGCAGGCCACCGCCCGACCAGCGGAAGAAGCGCGCGCGGATTTGAACCGGCTGGTTGGCGAGGTTACGGCTCTATCGGCACTGTTTGCAGGGACTGATGATGCGCGCTATCCGGCGCTGGTTGACAAGGTTGAGGTTGCCGCCGGATATGAGATGGCTTTGGGTGCGGCCATTGGTGACGATTTGGATGCCTCATCTGACACGCAAGCGCCATCGCATTGGCGCGATTTTGGCAGCGAGCGCGTGGGACAGGATTTGCCGCAAGGCGTTGAAGCGCTGGCGGCTCAAGTAACAGGCTCGCCACTTTTGTTGCGGCGCTTGTCGCAGGTCGGGATTGTCGAGCGCACACGAGGGGTTGAGTTGCAGAAGCAATTGCTCCCCGGTCAGCGGCTGGTATCGCGCGAGGGCGACCTTTGGCGTTGGGACGGTTATGCCAGCGCTGCCGACGCACCAAGTGCGGCGGCCGCGCGCCTTGCCCAGCGCAACCGTATGGATGAACTGGCGGCGGCGCGCGAAATGGCCGAAGCAAAAGCGAACGGCACCGCGCGTGCGCTTGAAGAGATTGAAACGCAATATGCCGCACTTAAAGAACGGCATGAGGCCGAACGCATTGCAGCGCAAGATGCCCAGAACGCGGCTTCCGTCGGCCAGCAGCAATTGGCTCAGGCCGAGGCAGGTGCCGCCACCGATCAGGCGAAATTGCAGGCGCTTGATACAAGCGAGGCGCGCATTCGGGCGGATATGGCTGAGTTGGAGGCAGCGCGCAAGGCGACTGACAAAGCGTTAAAGGCTTTGGCGAATGAGGCGCGTGATTTGGAGGACATGGACGGATTGCGGGACGATGTCGCTGACAAGCGCAATCTTTTGGCCGAGGCGCGCGCGCGATTTGACGGGTTTTATGCCCAGCGCCGGGTACGCGAACAACAGCTGGCCCGTGTGAAACAGGATCAGGCCTCATGGCAACAGCGCGCTGACGCCGCGCGAAGCCAAAGGTCAGCATTGGAAAGCCGCCGTAGCGAAAATCTTGCCGAGAAAAAGAAATTCACCGCCATTCCGGACGCGCTGGCCGAGCGCCGTGCAAAGCTGGCAGATGTTGTGCGGCAAGCCGAAGCGCGCCGCCAGACTGCGGCTGACGAACTGGCCGAGGCCGAAACCGCACAAGCCGCGGCGGATAAAACCTTGCGCGCCTGCGAAGGGCAAGTTGCCGAGGCGCGCGAACAGCTGGCGCGGCTTGAGGCAACGCAAGAAGCCAATAATGCGCGGCGTGAAGAAGCCGCCACGCGCATTCGCAAAGCCTTGCAGGTTGCGCCGGAGGAAGCCGCCGAGCTTGCCGGCATTGGTCCGGAGGATGCGTTGCCGGAAGCGGAGGGCGTTGAGGCCAAGCTCGAAAAATTGCGCCGCGAACGGGAAAATCTAGGAGGGGTGAATTTGCGCGCCGAGGAAGAGGCCGACGAAGTTAAGCAAAAAATAGAGGCGATGACGGGCGAGCGAGACGAACTCGCCGCGGCGATTAATAAATTGCGCCACGGCATCGGGCAGCTAAACCGTGAGGGTCGCCAACGTTTGTTGGCCGCGTTTGACACGGTGAACGGACATTTCGGACGCCTGTTCACGCAGCTTTTCGGCGGCGGGTCGGCGCGCCTTGAACTGAGCGAAAGCGATGACCCGCTGGAAGCCGGGCTTGAAATCATTGCCCATCCGCCCGGCAAAAAGCCGCAAGTGATGTCGCTATTGTCAGGTGGCGAACAGGCACTGACCGCAATGGCCGTTATTTTCGCGGTGTTTTTGACCAATCCGTCACCAATTTGCGTGCTTGATGAGGTTGATGCGCCGCTTGATGACGCCAATGTCGAGCGGTTTTGCAATCTGGTGCGCGAAATTGCGGATGAAACGGGCACGCGGTTTATGCTCATTACTCACCACGCGCTGACCATGGCGCGGGTTGATCGTTTGTTTGGTGTAACCATGCAGGAACGCGGCGTCAGCCAGCTGATTTCGGTAGATTTGACGACAGCCGAACAATTTGCGGAAAATGCCCGCGACAAAAACGCTGGAAAAGAAGAAGAACACTATAAATCAATAGGTTAGATGGGGTATCGTCGCTTGACATTACACAAGCCAGTAAGTAGTGTGCCTCCAATCTGGGAGCCGGGTTTCGCTGGTTGGTGGGCGCTTTGACAGGCTCGCGCGACCCCCAGCCTCCACCATCTGACAAGCGCGACGCGCTTGATGATTTGGCGGTACGAATTGTGGAGACCAGAGGCAGGCAGCAGCCGGTCGAAAAGAACCGAGGCCATGCCAGCATGCTTGGGTTGGCCTATCGGTTTGCCGTTGAGATGTTGGCGGGTATCGGGGTCGGCGGTTTTTTGGGCTGGTGGATGGACAAATGGTTCGGTACGGCTCCGGCTTTCCTGCTAATACTACTTTTTCTCGGCATGATTGCCGGGGTATTAAACTCTGTCCGGACGGTGAATGAAATGCGCCGGTCTCTGGATCAAAACGCAGCGGGCACCGCGCGGGGCCCGGACCAAGAGGAGTGAAGCGTGGCTGGCGGTAGAAACGCTGAAAGTGGCACCGGTTTGGATCCGATGCACCAGTTCGAAGTGTACCCAATTGTCGAATTACCAGCTGTTGCGGGTATCGACACATCTTTCACCAACTCATCATTGTGGATGGTTTTGGCCGTCGGACTTATAGGCACCTTCATGCTGGCTGCTTCAAGCCGGTCTGCACTGGTGCCGGGGCGTCTGCAATTAATGGGCGAAATGGCTTATAAATTCATTGCCGATATGATCCAGGAGAATATCGGCAATGAAGGTATGCGGTATTTTCCATTCATTTTCTCACTGTTTATGTTCATTCTTTTCTGCAATATGCTCGGCATGTTGCCTTATAGCTTTACCGTAACCAGTCATATAATTGTAACTTTTGCTCTGGCGGCCACCGTGTTCATGCTGGTCACAATGGTTGGCTTTGCCCGTCACGGCATCGGTTTTTTGAAACTTTTTGTACCGTCAGGCATTCCTGCCATTCTTGTGCCCCTGCTGGTAGTTATCGAATTGATTTCCTACCTGACCCGTCCGGTCAGCCTTTCTGTCCGTCTGTTCGGCAATATGATGGCTGGCCACACGATGCTGAAAATATTTGGGGGTTTTGTTATTGGACTGAGTTCCGCAGGGTTGGCCCCTTTGGCCATTGCGCCGTTCGTACTTATGGTTGCTCTTACTGGTCTGGAACTGCTCATAGCAGGATTGCAGGCCTATGTGTTTACGATTTTGACCTGCATTTATTTGAACGAAGCCATCCATATGGATCACTAACCGAACTTTAACTTAACGCCTGCGGGCATTTTTTGGAGGATAATCTCATGGAAGCAGAAGCAGCAAAACTCATTGGCGCAGGTATTGCGTGTGTAGCCCTAGCTGGCGCTGGTATTGGCATTGGAACTATTTTTGGTAACTATCTGGCAGGTGCTTTGCGCAACCCGTCGGCGGCACAAAGCCAGTTCCCAAACCTGCTTCTGGGCTTCGCACTAGCAGAGGCAACAGGTCTTTTCGGTCTGATTATTGCCCTTATTTTACTGTTTGTGGTCTAAGCTTAGCCCGAGGCGATCTTTTGGTTCTTGAGCCCTGGGAGTGAATCATGCCGCAGCTTGATCCTGCAAGTTTTCCGTCGCAGCTTTTTTGGCTGGCCGTTTGTTTCGGCACCATGCTGCTGGTTTTGTCGGTGTTCGTCTTGCCGCGTATCACGCGCACGCTGGCAGCTCGCCAAGGCCAGATTGAAGGAGATTTGGAAGCCGCTGAAAAAATACGCGCAGACGCCGAGGCTGCTCTGGCGGCCTATGATGCAGCACTACAGCAGGCACGCAATGACGCGCTGGTATTGGCACAGGACATGCGTGCCGAAATTCAGGCTGAAACCGACCGTCAAAAGGCAGAACTCGATGCCCGCCTTGCAGCGGAGGCTCAAAAAGCCGAAGCGCGCCTGCAAGCGGCGCGCGATGCTGCGCTTGGCGGTCTCGAAGCGGCGGCACACGATGTTGTCGGAGATGTGATTCAGGCCGTTGGTCTGGGCGCGCCGGGCGACAATGACATCGATGCAGCACTCAAAGCCGCGCAGAAAGGTTGATGAATATGTTTGATGAATCCTTTTTTGTCGCGCTTGCCTTTGCCACCGTTGTAGCAGCGTTTTTGTATTTGAAACTGCCCCAGCGTTTGCTGGCCGCGCTAGATGCAAAATCCGCCGAGATTGCCAACGAGTTGGAACAGGCACGTAAACTTCGTGAAGAGGCCCAAGCTTTGCTCGCCGATTACGAAACCCGTCGCAAATCTGCCGAACAGCAGGCTGAAGTAATTCTGACGGAAGCGCGCGAGACGGCCCAGCGTCTGGCGGAAGAATCTCGCACCGCGATGCAAGCCCAGCTTGAACGGCGTACCTTGCAAGCCGAAATCAAAATTGCCCGCGCCGAAGAGCAATTAGTCGGCGAGGTGCGCGCGGCCATTACGCAGCTAGCCGTGGATGCCGCCGCTCATCTCATTGAGACGGGCATGAGCGCGCAACAGGCTAACGCGCTTATCGAGCAAAATATTTCCGAATTAAAAGACCGGTTGCAATAACTTCCAGAGCGTTTGGAGCTTCCAGTCAATTGCCAGCGCTAGCAGGCACCAGCCGCGCTCGCTGATCCTGCGGCACATAAAGCGGCCAGCTTTCTGCCGCCAATATGCGTAAGCTGACCGGCTCCTGACCGAATTTGTTCCGGTAAACCCATATATTTGCCATAACTTTTTGAACATATTTGCGGGTCTCACCTGCCGACATGCTTTCGATGAACAAAAGCGGGTCTTCGACACCGTCCAGTTCGCGTCGCCAGCGGCGTAATGTGCCTGGTCCGGCATTGTAGGCGGCGAGCGCAAAAATCAGATTATTGTCGAAATATTCGTCGCCCATCAGCATCTTGAGATATTTCTGCCCGATGGCCAGATTAAGATTAGCCTTGAGTAGCCGGTCGCGTCCCTTTCGCCAGGCAAGTTGGCGGTCGCCGGTTATAAACGCTGCGGTGCGCGGCATGATTTGCATCAGGCCCCGCGCGCCGGCAGATGACTTGGCGCGCGCTTTGAATCGGCTCTCCTGCCGGACGAGTGCCAGCAATATGGCTCGGTCTACCCGTGTATCGGCCTGTTGCGGCAGGGTGGGGTAGCTGCTGTCCAGCACGGTCAGGGGAATACTCCCCTTAATTTGCAGGCCGAGACGTTGGGCGACCGAGAGTTGCACCGCTGGATAGGCGTTTTCTTCTGCATAGGCCAGCATGGCGCGCGCTTCGGGTTCAGACAAACGTTCTTGAAGATACAAAAGCTCCAGCTCTGCCAATTCGCCTTGGCCTGCCGCGCGCAAGGCTTCGGCACGGCGCAAAACGGGATGAGTGGCAAAAATGGTTGCGTCGCGACGCGTGGCTTTTTGCCAGTCAATTTGCATCCGTCCGGTGACTTGTTGCATGCCGAGTAAGGCATAAAAATAGGGGCCGGACTCGGCGGCGATTTTGAAATAAGGCTCGGCCTCGCTGATTTTACCGGCCTTGCGCAAACCGCGCGCCGTCCAATAGGCGGCCCGTGCACGCAACTGGGCGCTGACAGTCATTGTATCGGCAAGCCGCGCGAAATGTTCGGTCGCCAGTTCAGACCTGCCCAAACGCCACGCGGCCAGCCCTGCATGCCAGTCCGACATCGGTACACCGGTCCGGCTGCGGGTCGCTTCCTGTGCCAGTTTCAGAGACGAGGCTATTTTGCCTTCAATGTAATAACTACGCGCAATCAGCGATTTCAGAAAATCGGTTTCAGCCGCCGTCAAGCGGCGGTCCTGCCCCTTTGCGGAAATATATTTCAGGGCCTGCGTTGGTCGTTCGCGGCGTATCAGGCGATAGACCTCGCGCCGAATGCGCCGCTTGGTGCGCGTTTGAAACAGGGCCGAGGCACTGCTTGCCTTGTCTTGGTGATAGATGCGTGCGGGCGGTCGCTTGGGCATCGCGATGCCTCGGGGCTTGCGCTTTTGGGCGAGCTTATAGACCCGCCACGCGCCCGGATGATCGGCGTAGTTTTTCAGCCAATCGCGCAATTCGGTCCATTTGGCGCGATAGGCGGTGGGGTGCATGTAGCGTTGAAACAAAACATGCCCCATCAACAACGGGTCGCCCACCTGCCGGATGAGACGGTCGGCGCGGCTCCATTTTGCGCTTTCCTGCAATGCAAAAATCTCACGATAGAGTGCGGAATCTTTCGGCTTGTCGGGGCGCACATAATCAGGGCGGGGCAGGGGACGCAGGCCCTGGCGGTCTTCCGGTGACAGGGCAGAGGCATCGATCGGCCGCAAAAATAGCGCCAGCGCGACACCCATGAAACCCCAGCGCGTCATGAGCCCGCGTCCAGCTTTTGTTTCAGCGCACACAAATCGGCCCAGACATCAATTTTGGTTTCTGGGCGACGTAGTACATAGGCCGGATGGAAAAACGGTAAGGCCAGAATGTCGCGTCCACCTATTTCCAACGTTTGCCATTTGCCGCGCAACCGCGTGATACCAGTTTCGGTGTTCAACAGGGTTTTTGCCGAGGTTCCGCCCACTAGCACGATTATTTCGGGTGCGATCAGTTCAATCTGGCGCATAATAAAGGGCTTGCATATTTCCAATTCGTCCACTGAGGGCGCGCGGTTGCCCGGCGGCCGCCAAGGAATGACATTGGCAATGTAGAGATTGCTGGCACGCGACAGCCCAATCGTCGCCATCATATCGTCAAGCAATTGTCCACTGCGCCCAACAAAGGGTTTGCCAGTGCGGTCTTCATCTCGTCCCGGTGCTTCGCCAACGATCATGATGCGGGCCGAACTTACGCCGTCGGAAAATACGGTGGATTTTGCGGTTTTTTTCAGACCGCAGCCTTCAAAGTTCTCAAGTGCGGCGGCGAGTTCGTCCAGCGTCGTGGCGGTTTTTGCCAGTGTTGCACCGTCGTCGGCAGCACTATTTTGGGGCGCGGCCGGGTTAATTTGCGCGGGGATAACTGCCCGCGTTACGGATGGTGTAAGCGGTGTTGCGCCCTCTTGCAGGCTGGCAAGGGCCGCAGGCCCTTTCGTTTCCAGTGTTGAATGTTTCGGCGTCGCGTGTTCGGGTGAAGTGGGTTCTGCTTTGGCAAAATGATTAACTGGCATACCATCGAGAACATCGGCGCAGTCAGCCTCAATGTGGAACTTTAAAAGATCAATAATTTCTGGACGTTCAAGCTGCATGTGTCAAATTGCATGTATCTGCTGGGTCAGAAAAAGTTTCCCTGATTTGCCAATGCCTTTGGGACTTCTAGGTTCACTAGAACCGCGCCGCAAAAACGAATCACTTTCGCTTACCACAATAGCATGACATTGGGTCGCAGGGGTCACACATTGCAGTTTTGGCAGTGCCCACGTAGGTTTAGCACTCTTTGGCGGGAGCGAATGTTTGTGGTAGCTTGCATTCGAATACTGAATTTATGAGGTTTTAGATGACTGAATTACCTGTCAATCAGGTCAATGCCCGACAGGGCTGGGCGCTGGCACCCGAAGAGCGCGAGGCCATGGAATATGACGTGGTAATTGTGGGCGCCGGCCCTGCAGGCCTGTCGGCGGCAATCCGCTTGAAGCAAATGGCTGAGGCGAACGGCAAAGAAGTCTCCGTCTGCGTGCTCGAAAAGGGCTCCGAAATCGGTGCTCATATTCTTTCCGGCGCGGTGATTGATCCGGTGGGCATTAACCGTCTGTTTCCCGACTGGAAAGAACTTGGCGCGCCGCTTGAAACACCCGTAACCTCCGACCGTTTTTTGGTGCTGGGCCCCGCCGGTGCCCTGCCATTGCCAAACTTTATGCTGCCGCCTTTGATGAAAAACCACGGCAATTACATCGCCAGCCTGGGCAATGTTGCGCGTTGGCTGGGCGAGCAAGCCGAATCCATGGGTGTTGAAATTTATCCGGGCTTTGCCGCGGCTGAATTGCTGTTTGATGAAAATGGTGCGGTGCGCGGCGTCGCCACCGGCGATATGGGCGTGTCGAAAACCGGCGAGAGAAAAGACGGCTGGATGCCGGGCATGGAATTACACGCGAAATACACATTTTTGGCCGAAGGTGTGCGCGGGTCGCTGTCAAAGGCGGCCATCGCCCAATACAACCTTGACGCCGACAGCGACTTTCAGAAGTTTGGCATCGGGATTAAGGAACTGTGGCAGGTTGCGCCGGAAAACCATAAACCAGGCTATGTGCAACATACATTGGGCTGGCCGCTCGACAATTCGACAGGCGGCGGTTCTTGGCTCTATCATTTTGGCGACAATTTCGTCTCAATCGGTTTTGTTACGCACCTGAATTACCAGAACCCGCATCTATCGCCCTATGACGAGTTTCAGCGTTTCAAAATGCATCCCGTTATCCGTCAGACGCTTGAGGGCGGCAAGCGCGTCTCATACGGCGCGCGCGCAATCACCGAAGGCGGTTACCAGTCGGTGCCGAAGCTGGCATTTCCAGGTGGGGCGCTGATCGGTTGCTCCGCAGGTTTTGTGAACGTGCCGCGGATTAAGGGCAGTCACAATGCCATGGAAACCGGCATTATGGCCGCCGAAGCCGCTTTTGCTGCGCTGGATGAGGGGCGCTCCAATGATGAGTTGAGTGCCTATCAGCAGGCTTATGATGAAAGCCGCGTGGCAAAAGAATTGAAAATGGTGCGCAATGTAAAGCCGTTGCTGACCAAATTCGGAAATATTTTTGGAACAATGCTGGGTGGTGTTGAAATGTGGATGCGCACGCTTGGCATCGGTCTGCCTTTTACTCTGTCGCACGGTAAGCCCGACCATGCGGCCATGAAAAAAGCCGATGAGTGTAAACCGATCGATTATCCAAAACCCGATGGCGAAGTGGCGTTTGATAAGCTGTCTTCGGTATTTTTGTCGGCAACGAATCATGAAGAGGACCAGCCAGCCCATTTGACGCTCAAAAATGTGTCCGTTCCGGTAGACGTCAATTTGCCTGAATATGACGAACCCGCGCAACGCTATTGCCCGGCCGGTGTTTATGAAATTGTTCGAGAGGAAGCGAGCGAAAATCCTCGTCTGCAAATCAACGCGCAAAACTGCGTGCATTGCAAAACCTGCGATATTAAAGATCCCAGCCAAAACATTAATTGGGTTGTGCCGGAGGGGGCTGGCGGGCCAAACTATCCCAACATGTAGTTTTCTGGATGCAGATTTTCTGGCATTGCTCCGGCGGGGTGTCCTGGTAAACTCGTGTCCAACAGGAGTTTTGATGAAACTTAGGCACTACCTGCTTTTGGGGCTGGCCGGATCGCTGGTAATCGGGGTTGCGCTGGGCTCTTTTTTACTGGCGCGCACATCGCATTTTATTCGTCCCCCGGGACTGGCGGGAGCCTATCTTGCGGCCCAATTTGCTCTAAGCAGCAATGATTTGACCCAAGCCGGCAATTATCTGGAGCGAGCTCTGAAAACCGATCCAGATGACAGGGCTTTGCTGCAAAATGCCATGCGCGCCCGACTGGTCGGCGGGCAAGTTCCTCAAGCGGTTGAAATTTCTCGCAGTCTCGTCAGACAGTCGCCGGAGAACCAGCAAGCAGGACTTTTGCTTGCCTTAAACAGTTTTGAGGCGGGCCGCTATGCGCGTGCAGGTCGGTATCTGGACAAGATGAATAAAGGCCCGATGGCGCGACTGTTGGAGCCGAATATTCGCCTGTGGATGGCCGTTGCACAAGCGCGCGATGATATTGTGCGGGACACCATATCGCAATTACGCCGCACTGCGGCGTTTGCACCGATCAGCATGTTGCAGGTGGCGCGCGCGCTGGAATTTGCAGGCGATCTGACAGGTGCTGACGAGGCTTACGAGACAGGTGCCCGTGTGGGCGGGGTAGGCTACTTCTTTTTCGTGAAAGCTTATGGCGCCTACCTTGAGCGCAAAGGCGATGCACCCGGCGCGCGCAAACTTTACCAAGACTATCACGACACGCATCTCACCCATCCGCATATTCTGGCTGGGTTGGCGCGTTTGGAAAGCGGCGCACCGGCACCTGAGTTAGCGCGCGCGGTAAACGCACAGATGGCATATGCGCTTTTCGCCGTGGCTGAGGTTATGGAGCGCGAAAGCCGGCTTGAACTGGCTCTGGCTTACGCACATTTGGCGCTGTTTTTGGAGCCCGAAAGTGATATCGCCATGTTCATGACGGGGGAGATATTTGGCCGCAATCAGCGCTGGGCGGCGGCGCATGACCGGTTTGCATTGATTGCACCCGAACAAACCATGTATCGCGCGGCACAAATTAAGCGCGCGGAAATGCTCAACGAAGCCGACGCGGTTGAAGAAGCGATGTCAGTTCTTTATGCGGTAATGACCGATACGGCCGATGACATTGAGGCGCTAGTAGCCCTGGGCGATATGCTGCGTTTTCGCTTCCGCTTTGAGGAGGCCGAGCAAGCCTACGACATGGCCATCGGCCTGATTGACCGAGAACGTGTTTCTCATTGGCATTTGTATTTTGCCCGCGGCATTACGCGTGAGCGCCAGGGCAATTGGATTATGGCCGAGGTGGATTTGCAAAAAGCCCGTCAATTGTCTGGAGATGAGCCGCATGTGTTGAACTATCTGGGCTATAGCTGG
>CACNWB010000011.1 GCA_902624095.1 uncultured PS1 clade bacterium
TCCGGCTTTTAGGGTCAGAAAGGTCACGGTCTGATGCGCCGTAACGCAAACACCTGGCGCCTGCCCGCTATCGGCATCCAGTCCGGAAGCGATGTCGAGGGCTACAATTATTGAAGCATATGTCTCATGAACCGCATTCAGAGCTTCTATGATTTGCGCCAATGCTCCTTCCGGCGCGCGGTTGAGGCCAATGCCCAAGAGCGCGTCAACATAAATGACGGCCGGAGGCAACTGCCCGGCCCAGGGGCGTATTTCGAGGCCCAAATTTTCGCAGAAAGTGCGCGCAAGCTGTGCATCATTTTGCGGCACGCCACAGGCGATTATGCTGACTTTGTATCCGGCAAGGCTCGCCAATGCCGCCAGCCCGTAGCCATCGCCGCCATTATTGCCCGGCCCCGCCAGCACTACCATGCCTTCGGTAAAATCCATTTCGCGTGATTGCTCCAATTCCAATATGCGTTCAAGGCTGGCTTGGGCGGCGCGCATCATCAAAGTGAAGCCAGGCGTTCCGGCTTCTATGATGGCGCGGTCGATGGCTTTTGTGCCGGTGCTGTCGTGGATGACCGGCGGAAAGGGGGCATGCAAAGCAAACATGTAAACATTAGAGAGTACTGGCGCAGGCCCCGCAAGAATCATATCGCTTGGCAAAAGCGCAATTTAGGCTCTAAGTTACGGGGCTTGGGAGATTGTTATGAGACAGGTTCACCATTTTATTTCCGGCGCGCATACGGCCGGAAGCGATACGCGCACTGGCAATATTTTCGACCCTGGCACAGGGCAGGTGCAGGCGCAGGTTTGCATGGGCACGGCGGCTGACCTTGACGAAGCCGTGCAAGCGGCGTTGGCCGCCCAGCCTGAATGGGCCGCCACAAACCCGCAGCGGCGCGCGCGCGTCATGTTCCGGTTCAAGGAATTGCTTGAAGCAAATATGGACGAGCTGGCGGAACTTTTGTCGTCGGAACACGGCAAAGTGATTGCAGACTCCAAGGGCGACATTCAACGCGGTCTGGAGGTCATCGAATTTGCCTGCGGCATTCCCCATCTTTTGAAGGGCGAATATACCCAAGGTGCGGGGCCCGGCATTGATATTTATGCCATGCGCCAGCCCTTGGGCGTGGTGGCGGGCATCACGCCGTTTAATTTTCCGGCCATGATCCCGATGTGGATGTTCGGCATTGCGCTGGCCTGCGGCAATGCATTTATTTTGAAACCGTCGGAAAAAGACCCGTCCGTGCCGGTGCGTTTGGCCGGACTGATGCTTGAGGCTGGGGCACCCGAAGGCATTTTGAATGTGGTGCAGGGTGACAAAACCGTTGTTGATGCAATTTTGACACATGGCGATATTCGCGCGGTTAGCTTTGTCGGATCTTCCGACATTGCCCATTATGTTTATTCTACGGGCACGGCAAACGGTAAACGTGTTCAAGCCATGGGGGGGGCGAAGAACCACGGCATTATTCTGCCCGATGCGGATATGGATCAGGTTGTGGCCGATATTGCCGGAGCCGCCTTTGGCTCGGCCGGTGAACGCTGCATGGCACTGCCCGTGGCAGTGCCTGTGGGAACCGAAACGGCGGATATTTTTGTTGATCGCATGCGCGACGAGATCAACAAGCTGAAGATTGGGGTGGCGACAGACCCGGACGCGCATTTTGGACCGGTCGTTACGGCGGCCCATCGCGAGCGCGTCGAAAACTATATCGAAATGGGTGTTAAGGAAGGGGCCGAGCTTGTCGTTGACGGGCGCGGGGCCAGCTTGCAGGGGCACGAAGAAGGATTTTTTATCGGACCGTCAATGTTCGACCGCGTGACACCGGACATGCAGAGCTACAAGGATGAAATATTTGGCCCAGTTTTGCAGGTTGTGCGTGCCGAGAGCCTGGAGGAAGCCGCGCGCCTGCCCAGCGAGCATCAATACGGAAATGGCGTGGCACTGTTCACCCGCAATGGTTTGGCAGCGCGTGAATTTGCTTCGAAAGTGAATGTCGGAATGGTCGGCATTAATGTACCGATACCAGTTCCGGTGGCCTATCATACGTTTGGCGGTTGGAAACGCTCGGCCTTCGGTGATATAAATCAGCACGGTGTGGAGGGTATTCGCTTCTACACGAAAACTAAAACAGTCACCCAGCGCTGGCCTTCGGGCGATGTGCAGGATCAATCTTTTGTTATCCCAACGATGAGTTAGGTCGCATTGGCGAAATTTTTTCACCTCTTTTTAGGGGTAAGGATTTAATATGAGCAGTGAACATGTTGATGTTCTGGTGGTCGGTGCGGGAATTTCCGGCATCAGTGCCGCCCATCATCTGCAGACGCAATGCCCGAAGAAATCTTTTCTGATATTAGAAGGCCGCGATTCGATCGGCGGTACCTGGGATTTGTTCAAATATCCGGGTATTCGGTCCGACAGCGACATGTACACTCTGGGCTTTTCATTCCGGCCCTGGCGAGATCCGAAAGCCATTGCCGACGGGCCGTCCATCATGTCATATCTACACGGCGCGGTTGAAGATGACGGGCTGCATGACAAAATCCGTTTCGGCCGAAAAGTCGTCAAGGCGCGGTGGTCGTCACAAGAGGCACACTGGGAGTTAACCGTTCTGAACAGGCAGAGTCAGCAGAAAGAAATGCTCACCTGTGGCTTCGTGCATATGTGCACGGGCTATTACAATTACGACCAAGGCCATCGACCGACATTTCCGGGCGAGAAAAACTTCAAAGGCCCCGTCATCCATCCGCAATTTTGGCCCGAAGACCTTGATTATGAGAACAAAAAAATCGTAGTCATCGGTTCGGGAGCAACAGCCGTCACGCTGGTACCGGCTATGGCTGAAAAAGCCGCTAAAGTCACCATGTTGCAGCGCTCGCCAACCTATATTGTCTCCATGCCCGCGGAAAATGCCCTGGCAAACTGGGCGCGCCGCAATTTGCCTGCAAAGCTCGCTTACGGGCTGACGCGTTGGCGCAATGTATTGGTGAACCGCCTTATGTTCTGGTATTGCCGCCGCTTTCCTGAACAGGCCAAAAAACTGCTGCTCAAGGGCGTGCGCGCCCAACTGCCGTCCGGTTTCGATATCGAAAAGCACCTGACTCCGCACTACAATGTGTGGGATCAGCGCGTGTGTCTCGCGCCCGACGGTGATTTTTTCACGGCCTTGCGTGCGGGCAAAGCCGATATTGTGACCGACCATATTGAAAGTTTCACCAAATGCGGCGTGAAATTGGCTTCTGGTGACGAGATAGAGGCTGATATCATTGTCAGTGCAACAGGACTGGACCTTCAATTTTTCGGCGGTGTAGATATTCAGGTCGACAATAAGGCGGTGCTTGCAAAAGACACCATGACCTATAAAGGCATGATGTTTTCAGATGTGCCAAATTTTGCGCTGTCGAGCGGCTATACCAATGCGTCATGGACGCTGAAATGCGATCTGACCTCAGCTTATGTCTGCCGACTATTGAACCATATGGATAAAAAAGGTTACACGCAGGCGCGGCCTGAACTTGATTGGGCGGATATGGAAATTGCGCCGCTACTTGATTTCACCTCCGGCTATGTGGTGCGCAAACTCGATGAACTGCCAAAGCAGGGCACCGTCACCCCGTGGCGGCTGCATCAGAATTATCTGCTGGATATAATGATGCTGCGCATGGGGCGCGTGACCGACGGCATAGCATTTTCGGGCACTCAAAAATCCCCATAAATCGGTTTCGATATTCTTTTTAAATTTCATGCAAAACGGCACGCAGAGTTGAAAACAGCTTGTCTATTTCATCGCGCCTGATAATCAGCGGCGGCGATAAGGCAATTGTGTCACCGGTGGTGCGGATCAAAACACCCTTGTCGAAGGCGGCGCGGAACGCGTTAAAAGCGCGTTTGACCGGCGCGCCGTCAATCGATGCAAGCTCCACCGCCCCCATCAGGCCGATATTGCGAATATCGATGACATGCGGGCAATCGGCCAATGCGTGCAGGCCGTCTTCCCATTGCTGACCAAGCTTGGTGGCGCGCGTCAGCAGGCCGTCGCGCTCATAAATATCAATGGTCGCATGCGCGGCGGCACATGCCGCCGGATGGCCCGAATAAGTATAGCCGTGAAAAAACTCGATCAGGTGTTCTGGGCCCTGCATGAAGGCATCTTGAATTTCCTGCGTCACCATGACGGCGCCCATTGGAATGGTGGCGCTGGTCAGGCCTTTGGCAAGCGCCATAATGTCGGGCGTCACACCGAAATAATCACTTCCAAAGGGCGTGCCGAGACGCCCGAAACCGGTGATGACCTCGTCGAAAATAAGCAAAATGCCGTTCTGCGTACACAGCTCGCGCAGGCGTTCCAGATATCCCACGGGTGGCACCAGCACGCCGGTTGACCCGGCTACAGGCTCGACCATCACGGCGGCGATGCGGTCGGCACCATATTTCTCGATCAGAACTTCGAGATGGTCGGCAAAATCAATCCCGTGTTCGGGTTGCCCGCGCGAAAACGAATTGCGGGTCAGATCGTGCGTGTCGGGTAGGTGGTCGGTATCGGGTAGAAGCGGCCCGAAAGCCTCCTTATTATTAGGAATGCCACCGGCGGAAATGCCACCATAATTCACCCCGTGATAGCCGCGCGCACGCCCAATGAGGATTGTGCGTTCGGTTTCACCGCGCGCGTGAAAATAGGCGCGCGCGATTTTCATGGCAGTGTCGGCGCTTTCGGAGCCGGAATTTGTGAAAAAGGCTTGCGTCAAATTAGGCGGCGTCATTGCGCGCAGTCGATTGGCGAGGTCAAAAGCCAGCGGGTGCGCGACCTGTAGATTGGGAGCATAGTCGAGCACGCCGAGCTGGTCGGCAATCGCGGCGGTGATTTCGGGCCTGCAATGGCCGGCATTGACACACCAGAGGCCCGCCGTGCCGTCCAGAATGCTGCGTCCGTCGACGGTTTTGTAATACATGCCTTCGGCGCTAGCCAGTAAGCGCGGGGTCTTTCGAAACTGGCGACTGGCCGAAAACGGCATGAAAAAAGCGTCAAGATCGTTAGGTGGTGGCATTTTGTCTGGTCGGGTAATTGGTTTAGGGGTTGGGCAAAACTCAAGTGTCCAAAGTGAAATCTTCGTCAATCTTGCCCCAATGCTCAGTTTGAGGCAAACTCCTCGGTCAATTAAGGGAATTTTTATGGCAAAAAGAAAATTACACGCCTATGTGCTTTCGCTGGTGTTTCTATCGTTTTTGGCTCTACTGCCAACCACGATTCCGACTATGGCGGACCCCGCCGAAAGACAAGCCTATTACGGCGAAACTCACGTTCACACCAAACTGTCTTTTGACGCTTTCATTTTCGGAAATCGCAATGGGCCCGACGAAGCCTATCGTTTTGCTAAGGGCGAGAAAATATTCCACCCTGCCGGATTTGAAATGAAGTTGCGCGTACCTCTCGATTTTCAGGCCGTTACCGACCACGCCATGTATCTCGGTATGGTGCCGGCCATGTTTGACACCACAACTGCTGTGTCCAAGCACCCGGTTGCCACCGGCTTGCGTGAGGCGGAAACACCTTCAGCGCGGCGTCTGGCGTTTGCATCGATGATGCCTTATCTCGGCCAAATTGTAGAAGATGACTTGCTGGATATGGATATTGTTCGTTCGGCTTGGCAGGAAATTATCGCCGCCGCCGATCGTCATAATGACCCTGGACAATTCACCGCTTTTACGGGCTATGAATACACATCATCGCAAAATAATTTCGAAAACCTTCACCGCAATGTTGTATTTGCCGATGGTGCGCCCGACGAACCGTTTTCGCGTCTGATTTCAATGAACCCAGAAAATCTGTGGCGTTGGATGGATAGTTTGCGCGAGCAGGGCATGGACAGCATTTCCATCCCCCATAATTCTAACGGGTCAGATGGTTTCATGTTCAGCAACCAAACCTATGATGGGCAGCCGATCACGCAAAGCTATACTGATCTGCGGATGCGCAATGAACCGATTGTCGAGGTGACGCAAGTAAAAGGCACCTCCGAAACACATCCGCTTTTGTCGCCGCGTGATGAATTTGCGGCGTTTGAGATCATGCCCTATCAAATCGCCACTTGGAATGCGAGTTCCCTGAACGGGTCATATGTGCGCGAAGCCTATTTACGTGGCCTTGCCCTGCAAAGGGCGGGTGCCGGCAATCCTTATAAATTTGGGCTGATTGGCGCTTCCGACACGCATGTGGGCGCAGGCGCTTTTGACGAAAATAATTACTGGTCGAAAATTGGTATCGTTGATGCCTCAGGCAAGCTAAGAGGTTCTGTTGCACTAACGTGGGTCGAACGACTTAGGAATCAGATAAGCCGCCTTGTATCCAATTACTATGTAAGCGGCATGCCTACGGTCGCGAATACCGGATTACCGCCGGCAAACCCAGCCCCACGCTACAATCATCAGCAATGGTCGACCTGGGGAGCATCAGGTCTTGCTGGTGTCTGGGCAGAAGAAAATACGCGTACTTCCATCTTTGCGGCTCTTCGGCGGAAGGAAACCTTTGCTACTAGTGGCCCGCGCATGCGGGTGCGGTTTTTTGGCGGCTACGGCTTTGGCGATGATATTTTTTCACAAGCCGATATGGTCACCAAGGCTTACGCCCGCGGTGTGCCAATGGGCGGCGATCTGGCATCGAGGGGCGCGCAATCGCCGGAGTTTCTGGTTTGGGTGACGCGCGATCCAGCGAGCAATGCGCTACAGCGTGCGCAAATTGTCAAAGGCTGGATAGACGCCGATGGCAATACCCAAGAAGCTGTGTTTGATGTGGCGTGCGCAGGCGGCGCGGCTGTGAACGCTGAAACACAACGCTGCCCTGAAAATAACGCTGCGGTGGACGTTGCCACCTGCGCCACGCAGGCCGATACCGGTGCCGATGAATTGCGCGCAGTATGGCGCGACCCGACTTACGTTGCTGGTGAAAGTGCGGCCTATTATGCGCGCGCGCTGGAAAATCCCACCTGCCGTTGGTCAAGCTGGGACGCACTGCGGGCGGGATCAAGCCCCAATCCGACGCTGCCAGCAACTATACAAGAACGCGTGTGGTCTTCTCCAATCTGGCTTGAGAACTAACTGATGAATCAAGCTCCTTTTTGGCGGCTTCTTCATGCGCTGGTTACAGACCGATTTGTCTGGTTTCTGGCGGTCGGGCTTTTATTGTTCGGCCTCGACCACTGGCGTCAGGATAGGGATGACTATCACATCCTGGTCGACTTGCCATTGCTAGAAAAACTGGCAGCACAATGGCAGGGACAAACTCAGCGGCTGCCCGATGCGAATGAGCTAGACGCGTTAGTCGAAGGACATGTGCGTGAAGAAATACTGGTGCGTGAGGCACGTCGTCTGAGCCTTCATAAGGACGATGTGATCATTCGTCGACGCCTTGCCCAAAAATATGAATTTTTGCTGGCTGACGCTGATGTGCCAACCGAGCCTGATGCCGATGCGCTAGGCGCATTTTTTGAAGCCAATCGCGCGCGCTATCGCCTGCCCGAAACCTTCAGTTTCAATCATGTTTTTTTCGACAATGAAAACGAGGCAGGTGCTGCCGTCACACAATTGAATGGCGACGAAACCGACTGGCAGTCGCTTGGACTTCCGTTCATGCTCAATCGGACCTATCGCAAGGTGACTGGTGAAAGACTGGCGGCCGAAATGGGCGATGCGTTTGTGGTCGCTTTGCGGGGGGTGCCAGAAGCGCGCTGGTCAGGGCCGGTGCTTTCGGTGTTTGGCGCGCACGCGGTTAAATTGGAGGAGCATAATGCTGGTGGCGATGTTGCGCTTGACGATGTTGCCCCGCGCGTGGTTCGCGATTGGCAAATGTACCAGCAGACGGCGGCGCGCGACAAGGGGATGAATGAATTACGGGCTAAATACAAGG
Organism: uncultured PS1 clade bacterium; assembly: GCA_902624095.1. Lineage (GTDB taxonomy): Bacteria > Pseudomonadota > Alphaproteobacteria > RS24 > RS24 > UBA7378. The sequence goes on from CACNWB010000011.1 coordinate 7,890, forward strand.
TTGAGCTCGCGCCGATCGACAAGTTGCCATGAAAATTTCCAGGCCCTTTTTGGCGGAGTTCGCCCTAATCGTTATTGCCCTGTTCGTTTTCACATTTGCTGGCCTGTCACCAAGTTCGGCACATGAGGTGCGTCCGGGGTTTTTAAAAATTGACGAAATTTCTCCCGGAACTTATGCAGTAAGCTGGAAACAGCCAGTGCGCAGCGGTGCGCAAAATATTGCCGGTCTGGGCTTGCGTCCCGTGTTTCCCGCTTCCTGCGAAAGGAGCACGGACAGCAAAATGCGCCTTCTGCCTGGCGTGCTTATTGAAACTTTCACCTTGATTTGTGCTGGAGGTTTGCGCGGGCAGGCGATCGGTATTGAGGGTTTGCAGAAAACCATAACGGATGTTTTCGTGCAGTTGCAAGAAGCAGACGATAATCTTTTGCATATACGGATGACGCCCGAACAGCCTCTGCAGATATTTACGGGCGGCGTCGGTCTCTTCAACTATTTGTTGTTGGGGATTGAACATCTTGTGTTTGGCTATGACCACATTTTATTTATCATCGGCCTAGTGATGCTGGTGTCGGGATTAGGGCGTCTTGTCTTGGTCATAACCGGATTTACGCTTGCCCATTCGGTAACGTTGGGCCTGTCGGTTCTCGATGTCATTTACCTGCCCGCCGCGCCAGTGGAAGCGGTCATCGCATTGTCTATTGTTTTTGTCGCTACCGAATTGCTGCGACCGGAGGAAAGCCGCGCGCGGCTCACACAGCGACACCCGCAAATTATTGCACTAGCTTTCGGATTGCTGCACGGCTTCGGCTTTGCCGGCGTGCTGTCGGATATCGGCCTGCCGCGTGAGACCGGATTCTTCGCGCTTGCCCTGTTCAATATCGGCCTTGAGATCGGGCAGCTCTGCGTAGTCGGCTTGTGCTTGGGCATTTCATTTGTGGCCCGCCAGACTTCCATAGCGCCGCTTTACAGCGCGCGCGCCCAGGTCGGAATTGTCATCGCAATGGGAGGTCTTGCGAGCTATTGGTTGGTCGCCCGCACCGCGCAAATTATTGATTTTTGACTTAGTGGCAGGTGCCTAATTACTCAGCCGCCGAGGCTACATCGTCAAATCGAGCCTCGCGTTTTTCCATTTCGGCCATCACCGCCTCAATCTGGTTTGGTCCTCCGATAATCTCATCCTGAATTTCACTTTCCAGCATGAGCGTTTCGGGCAAATGACGGTCGGCAGGCTCGTTATAAAGCCGCTTGATGCCTCGTATGGCCTCCGGATTTCGCGCCGCAATCTGCCGGGCGACATCCAAGGCATGTGCTACAGGGTCGTCATGAATGCGCGTCAGGAAACCGATTTCCAGTGCTTCATCGGCTTCAAAAATACGCCCTGTCATGGCGAGTTCCTTCAAAATATCTTCGCGAGCCAAGCGCGCCATGACATGGGTGGTGCCCATATCTGGAACGAGACCCCATTTGATTTCCATGATTGAAAATTTCGTACCCGGCGCAGCAAAGCGTATGTCGGCGCCCATGAAAATTTGAAATCCGCCGCCGAGCGTAAAACCTTGCGCGGCTGCTATAACGGGCACCCCGATTTCGCGCCAAACGCAGGCAACCTTTTGCGGCATATTGGCTTGGCCATGGGTGCGCTCGATGAGCGGTTTGCGCGTTACTTTCTCTCCACTGCCCGCTTTGTCTGCTGTTGCACTGAAATTGCCCATATCAAGGCCAGCACAAAAGGCGCGGCCCTCACCCGATAAAACGATCGCACGCAATCCGGCCTCATTTTTCAGCCGTTCGCCGGCCGCGATCATGGCTTGCATCATGTCATTGTCTAGTGCATTCATCTTATCGGAACGCACCATGCGCACATGGGCAATCTGGTTTTCAATCGTAATGTCTACACGCTTTTGCATGGGGTTCCCTCCGAGCTATCCGTGCTCACTAATGTCTTGCTCACGTTTGCTTGTGAAATTGCTCAAACGCGGCCCTGTAAACTTCATGACTTGCAATATAACAAGCGTGTGCCTGTTTGTCAGGAGAAAATTCGGCTCGCTTGTGGTAGCCAGCCTCTGCCGCCATCGCCAGTGTTTCGAAGGCGCCATCGGCATGCGCAGCAAGCAGAGCTGCACCGAAAGAGGCTTCTGTGTGTTCGGGTACGCGCAAAACCGCACCGGTCATATCGGCGATCATCTGGCACCAAAACTCATTCCGGGCGCCGCCCCCGAGAACGATTGCCTCACTTGCTGCAATGTCCATGCTCTGCCAAATCTGCGTAAGCGCGTGTCCGATGCCTTCAAAAACCGCGCGGGCCAAATGGCTTTGGTTGGTTGCCCGTGTCATGCCGGTGAAACTTGCCTTCAGGTCGGGGCTCCAATGCGGGGCGCGTTCACCCAGCAAATAGGGGTGAAACAAAACGCCTTCGGCACCGGCTGGCGCATCTGCGGCGATATCCCCAATTTGGTCGAGCGTCTGGCTGGGTGCGAAAGTTTTGGCAAACCAGTCAAGCGCGCTGGTGCAATTATTCATGCCTGCGGCGTGATAATAGAGCGGCTCGGCGAGATGTGGATAAATTGATACCGGCGGGCGCGGGGCAAGCCCCTTACAAATTTTTGAAACGACACCGGCGGATGCTAGCTTGATATGTGTTTTGTCGGCTTTTAGCGTGCCACAACAAAGCCATTCAACGGTGGTGTCAATGGATCCCTGATAGATGGCCACACCGGACGGCAAATGGAATTTCTGCGCGCGTGCATCTGTGGTACCGGCTTTTGCAAGCGGAGATACAAGTTCGGCCATCATGGGTTTTTTAATACCCGCTTGGGTCAATATTTGCGTTGCCCAACCAGACTCGCGAATATCGCCAAGCATGGCTCCTGTCGCTTCTCCCATGTCGGTAAGGCGGTCTCCGGTCAGTTGAGCGCGCAGCCAGTCTTTGGCGAAAAACACACGCGCGAGGCGGGCCATGAGGTCGGGCTCATGGGCTTGCAGCCAGCACAATTGCGGCAATGTCCATGTCGGATTGGGCTGATTACCGCTTATTTTTATAATCTCTTGATCTTTACGAAGCTGGCTGGCTTGCGCCGCGGCACGCTGGTCGCTCCACATAATGGCCGGGCGTAACGGTTTGTTCTCATCGTCGCATAAAACGGCAATATGCGCTCCGCCGGTGAACACTATGGCTCGCAGAGCCTGAACTTCTGTTGGAAAATCGGTATGCAGTTGGCCCAGCCCGCTTTGCAGGGCGGTAAGCCAATCTGCCGGATTTTGTTCCGCATGGCCGGGTTCGGGGGTATCGGTCGCAAGCCCGATGCCGCACCCGCCGACATATTGGGCATGCGTGTCAATGAGCGAAAGTTTGAGCGCACTTGCGCCGAGGTCAATACCGAGGAAGAAGCTCATAATGGCTTATACCGTATGCATGAGCTGTATGCTGAAAAAAAGCGATCGCATAAAGGAGGTATAAAAAAGGGCGCCCGTCAAGCGGGCGCCCCGTGAATTTGGTTTTAAGGCAAATCCAAATTATTTTCGCGCGCCCATGGACTGCGAAGGCTGCTCCACGTCCATCTTACACCGCCGGATTTTAAACCCTAAATCAGACCTTTCACTAGACAATGGATCACCTCCTTTCGATAGTTGAAAAAACACTGCTGACTTTAGTCTGATTTGCACGGCCTAACAAAAGGTTTATGCTGAGTTTCATGAAAATTTTAAGGAGTGCGGTATGGTTCGTTTTCAGATAATTCCGGTAACGCCTTTTCAGCAAAACTGTACTGTCTTCTGGAATGAAGAAACCATGAATGGCGCGGTGGTTGATCCGGGCGGCGATCTGGCTTTGCTGGATAAATTTATCGACGAACAGGGCATCAAAATTGAAAAAATTCTGGTGACGCACGGCCATCTCGACCACGTCGGCAGCGTTGCAGAAATGGCGGCTGCGCGGGATATTCCGATCATTGGGCCGCACAAGGAGGACAAATTCTGGATCGATGGCATGCCTGACGCTGCCAAGCAATTCGGCTTTCCGCCGGCGCTGGCTTTTGAGCCTGACCAGTGGCTCGAAAATGGAGACGTTGTCGCCGCGGCGGATACAATATTTGATGTCTTGCATTGTCCTGGGCACACGCCCGGCCATGTGGTGTTCGTTCAAGCCGAGCACAAGGTTGCCATGGTCGGTGATGTTTTATTTAAGGGCTCCATCGGGCGCACGGATTTTCCCAAGGGTGATCATCAGCAACTGATTTCGTCAATCACCGACCGCTTGTGGCCTTTGGGTCTTGATATCACCTTTATCCCCGGCCACGGTCCGACATCGACTTTCGGCTTTGAAAAAGAAACCAATCCGTTCGTGTCCGACACGGCCCTTGGCTGAGCCAGTGTTCACCCTAGACCCGCACCTTGCGGCTGACAGCTTCGACATCTGTACGCTTGATCAGGTTCAGGTGCGGCTAATGAATGATTCGCGCTATTGGTGGCTGGTGCTGGTGCCCGAAATTGACGGCGCGGTGGAATGGCACCATCTCGATGACCATGCCCGGCGCCATTTGTTTGATGTGGCGACGCAAGTGGCTCGTGTTCTGGAAAATCTGGCGCAGGCAGACAAAATGAATATTGCCGCGCTCGGCAATATGGTGCGCCAGCTTCACGTACACGTGATCGCGCGCCATGAGGGCGATGCGGCATGGCCAGGGCCGGTTTGGGGGAGAGGTGACATGTTGGCCTTGGATGCACCAACACGCAGAGCGCGCGCACAAGCTCTGCGCGAACATCTGCTCGCTTGAAGCGTTATTCAGCGGCGTCGCTATTGCGCCCGTGATTATATTCAGACAAATCCGGTTTGTTCATTTCACGTATGAACCGTATTGTCGAATGCGGCCAAAGAGTGTGGTTGAAACCGGTATCGGACTGATACCAGCTCTGGCATCCGCTCGACCATACTTTGCCCTCAAGCCCCTCATGCAAACCTTCGGTAAAAGCTTTTTGGGCCTCCGGTTTGGGGTCAATATAGGACAGCCCGCCTTTTGCAAGCCCCTTGATAAGCTCGGTGATGTAATGCACCTGCGCCTCAATCATAACGATTACGGAATTATGGCCGAGGCCGCTATTGGGACCCAGTAGCATGAAAAAATTCGGAAAACCTGCAACTGCTACCGAGCGGTGCGAGGTGACACCGCCGGCCCAGCTTTCTGCAAGGTTGCGCCCGCCGGGGCCGGTAACACCGAATTTTGTGAGAAAGTCAAACGGCTTGAAGCCGGTGGCATAGATGATGACATCGGCGGGGTGCACAGTGCCGTCCTCCGTAACAATGCCAGTTTCGGTAATTTCGGAAATACCGTCGGCAATCAAATCGGCGTGGGCGCGTTGCAGGGCTTCAAAATATCCGTCGATCATCAAAATGCGCTTGCAGCCGATTTGAAAGTCAGGCGTCAGCTTGGCGCGCAGCTCTTCATCGGCAACCATATCTTCCAAATGGTCCAGCGCCTGTTTGCGGAGCCTGCGCTGCATGTAACTGTCGGCGAAAAATGCCGGGAAAAACAGCAATTCGCCGCGCAAATATAACAGGCCACGAATTGCCAGACTGGTGAAAGGTAGGTTCCGGTGTAACCATTTGCGCCATGCCGGATATTTTTTGTTCATGCGCGGCAACACCCAGTTCGGCGTGCGCTGATACACATCAAGGTGGGCCACCTTGTCGATAATTTGCGGCACGAGCTGTACGGCGCTGGCGGCACTGCCAATAACTGCCACGCGTTTGTTTGTTAGGTCGATGTCATGGTCCCAATGCGCGGTATGAAAGCTGGGGCCCTTAAATTTGTTTTTGCCTTTGAAGTCGGGTGTTTGCGGCACATGCAGCCCCCCCATGGCCGAGACCACAATATCGGCTGTTTCGGATGCACCCTCGGCAAAATCAAGACGCCAAATGCCATGCTCGTAACTTGTGTGTGTCAGGGTACGGTTAAACGAGCAATGGGGTAGGAGACCGAACTTTTCCGCCGTTGCTTCGCAATATTGCTGAATCTCGCCGCCCGACGAAAACGCCTCGCTCCAATTCGGATTGCGCTCAAAGGAAAACGAATAAAGATGCGACGGCACATCGCAAGCCACACCAGGATAGCTATTTTCCCGCCACGTGCCGCCCACCCGGTCGGCTTTTTCAAAAATTGTAAAATTCGTGAAGCCTGCTTTGATCAGCGAATGGCCCATTGCCATGCCTGACATGCCCGCGCCAAGGACAGCTATTTTCAAATTCTTATTCATTTGTTTTCTCCCGCTCGGTTGCCGTATGGCCTGTAAGTTCTAGCTTGTAACCATAAGGTAAAGATGCGGGGTTAGAAACTCAAGAATGTTGGATGACGCAAATGCCACACCGGTGCTGACCTCCTTCGGTGACGGTTTCAAAACGCTTATATTTGGCGCAATGGGTGCTATCGGCGGGGCGTTTAGCGATGCTGTAGGGCAGCAGGCAAACGCCGGCCCGCTGGTCACAACAAGCCGGTCGGCGGGCTCTTTTGCCGCAAGCGCGCAACACTTTGCATGCGACCTTGTCGATGAATCAAGCATTGCGGCTGTAGCGACAGCAGTGACCGAGATGGCACCATTTGATTTGGTAATTAACGCCACCGGGCTTTTGCACGATGAAGCCGCAGACGTGCATCCCGAAAAGGCAATGCGGCAAATCTCAGCCGATGCGATGGCGCGCGTGTTTGGCGTGAACGCGATCGGACCGGCGCTTGTTATGAAATATTTTCTGCCGCTCATGGCGCGTGACAAAAAGGCGGTCATGGCGCATCTATCGGCGCGTGTTTGGTCAATTTCGGATAATCGTCTGGGCGGATGGTACAGCTACCGCGCAGCCAAAGCCGCTCAGAATATGCTGGTGCGTACAGCCGCCATCGAGTTTGCGCGGCGTGCGCCGGCTGCTGTGATTGTGGGCCTGCATCCCGGCACGGTGGACAGCAATTTATCGGCACCCTTTCAAGGCAGCACCCCGCGCGAGAAGTTGTTTACGCCGGCACAGGCGGCAGCTCATTTGTTGAACGTGATTGAGAATTTGTCACCAGCTGACAGCGGTGGTTGTTTTGCGTGGGATGGTGCGCGCCTCGATGCCTGAAATTCGGCGCCTGGCACGGCGCGCACAAGCTAAGTCTTTTCCAGTCGCCGAAAGTCGGCGGGCAATTGCTGTCCGCCGAAATCAAGGTGCACAATATTCACCTGATGCCGCCGACACCATACCTGCAGCCCCCAATTGGTGAACCCAACATCAATCGCGGCGTAATCCTGAAGTGAAATTTTTGGCTCGATATCAGACACTTCGCGGGCGCATTTTGTGCATGCGACGTAGCTGTCAATGTTCAGGCTCAGCGCCTCGACTGGCAGGGTTGGTTTAGCAGGCATCTACAAATTCCCCAGAAATTTTGCCGCGCTGTTGGCAATCTCGGCACGCCGCTCATCATCCATTTTGTCATATGTACGATATACCATGCCCATGCGCGGATTGCTGCCCAGCTTATCGCGGTGGCGCGTCATGAAATCCCAGTAAAGATAATTGAACGGGCAAGCTGTATCGCCTGTGGGTTCCTTGACCTTATAAGCACATGCGCTGCAATAATCCGACATGCGGTTCACATAAGCGCCGGACGCCGCATAGGGTTTTGAGCCCACCACCCCGCCATCGGCAAACAGCGCCATGCCGTGTGTGTTGGGCAATTGCACCCACTCATAGGCATCTGCATAAACCTCCAAATACCATTTATTGACGGCTTCGGGTGCGATACCGGCCAGCAAAGCGAAATTGCCTGTAATCATCAGCCGTTGAATATGGTGAGCATAGGCGTGCTCGCGTGTTGCCTCAATTGCCTCGCGGAGGCAAGCCATTTTGGTTTTACCAGTATAGTAGAAATCGGGCAGGGCCCGGTTTGCCTCGAAATAATTTGCTTGGGCATAGTCCGGCATTTTCAGCCAATAGACCCCGCGAATAAATTCGCGCCAACCCAATATCTGGCGAATAAAGCCCTCAACGGCGTTGATCGGTGCCTGATGGGTGTGCAGGCGCGCTTCCGCCGCCCGGCAAACCTCCAGCGGATCAAGCAGACCCAGATTAAGACTCGACCCGACAAGACTGTGATAAACGAAGGCCTCACCAGATTTCATGGCATCCTGAAAATCGCCAAACACTGGCAGGCAATTATCCAGAAAATATTCAAAGTCGGCTTCGGCTTCTTCCTGGGTGACAGGCCACGCGAAATTTTCGAGCTCGCCAAAATGGTTTGAAAACCGCGCTGTGACCAGATCAATCACGGCTTTGGTTATGACATCAGGCTTGCGCCGGGGACGCTTTGGCACAATATGAGTGGCGGGTAATTTCTTGCGGTTGTCAGCATCATAATTCCATTGGCCGCCTATGGGTTCACCGTTTTGCATTAGAATGCCGGTCTGGCGGCGCAGGTCGCGGTAGAAATATTCCATGCGCAATTGCTTGCGCCCGTCGGCCCATGTTGCGAATGCCTCATGCGTAGCGATAAACCGTGTGTCGGGAGTAATAACAAGAGATGTGCCCGCCGGTGCCGCCCATCCGCGCAACACTTTATCGAGGCGGTATTCGCCAGGCTCGGCGACAAAAATTTTATGCGGTGCCTTTGTATCGGCAATATGGCTCAATACATCGTCCATGCTGGCAAGCCCTGCCTGTTCACCATAAGCCAGGTAATGCACCTTGCGCCCTTGTGCCCTCAGTTTTTCGGCGAAATGGCGCATGGCTGAAAATACCAGGACAATTTTCTGCTGGTGATGACCGACATAACCGGCTTCTTCTGCCACTTCAGCCATGAAAATTTCGGCATCGGAGCCTGCGGCCTGGAGACTTGAGAGCGACAGGTTCAGCTGGTCGCCCAATATCAAAACAGCTTCGCTCATAAGGTGCCTTTTTGCGCCATCTTGCAACGCTGTGAACAAAAAAGAACATTATCCCAGTCGCGCGCCCATTTTTTTCGCCAGGCAAACGGGCGGCCACAGGCTCGGCAATTTTTTTGCGGCAATTCGGATTTTTTACGCATTTTCATGAGTATGAAATGGGGCGTAAAGCCGGTCGGTCAAATAGAACGCGCCAGCAAGCGGCTAGCCTACCCTTCATGATATTGACTTCCCAATTTAGCTTAACCATGCTAATCGCCGAAGCAGAAGAGGAATAAATGACATCGCGCCTTCGCTCCTTTATCTCAACCATGTTTGCCAGTCATCGCCTGCAAAATATCAAACGTTGGCTCCACGAAATGAAACGGCGTGTTTCGGGCCGGTCGCATCAGGTTGTTTATTTTCACCAGATTGATGACCCTTACAGTCATTTGCTTGTGCAGGCATTGGCACGCGTGCAAAGCAGCTATGATATTGATCTTGAATTGCGCATTGTGCCGGCGCCAGCCGATGATGCGGCACCTGAACGCGCCGCGCTGGAAGATTATTCGCGCCGTGATGCGGCGGCAGTCGCGCCGTTTTACGATTTACAATTTGACGATCCGGGCAGTCAGCCAACCGCAGAAATCTGCCAGCTTGCCGAACGCGCCTTGGTAGCAATTGGCAATAAGGTTACTACAGCGGTCGAAATTGGCGCAGCATTGTGGGCCGGCGATTCCCAGACACTGTCGAAAATGCCTCTCGTCAGTGACACCTTGGCCGCCGAACAGCGCGAAACTGGCAGGCGTGAACGCGAAGCATTGGGGCATTATCTAGGCGGCACGCTCTATTATGCCGGCGAATGGTATTGGGGCATTGACCGCCTGCCCTATTTGGAGGAACGCCTGATCCAAATCGGCTTGCAGCGCATCGGGCACCGCCAAGTGGTGCATTTTCAAACTCGCCCGCCTTTCATGTCAAAGCCCGCACAACGACGACTAACGCTGGAATTTTTTCCGTCCATACGCAGCCCCTACAGCTATATTTCCATGCCCGAAACGCTCGATCTACCCCGCCATTATCCGGTCGATATCGTTGTGCGTCCGGTGCTGCCCATGGTGATGCGGGATTTGCCCGTGCCGGCGGTGAAAGGGCGCTATATCATGCGCGATACTAAGCGCGAAGCTGACCGCATTGGCGTGCCGTTTGGACATATTTTTGATCCGGTTGGCGATCCAGTGCGGCGGTGCTACTCGCTCTTTGCCATGGCGGATGAAGCTGGCAAGGGCGGCGACCTGTTGTTGGCTTTTTGCAAAATGGCGTGGTCCGAAGGGATTGATGTTGGCAGCGATCAGGGCATCAGAATGGTGGTTGGCCGCGCTGGTCTTGACTGGGCGGCGGCCAGCGAGGTGATCGACAATACCGATTGGGAAGGCTCTATTGAGGAAAACCGACTGCAAATGATGGCGTCGGGCCTTTGGGGGGTGCCGAGCTACCGGCTGCTTGACGATAAGGGCCGGGAAGTTTTTTCCTGCTGGGGGCGCGATCGCATCTGGCTTTTGGCGCATGAAATTCAAAAGGCGCTTGCCTAGGATACGTGGGCAGTATTTCAAGCGGCTTTAATAGGCGCGTCTTTGTCTGATGCGGTAATGCCCGAAGCGGCAAGGGTTGTCGCGACGACCCGAGGGCATTTAGGTCGCAGCGACTTTTTGCAGTCCAAGGGATCATGACAGGGAGGTGACTACAAGAATCTAAATTCCATTTGTAAACCGACGCATTGCGTTTTTCTGTCGATAGACTTTCAAAATCGCTACAATGCTGTTTCACGCTAGACGTTTGCACGAGTGCAGTGCAAACGTGATTTGCGGTCTGGAAAATGTTTAGGTGCGGGTGTTATAAAAGTGTTACGCAAAAGCCGTTTGTTGCCGACATTTATTGAGGTTTTGCAATGTTGATAGACGAATTCAGCTTCGCCTCGCCGAACGATCCGATTCCGAGAAAACTCGGAATACGCTGCGTCGAATTGCTGACTGGCCAACCCTATCTAAAGCGCCTGTATCGCGACTATCAGCGAGATGCTTTACCACATAATCGGTTTTTTGACGAAGCCGTCGATCGCCTCAATTTGCGCGTTAACTGGCATGGGGTCCCGCTCGAAAAAATTCCTGCCAAAGGGCCTCTGATTTTTGTTGCCAATCATCCTTATGGTGTTCTGGACGGCATTGTCATTTGTTTGCTGGCGGCGCGCACCCGTGGTGATTTCAAAATTCTGATAAACGCGCTCTTGTGTCGTGCGCCAGAGCTAGACAATTATGTGTTGCCAGTCGATTTTGAGCTGACGCCGCAAGCCCTTCAGACCAATCTGACTTCACGTAAAGCTGCGCGTGAGCATTTGAACGCGGGTGGGTCGCTGATAGTTTTTCCCGCTGGCGGCATTTCCTCCACCCCAAAAATTTTCTCCCGCGACGCAATTGATGAAGACTGGGCACCGCTCGTCGGGCAGTTAATCCGGCGCACAGAGGCTAGCGTTGTGCCGGTATTTTTTGATGGCCAGAACAGCCTGCCCTATCAAGTTGCAAGCCATGTTAGCAATACGCTTCGCACAGCCTTGATCTACCACGAAGTGCGGCGCCGTGTTGGTTCCTCGCTTGATGTAGTGATCGGTGAACCGCTAAATTTCTCTGCTCTTGAAGTGCACATGCCACCGGCGAATCTGGCGCGCATGTTGCAGCGGCACACGCATGATTTGGCCGGAGTTCTGGAAAAAACATATCGAACCCACTAGTGCTAGCGAATTTTCGAGCGGTTAGCAGCATTTTACGCTTGATTGGCGGTTTAAATCTGCTTTCATAAAAGCTAACAATTCTTGAGGGAGAAACTTATGGAAAATTGCCTGAAATTTTATATCGACGGGGCTTGGGTTGAGCCGTCTGATCCGAAACCGTTTGACGTGATTAACCCGGCCAATGAACAAGTGATTGGTCAGATCATGCTTGGTAACGAAAATGACGTGAACAAGGCGGTTGCCGCCGCCAAGAAAGCCTTTTCGAGTTTTTCGCGCAGTACGGTTCAGGAGCGTCTTGAACTTCTGGATGCTATCATCGGGGCATATCAAAATCGGATTGACGAGGTCGCCGAAACCATCACCAGTGAGATGGGCGCACCGATATGGTTGTCTAAGGCGGCACAGGCCGCTATGGGCGTAGCCCATTTGTCAACCGCGCGCAGCGTTTTAGAAAATTATGAATTCCAAAAAGAACAAAACGGCACGCTGATTGCCAAGGAACCAGTGGGGGTTTGCGGTCTGATTACGCCGTGGAATTGGCCGATCAACCAAATCGCCTGTAAAGTTTCGCCCGCATTGGCCGCTGGGTGCACTATGGTCCTCAAGCCGTCGGAAGTGGCGCCGCTGAATGCAGCTCTGTTCGCTGAAATTCTGGACGATGCCGGTGTTCCTGCGGGTGTTTTTAATCTGGTTAACGGTGACGGGCCAACCGTCGGAGAGGCAATGTCTCAGCATCCAGATATCGATATGATGTCGTTTACTGGTTCTACACGCGCTGGTGTTATGGTCGCTAAATCTTCCGCCGATACCGTTAAACGCGTGGCGCAAGAACTTGGCGGCAAGTCGGCTAACATTATTCTAGACGATGCTGATTTCAATAAAGCGGTTGCCCAAGGCGTGCAAAGTTGTTTTCAGAACTCTGGGCAATCGTGTAATGCTCCGACGCGGATGCTTGTTCCATCATCGCGACATGACGAAGTTGTCGAGATTGCCAAAGCTGCTGCTGAACAAGTCAAGGTTGGCGATCCGCATGCTGATGATACTGTCATCGGTCCAGTGGTGTCGGAAACCCAGTTCAATAAAATTCAGGGGCTAATTGAAAAAGCTATTGATGAAGGCACCGATCTCGTTACTGGTGGACCCGGCAAACCGGATGGTTTGAATGCCGGCTATTACGTCAAGCCGACCATTTTCGCTAATGTAACGAATGACATGACAATTGCACGCGAAGAGGTGTTTGGTCCGGTTCTTTCAATCCTAAAATATGAAACTGAAGAAGAGGCAATTGAGATTGCCAATGATACGGTTTACGGCCTTTCGGGTTACGTGCAGTCTAGCGATATTGATCACGCGCGCGACGTAGCTTCGCAATTGCGGACAGGCAATGTGCACCTAAACGGAGCGTCTGTTGATTTAAACGCGCCGTTTGGCGGGTATAAACAATCTGGCAATGGCCGCGAATGGGGCGATCACGGGTTTGAGGATTTCCTCGAAACCAAAGCCGTCATGGGCTATGCCGCCGAATAATCCGGCTTAGAATTGTTCTGCCGGCTGCCCAAATACGGGTGGCCGGCAGTTTTTCTATCTGTAAATGTGATGAGATCCTTCATGCTGTCAAACAGTTACCCAATGCTGCAATTTAATCTCGGAGACGAGATCAATATGATGCGCGACAGCTTGCGCCGATTTGTCGATACCGAGCTTGCACCGCGCGCCGATGAAATAGACCGTACCGATACTTTCCCGCGCGAATTATGGACCCCGATGGGCGAAATGGGTCTACACGGGCTGACGGTTTCGGAAGAATATGGCGGTGTCGGGCTGGGCTATTTGGCACAAGCGATTGCGGTTGAAGAATTGAGCCGCGGGTCGGCCTCTGTTGGCCTGTCATTTGGGGCGCATTCCAATTTATGCGTGAACCAGATTTTCCGTTGGGGCAGCGATGCCCAGAAAAGTAAATATCTGCCCAAGCTGGTATCGGGCGAGCATTTGGGAGCGCTTGCTATGTCAGAAAGCGGCGCCGGGTCCGATGTTGTGTCAATGTCGCTGCGGGCTGAGCCCAAGGGTGACCATTTTGTGCTGAACGGTGGCAAATTCTGGATCACAAACGGGCCATCGGCCGATGTGTTGGTGGTCTATGCTAAAACCGAGCCAGAAGCCGCCGCGCACGGCATCACCGCTTTTATTATAGAAAAGGATTTTGCTGGTTTTCGCTGTGCCCAGAAGCTGGACAAGCTGGGCCATCGGGGTTCAGAAACCGGCGAGCTGGTGTTTGAAGATTGCGCGGTGCCGGTGGAAAATATTCTGGGCTCGCTCAATGGCGGGGTCGGCGTGTTGATGAGTGGGCTGGATTTCGAGCGTGCTGTGTTGGCCGCCTGGCCTTTAGGCATCATGCAGGCCTGTCTGGATACGGTGTTGCCTTACGTGCATCAGCGCACACAATTTGGCGAACCGATCGGCACGTTTCAGCTGATACAGGGCAAGCTAGCCGACATGTATACCCGGCTCAGCGCCACGCGGGCTTATGTTTACGCAGTCAATCAGGCGTGCGACCGCGGCGAGACAACCCGCAAAGATGCGGCGGCAGCGATTTTATTCGCCGGTGAAAATGCCACCCAGTGCGCGCTGGATGCCATTCAACTTATGGGTGGCAATGGCTACGTGAACGACAATCCCGTGGGGCGCTATTTGCGCGATGCCAAACTGGCTGAAATCGGTGCCGGCACGTCGGAAATCCGCCGCATGCTGATCGGCCGGGAGTTGTTTTCTGAGGTTAACTGAGCTGTTTTAACAAAGCATTAGCCAGCCGTTAGCTATTCATTAACGACGTTGCGTGTCCAGCAGCATCAAGGTAATGATCACTGGCACCAGCCCGACCAGAATAATCATCAGAGCGGGCAGGGCGGCTTCTTCAACCTGCCCCATCGAGGCGCGCATATAGACCAGCGTGGCGAGCGTGTCGAAATCGAATGGGCGCAAAACTAGGGTTGCGGGAAGTTCCTTCATCACATCAACAAACACGAGCAACAAGGCCGCCAGAATCGGCGGACGCAGCAGGAAGATATGCACGCGAAACAGGGTCTGGCTGCGCGTGGTACCAAGGCTGCGGGCGGCCATGTCCATATTTGGTGTAATGCGTCCAAAACCAGCCTCCAATGTGCCATGCGCCAGCGCTAGAAACCGCACCGAATAAGCAAAAACAAGCGCCACCATCGTGCCGCTGAACACCGCGCCATTGCCCAGCGCGCGATCAAGCCCCGTGAGAGTAATCATAATGCCGATGGCGAGCACCGTGCCCGGGATGGCATAACCAAGTGCAGAAAAGTTGACCAGCGCGCGCATAGCGCGAATGCGGCTGGAACGTGCACCATAGGCCAGTAATAGGCCAAGCCCGGTCGTTATGGCAGCGGCAATTGCCGCAAGCATGAAAGAATTGGTGGCCGCACTTTGCAAGTCAGTCGTGATATGCTGGCCGAGCGCGTTTGAAATCAACGCGAATGTGGGCGCAATAAAGCCGAGAAAAACTGGCAGCAAACATGTCATGAAAGCCGCCATCGCACCGGCTTTGCCAGGTATAAAGCGGGGCAGAGAGTGTTGTCGCCCATGTTGTGCGCTATAAGTGCCTGTGTGCCGCTGGGTTCGTTCAACCAGCGAAAGCAGGGCAATGAAGCCCAACAGCATAAGTGCCATTTGTGCTGCGCCGACCAGACTGCCGCGCACCAGCCATGTGTCATAAACCCCGATAGTGAGTGTCTCGACGCCCAAATGCTCGACCGCGCCGATATCGTTTAGACATTCCATCAGCACCAAAGCCACGCCAACCGCCACCGCCGGGCGCGCCAGTGGCAGGCCGATGCGCCAGAAACACCCTGTTGGGGATAGTCCCAACGTGCGCGCCGCTTCAATAAGTGTGGTCGATTGCTGGATGAAAGCTGCGCGGGCCGACAAAAACACATAAGGATATAAAACAAGGCTCATTACACCGATTGCGCCGCCTATCGAATGAATGTGAGGATAGGCATTGGTGTAAAACAGTGCCGACCAGACTGCATAGAAAGGGCCAGCCTGGTCCAACATATCAGAATAGCTATAGGCCGACAGATAAGTTGGCATGGCAAGCGGCAGCAACAAAGCCCAGGCAAAAACCCGCCGACCTGGAAACTGACAAAAAGTAACCAACCAGGCGGTTATGGTGCCGGTGGCCGCACATATAATGCCGACACCCAGCATGAGTTGAAATGTGGTAGCGAGTTGGACGGGAATGACATGCGCGATCAAATGCGGCCAGACACCTTCGTCCTCGCCAAAGCTAAGCCAGATGAGCGCAAATATCGGCAGTGCCATAATGCCGGCCAACGCCAAACTACTCCACAGCCAGCCATCGCGCCAAATCTGGCTTGGGGAGCGCAACGCTCGTGGGATGTATGCAGAAGACATGGACAAAATTCAGAAAAAATCTGTGCTCTTTTCGGAACCACCTCAAAAGCAGGTATGAGGCACAATTAGGAATGATTTTCAGCTTGAACGTAGAAAAATAAACAATGCTTGGCAATGATGACGCGTTAACCGCCCGTGCGACAGGCCGATGCAGCCGCCATCAGTTCGCGCGCGATCTCTTCAGCCTCGTCGGGGAAAAAATCCATCGGTATCTCACCAGCCGAACTTGAGATGAAAATTCTGACCATATTTGTATCGGTGGCTCCGATACGTAATTCGGCCTCGTTTTCGGATGGTGTGTTGATACCCATTGAGTTCTCCATGTCTTGCGCCAAGGGGGCTAACCTACGACCAATTATGGGGCCTGTGAAGTTTTGTGAATTGGTGTTTTGGGCCGCTTTTCAGGTAAAGCAGATTTCGTGTGGCAATGCGCTTGAACTTTCGTCTAAAGGCCACTATTTTTCGAAACTCCAGTGCAAGGCTTGTTCTTGTGGTGGTTCGGTGCTGCCTTAGCTCAGTTGGTTAGAGCGCTAGATTGTGGATCTAGAGGTCCCCCGTTCAATTCGGGGAGGCAGTACCATTTTTTAGACAATAAAACAATATCTTAACAATGCCCTCAGCTTTTCGGCTTGGGCCTTTTTGCAGTTTTGATACTTCGAGTTAGGGCCCTGACGGTCAATAAAGGGCAGGGATGGATAATTCACCGATTTCACGGTTCAAAGTTCTCAAGCCAAAAACGAATGTGTCCACCAAACTCATGCATCTTGCATTGCCTCTGAATTGAGGTTCGGTATAGGCTTGTTGAAAGTGGGAGAGAGATATGGATTCAGAACTTGTTTTAGAACGCCGAGATTCAAATGTATTGTGGCTAACGCTTAACCAGCCAGAAAAACGAAACCCCTTGTCATCTGAGATGATCGCTAGTTTATCGGGATTGCTCGAAAAAGCATACAAAGATGAGACGGTCAGGGTGATTGTTTTGGCGTCAACTGGTCCGGTTTTTAGCGCGGGCCATGATTTGTCCGAAATGAACCAGCGTGCGGACGAAGATGCTGCCGCATTCTCCCAACGAGTTGGGTCTATTCTGGAAAAATGTGCCACCATGATGAAGGGGATGGTTCACGCGCCAAAGCCTGTCATCGCATGTGTTCAGGGCACGGCAACGGCCGCGGGCTGCCAACTTGTGTCGGCATGTGATTTGGCAATCGCTGCCAGCGACGCAGGCTTTTGCACGCCTGGGGTCAATGTGGGGGTGTTCTGTACAACCCCGCTTGTCGGCATTGGCAGAAACCTGTCACGCAAACATGCCATGGAAATGGCATTAACGGGTGACATGTTCAGTGCAGATGATGCCGTTCAATTCGGGTTAATTAATCGCCATGTAAGCGGCAATGAATTACAAAAAGAGACGGAGGCATTGGCTAACAAAATTGCATCTCGGTCAGCCCAAAGCATTCGAGATGGAAAGCATATTTTCTACCAGCAAATTGAAATGCCTCTTTCAGATGCCTTTTCTCTGGCTAATGAAGCAATGCGCGCCGCGGTTACGAAAACTGAGGATGCCGAGGAGGGGCGGCGCGCTTTCCTGGATAAAAATACTCCGAGATGGGACGGGTTATAATGCGGATAGAAAGTGATGAGGCTCTCATTGCTTTAATACGAAAACTGCGGCGTGTTGCTGTTTTGGGGGTCAGCAACAAAGTCGATCGCCCCAGTAATCAGGTTTTTAAGTTCTGGCGCAAACTAGGCGTGGATGCGGTGCCGGTGAATCCCAAATTGGCCTCACAAGAGATTGACGGGTGTTGCGTTATGCCTGATTTGTCTTCCATCGTGCAACCGGTGGACATGGTAGATATTTTCCGTGACAGCTCTTTTCTTCCTGAAATCACTGACCAAGTTATAGCTCTCAAAGTGCCTGCTCTATGGACGCAATTGGGTGTTACTCACGCGGAGGCTGAGAAGAAGGCCCTTGCAAATGGCGTGAGCTTAGTCGTCAACAAATGCCCTGCTCAGGAGATACCAAGATTGGAAAAATACGGCTATGGTTTTGATTTTGTCTCGCGATCATAATTGCTTAAAAAGTTTGCCTGCGTGCCTGGCATTGCCGAAATAGCCGATCAATCTGCCAGTAACATTTTTATTGACTAGAGGTCGAGTTCGATTTGCGCGGAGGCGGTCCCCTTTCCGGAGCCTCTAAACCGTCTGGGTGGCGAGGCGCGACTGGCGTGTTTTCTAACCACCTCACCGGCAATACGCTTGTGTGTAGCGGTTTTGCGCAGGCTGTAAAGCCTGTTGGCGGCTATTCTGCGGGCGCGATGTTCATCGATAATTGGATCTGGATATTTGCCCTTGTCGGGTGTCGCCCAAGGGGTGTGAATAAGGTGAGTAGGTAGATGCGCGATTTCGGGAACCCATTTGCGCAAAAACACGCCGTCGGGGTCTTGGTCCTGGCTTTGTTTCAACGGATTATATATCCGCATAGTGTTGATGCCGGTGGTGCCAGACTGCATTTGAGCCTGCGCATAATGAATTCCCGGTTCGTAATCGGTAAATAAACGAGCCAGATGCAAAGATGTTTCCCGCCAATGTAACCACAAATGGTAGGATGCGAAGCTCATTAACATTGCCCGCATCCGAAAATTCAACCACCCTGTGGCAGTAACAGAACGCATGCATGCGTCAATGAATGGAAAGCCAGTTCTCCCCTCGGACCAAGCGGTGAACCGTGCCGCGTCAAAACTATCTTCGCGCAAGCCGTCATAAGCGGCATGCATGTTGCGAAACTCAATCTCTGGCTCGTCTTCCAGCTTTTGAATAAAATGACAGTGCCAACGCAGACGACTTTCAAACGCTCTCAAAGAGCCCGCCCAGCCCTTTTCCATGGGTGCGCGACGGCGGGCTTCGCTGGCTTGCAGGGCCTCGCGAATTGATAAAGTGCCGAAAGAAAAGTGCGGCGAGAGGCGCGAGCATGTCCATTCGCCGGTCAGAGGTGAAGACATATCGCGGCGATAGGTTTGTCCGCGTTTGGTTAAAAACCCGCCCAAAAGAGACATTGCTTCTCGCCGCCCGCCTTTTTGCCGTCCCGGGCAGTCATCCGGACCCAGCCCTAAATCTGCCGCCGTCGGCAGGTTCTGCGATCGCAAATACAGTGGCTTTAATTGGACAGGGGGCGATATTTGCGCTTGGTACATTTCCCTGTGCCAGTTCGAAGCCCATTGATCACGGCTATGAGTTCCGCGCATAACGCCATGTTGCTTGCGCTCCTTCCATGAAACGCCATTTGCGCGTGCCCACTCTTTCACAGCTAGGTCACGCGTGTAGGTCCAGCCATTTCCGGTTTCTTGATGTGACCATAAGCGGGTAAAGCCAGTTTCAGCTTTTAAGGTATCGAGCACCTCAACTGCATCGCCAACTCGAATAATAAGGCCCTGGCCTAAGGCTGAGAGTGCGGCGTCCAGTTCGGTCAGTGATTCCAGAAGAAACTCGTAATGGCGTCGGCTTGCATCTGGCTGGGACCAGATGTCGGGCTCGAATATATAAAGCGGACAAACTGCGCCACACTCGGCCGCCTCGACAAGTGGTGCGTGGTCAATGATCCGCAAATCGCGTTTAAACCAAACAATCTCCATGACCAGTAAATTAGGTGATTGTGCGTGTTCTGCCAGCGTGACCAGCTGTCGCTCTTTTCGTGACTTCTTGCCACAGTAATCCCAAACATTACCCAAACACGGGTCGTTATACTTATGAAAACATGAGTAAACTTTAAGCCTGTGGATCTAGTGATCCCCCGTTCAATTTGAGGAGGCTTTGTCATTTTTTTACAATAAATCGTTGATGGGAATTCTTTTCTGTGTAGGTTTAAAGACGTAACGAGATAGGTGGCTCGAAACTGCCTTTTTGGGTATGGCGACATATTAATATGAACTTTTTGAGCTAACATGGACCCAATATCTCAAGGAACAGTTGGCGCGGCTTTTGCGCAATCAGCGGCAGATAAAAAAAATATTGTAAAGATAAGCGTCGTCGGTTTCCTCGCCGGCTTGGCGCCTGATTTAGATGTTTTAATTCAGTCGCCGACGGACCCAGTTTTATTCCTCGAGTACCACAGACAATTCACTCATTCCCTATTCTTCATTCCCTTCGGAGCGTTAATCGTTGCTGCACTTGTTTTTCCGTTGGTTAAAAAATACCTAAGTTTCAAAACTACCTATGTGGCAAGTTTTCTTGGCTACGCGACCCATGGTTTGCTTGATGCATGCACCTCTTACGGCACGGTTCTTTTTTGGCCTTTCTCCAATGAGCGCATAACTTGGAATAATATATCCATTGTTGACCCGCTACTTACAATTCCGGCCCTAATTCTTCTGGCCTTGGCCGTAAAAACAAATCGGCGGCGATTTAGTTTTCTTGCAGTTGGGTGGATTGTCTCCTATCTGGCTTTAGGTTTTGTTCAGTATGAGAGAGCATTGTCATCTGGGTTCAAACTGGCCCAGTCGAGGGGACACAGTGCGGAGCGGATGACGCTTAAGCCCTCGTTTGGAAACCTAATACTGTGGAAGTCCATTTATCAGCATGGGGACAGTTTCTATGTTGATGCCATTCGCGCGGGACGCACGCTAACGTGGTGTCGTGGCGAAAGTATTAAAATATTTGACTATCAATATCACTTACCGGATTTGGAAGAAAATAGTCAGCAGAAAGAGGACATCGAGAGGTTTCGATGGTTTTCGCAAGATTATTTGGGCTTTCAAGGTGATAAAAATCTTGTCACGGATGTACGCTACTCCATGGTTCCAAATCAGATTGCACCCATGTGGGGGCTGGTCATTGATGAGCGGCAAGGCACGAATGGGCATGCGGCTTGGTGGGAAAGCCGCGATCTAGATGATGAGAGTCTAACTTTATTCATGGAAATGTTGCTTGGCCGAAAGTGCACGGCAACCTAGAGTGGAGATTGGCCTGGAGTTATTGGAAAACGCTTAACTCATCCTATCTATTGGAGGTCCCTTGTTAAATTCAGGGAAGAAGTACCTTACGCCTCCTTCACTTATACGAACTGGTGCACTAGTGTGGCGATGCCGAATCGCACCATCAGGCTATTGTCGACTCTTTATGCATGGTTTTGGTTTAGCGGTTTATGTCTGGCGAATTGTGTCATCTCTGTAAACGAAATATTTCACTAATATTTCAGTCTGGCCATTTTTGTGACCTTTTTGCACTATTCCCATCCGGCCTGCTTCAACACCGCTTAAAACCAAGAAGTTTAACTTGTTTTCCCGCCTCAGCCGATGATTATGCCAATTGTCTGCGGGCACTCCCGCCCCAAGAGTTAAAAAACGAGGTTTGTTATGAATAAATTGCTAATCGGAACATCTGCAGCCACTCTGCTTACGTTGCCTGCTGTTGCCGACCCAATGGCCGTGAACGTTGGTGGGTATTACAATGCTGTGGTTTACAGCCAAGACGTTGATAATACTAGTACGCGAGATGTCGGTATCCATAATGACGCTGAAATTTACTTCAAAGGTAAGGGAACAACCAATGGCGGCTTAGAGATTGGTTTCATGGTGCAGCTAGAGGCAGAAGGCTCTGGTGAGTCAGATCACATTGACGAGAATTACATCTACGTCAAAGGCGATTTTGGCAAGGTCGAAATAGGTGCTGAAAACAATGCCCCTTATAAACAGCAAGTTGCTGCCCCAAAAATCTTCGGTTGGAAAACTTACGACAATAACTTTAAGACCTGGACCGGCCTAGTTGACGGTAATAAGATCTCCAACTTCGATAAGCCATTAATGGATGGTATCGATAGTGACGCATTGAAAATCAACTATTATTCGCCGAAAATTAATGGCTTTCAGTTTGCAGCCTCATATACGCCAGACGTTTCTGATACGGATGGTGACACCGGCCTTTTCAATGACATCGACGACGGAACGGCCACTGCTTTCGGTATTAAATATTCTGGTAAGATGGGTGGTATGAAGGTTAAGGCGTCCTACGGCGTCAACGAGCTAGATGAAGACAGCGGCGTGGCGAAAGCAGAAGATGAGGCTTTCGGCCTGTCTGTATCATTGGGCAACATTACCGTTGGCGGTAACTTCCAAACTGTCGAGCGCGGGTCAGACGAGCGTGATATTTTGCACTATGGTATTCAATACAAACTGAGCACATCATCGAAAATCGGTTTGATCATTCATAATCAGAAAGAAGAAAACGGCGACCGGTTGGATATCTTAGCTGTTGGTGGTTCGACAAAACTCGGTGCTGGCACCGCGCTGACTTATTCTTTCGAGTCGTTGGAAGACGATGCCTATGGCGACAGCGAATTCTTCGGTCTAGGCCTCCTGCTGAAATTCTAATTTCTTTTTAGGAAATGTTTTTTGAGATGGCGGGGCTTCGGCCCCGCCATTTTTTTTGCAACAAGGAGGACGGCCCGGGAAACGCTGACTTTATACGCCTGATTTTTCGGCAACCGCCAAGTCTTCCCTCAGATTGCGACCCGCCCAGAAATAATGGAAGCAGCCCCAGAGATTGAGCGAGACGACAACGATGAGCGCATAGCGCAACCCATCTGCGCCGTAATCGGTGCTAAAATAATCTGATAATATACCAACCAGTTGTGGCCCGAAACCAAGCCCGACAATATTAATGCAAAACAACAAGAGCGCTGAGCCGAGTGCCCGCCGCGCCGGAGGCAGCAGGCTTTGATTAAGGGCGAAGCTGACAGAAAGATAAAAGCCGCCGAAGAAAGACGTGATGGTGGTCAGTAAAATGGCAGTCAGCACGTCAGTGGTCAGATAATACCAGTAAGCGACCGGCAGGATGGCAAGCTTCACCCCTGCGGTGAGCCAAACATAATAGCGCTTGTCATGCTGCGCCAGACGGTCGGCCAGCCAACCGCCTGACAGGGTTCCAATGCCGCCGATGATGCCGCCAATCAATGCTAGCACTGTGCCCGTTTCTCCAGCTGAGAGGCCTAGAATGCGGCGGAAATAGACCCCGTTCCAATATAGCGCTCCGTAGCCGACAAATACCACCAGAGTGGTTCCGATCACAATATGGCGCAGACTGGGTATCGCCATCATGATTTTGAAGGTCTCCCAAACCTCCGTGAAAACGTTTTTCGGCAAAGGTTTGGGCGCTTGCGTACGGGTCGGTTCTTGCACTGTAAAGAACATTAGAAGGCCGAGTAAGATGCCGGGCAGACCGACAACGAAAAAAGCCATGCGCCATCCATACCATTCATCAATCCAGCCGCCGACCAGAAAGCCCAGAAGCACGCCGACATTAATGCCAGCGGCGTAAATGCCCATCGCGGTAGCGCGTTTTTCAGGTGGGTAGAGATCTGAAATCATCGAATGGCTGGGCGGGCTGGAACCGGCCTCGCCAATGCCGACGCCGATTCGCGCCAATGCCAATTGCACATAAGAGCCGGCCAGGCCGCATAGGGCTGTCATGCCTGACCAGATAATGACCGAGATGGCAATAATATTACGCCGTGAATAGCGGTCGGCGAGAATTGCGATGGGGATACCCAAGGTGGCGTAGAAAATCGCAAAGGAAAGACCAATAAGAAATCCTAGTTGGGTATCGCTAAGAAGCAATTCTTGTTTAATTGATTCCGCCAATATCGAGACAATTTGGCGATCAACATGGCTGGAAGCATAGATTGCGACCAACATCGCTAGTGTGTAATTACGGGTTACCCTGCTTGGCTGGTCGCCAGTTTGCGCAATATCGGTCATATTCCCCCCCCTCTTATTCCCTTTTCTCGGGCGTCTCACAAAATTCTAGGGCACAAGAGGGCGCGAGGCCATATCAAATTCTGCTAATCAGAAATAGTAGGCGATACGAAACCGCACCATATCCTCGTCTTTCAGCGCTTGTGCGAGGGTGTCGCCCGTGCCGGCCTTTTCCAGTAGGCGCACTTCAAGCTGGGCTTTGAACGAGGTTCCCAGGCGGCGTTCGGCTTCCAGCGATATCGCAGTGCTGTCGGTTTCCAGATCGTGTACGCCGCCAAGAAGCAGGGTTGTCGATTGAACGTCATTGGCTGTCCAGCGCAAGCCGAACCCCACATCATCATTGAACGGTTGTGGCGCGTCCAGGCGGCGCTGGTCATACATATATTCAGCGACAATGCCCAAATCCGTGCCTGTGTCGAAAATATTATAAAGCGTGTATTCAGCCCCGCCTGTGGCTTGCGTGTACCACTGATTGCGCTGCTCGCGCCGTGTGCCTTCAAGTTTTAGCAGCCAGGGGCCAATCGTCGCCTGTACATCAATGCCGGCCTGAGAGATGAGGTCGTAGCGCGGCACCACTGAAACGCCGTCATAAGTCTCGGGGCCGAAATCCAAAACCGGCATGCGCGCCGTGCCTTTGAAATAGGACAGGCCGATATCGAAAACATCGATTGTCTTCGTATAGCGTAAGGCGGCATCGGGGTTGAAGCGTTTGTCCTTGCTCTCGAAAATCGCCCTTTCGTCGCGCACGGTGATTCCTGGTGTCGGGCGTCCGGTCACTGGGTCCGGGAACTGACGCAGGCGGAAATAGGGCAGATAAAATCCAGTCAGCGTACCCCAGTCGCGCGCCAGCGAGACGCGCAGCATGGGCTGGCCGAGCTTTTGTTCGCCATCAGCGGATTCTACATTATCGGTTTGGTTGATTATGTCGACTAGGTGCCAAAATTCGGTGACACCCCAAAACACCTTGTCGATGCCGATTACGATCTCCCAATCGCCATTTACATATTGATATTTGGCCTCGCGTAAATCCACATGTGAGCGTTCGTGATCATGCTCGTCTACGCGCGCAAAAGGAGTGACGATGAATGTGTGGTCTCCCGAACGGTCGAAAAAAGCAAGCTCTATTTCGCCGGCGATTGACCCGAAATCATGCTCATGCGTTGGCGTTGGCCCATCATTGGGGAAATGCCGCCACTCCGGTTCGATGTAGCCGGAAAGCTCAATATCCAAAGCGATCGCCGAGCTAGCGCTGGTAAGGGCCATTATGATAGCGGACAGGGCAGCGCACACGCCCAGAGCGCCCATCACTAACGGGCTCGTTTTAGACTGTTTTGGCTGAAGTCTTTTTCGGACAGGCCGGTACGAAACGAAATATTTTCCCAGACAAGGCGGGTTCGCTTGCCAGTCACGTGGTTTTCCATGTACAGGTCATGCGATCGCCAATATTTGTCCAGATATTTCTTGTATTTTGAGAAGGTCAATGTCTTCAAAAGGGCATCTTTGCGGTCATAATAGACCACTTTGCGGATCTGATAATCTTGCGTGTCTGTCCAGGCAAGCGAACGCGTATAACCGGAATGCTTGTAAAGGGGTCGGCGTTCGACAACATGGCATTCTCGATCCCCGCAGGCTTCGTCGCGCAGCCACAAATAGGAATATTTGCCGACTTCTTGGCCGGAGAAATCCTCAAAAGCGAATTCAGATCCCATAAACGGGCCGGATTTATTGACCGATGAAATGCGCTTCACGCGCTTCAGCGCGGGCAAAAACATCCATTGCTCGTCCGGCTCAAGAATATGCGAATAGGTCAACATGGCGGTACCTTTCACGTCACGCGGCTCGTCAAACACCATCAGGTTCCAGTCGCCATCCTTGGTGTCTTTGTTTTCCAGCGTGTTAAAACGCATGCGCCGTTCGCTCACTTGTCCGCTGGCATTTGTAAGCACCATACGCAATTCTGTCTTTGTATCGCCAAAACCCAAATTCGTCTCGTCGCTCATTGTGGCAATGGCAAGGCCGCGTGCCTCAGGGTCGTCGGTTGCTGGAAGTGTCGCGGCATGGGCGCCTCTAACGCTTAGCGACAAAGCCAGCAGAGCTGCTGTGAGTAGGGTAAAAAGATGAGATTTCATAACAAATCCTCGATTTTGGGTTAGGAGGCTTCAGTTGGTGTAGAGGTTGGAGCAGACGGTGCATCACCGCGCAGTCGGCCATCAATTTCAATCAGCAAAGGTGGCAATAGCAAGAAATCCAGTATCAAGGCTGCCAGAATTGTCATCGACACCACAAGACCCAGCATGCCGTTGATGAGGAACGGTGAGTTGGTGAGTACCATAAAGCCCGTCACGAGAATGACGGAAGACACCCAGAGTGCCGTGCCGACGGTGGCAAAGCTGTAGCGCACCGAATCTTCGGCACTGCGTTTCAAATTGATGCGGGCATGGCGATATTTGGTCAGCATATGTACGGTCGCATCGACAATAAGCCCTATC
This sequence comes from uncultured PS1 clade bacterium, assembly GCA_902624095.1. GTDB lineage: Bacteria > Pseudomonadota > Alphaproteobacteria > RS24 > RS24 > UBA7378. Next base: position 34,226 of record CACNWB010000011.1, read on the forward strand.
GCGGTCGCGGTGACAAAACTTGTCCAAAAACCGACTTCGGTTTGGATCACACTGAACACGCCAAAAGCAACCACAGGCGGGGCGATATTCGGAATGAGGCTGATCAGCCCCAGACGCAGACTGCGTAGGGCCAGCATCAAACACGCCGAGATGAGCAAAAATGCAACAAGCGTGCCTTGCGTCATTGCCTCGAAATTGCGCCGCCCGATATAGGAGAACATAACCGCCTGTCCCGACGGCTCAACATGCATGGCCTCGGGCGTGTTTTCGCGCAACCAGCCCAGAGCCCGTGCGCGCAAGGCTTGCATCTCTACAGTGCTAACATCGGTCAGGGTCACGATAAGGCGTGACTCGGACTTATCGACATTGAGCTGGTCGTTGAGATCAAGCCCATAGGGCAGGGACATTTCGTAAAGCAGAAGATATTGCGCCGAAAGTTCGCGATTTTCCGGCACGGCATAAAAACTCTGACGGTCGGCATTCATTGAGCGGTTGATGCGTTTGACGACATCTGCGAAACTCGCAACATGCTTCACTTCCGGTTGGCCGCGGAGCCAGGTGCCGAAATTATCCAGATCTTCCAAATAGTCCGGCTCGGAAACCCCACCCGGCCCGTCGCCGGCAAGCGAATAATTAATGATATAAATGCCTGTCAGATTATCCGATGCCCAGTCAGAGGCGACGCGGAAGTCCATACGCTCGTCAAAATATTCCACAAACCGGTCGTTGAACGTAAAGCGTGGCAGAAGGGCTGTACTGGTCAGCGCAACCCCCAGCATGATGAGCAGAAGCGGCTTGCGGCGCAAAATAACCCAATCGGCAAACCGGCCCATTATGCGACTTTGCATATCGACCGATTTGCTGGCACCCATTGGCATCAGCGTCAGCAGGGCCGGAAACAGAGACATGGAAAATATCCAGGCAAACAAGGCACCGAAACCCGACAATGTGCCCAGATCGCGATAAGGCGGCGCATCAGAGAAATTCAGGCTGAACAGCCCGATAGCCGTGGTAACGGATGTCAAAAACACCGGCTGGGCGTTGATCGACAGACTTTCGATAATGGCCGTTTTTTTGTCAGCCCCATTGCCGCGCGCGACCAGTGCTGTGATCAGCAAATGCACGCAATCGGCCACGGCGACGGTGAGAATAATGACCGGTGCGCCGGAGACAGGCGGCGAAATGGGAATATTTAGCCATGACCCGAAACCCATGGCCGCCGCCGCCGACAGGGCGATGACAATAACCGTAGCTATTGTGCCGCTTAGCGAACGGGTTGCGACGACCAGAAACGCCGCAATTATCAAATACATGAGCGGGGTGAGGGTCGAGAGATCGGATTGCGCGGCTTCGGAAAATGACTGCGAGAGCATTTGCGAGCCGGTCAGTTCCAAACGGATATTGGGATATTTTTTGCGCATTTCAGCGCGCAAATCGCGCGCCGCCTGCACAATACTACTGGTTGCCATCGTATCATCGCGCGGCGGGCGCAGCGAAACTAATATGGCGCCGGTGCGGGCGTCTTGTGACAGAAGCCGGCCGACAAGAAGCGGCTCGTTCAGAATTGTTTCTTCGACATAAGCGCGCATCTCGGCATCTGTTTGCCCGGCATCGACAACAAGGTCGCGCACCTCTAGATCGTCTTCGCCAATCGCGCGCGTGTTTTGGAAATTGGTAATGGAGTCAACGCGGGTGGAAAACGGAATTTGCCAGCCTTGCGTGGTGATTTCCTCGACCATTTGCAGGGCTTGGGCGCTGGTGGCCTTAGTGCCGTCTTTCGGCTGATACACATATAGTAATGTGTCGGGGCTGGAATAGGTGCGCTCTAATTCCTCAAATGCTGTCAGATAGGGGTTTTCCGAGCTGAAGAAATAGCGGTAGTCGTTGGTGAACCTGAAATTGGTAATGCCATAAATGGCTATGCCCGCCCATATCAGCGACAGCACAATAACCAATATGGGGTTGTTAACAATAAACCTGCTATAGCCGTCAACGGAAAATTTCATTATCCAACCCCTTAATGTTCTTGTCTTCTCTAAACATCGTTTAGGCACGCAAGAGATATAAATGTCTGCAGGCGTTTGTCAAAAAGAACGCAACCTGGGTTTAATGTGTGAGTTTAGCGGCTTAAAATTATCCATTGCCGCCTAGCGCCGTCATCAAATCCGTATCGCTCAAATCATTTTCGTCCAAATTGATACCATCCATTAACACGTCCCTGTTCTGGTTCGCAGGGATCCATGTGTGGTTTGAATTTTTTGGCGTTCGTAATCATAAATCCAACCCAAACCGTGTCATAAAATTAGCCATTTTTATCATTTCGGCTGATCCAAGTGCTTAAACGCGACGTAACAAGTGTGACTGTCAACTTTCTTGCCAGTTTTTTCTTCTTGGGTGCCCTCCTCCCCCCCTCACCGGAGGTTCCCAGTTTCCCCGCCACTCGCGTGGCGGGGAATTTTACGATCCCATTACTTTGACCCTATCGAGAATAGCCTGAAGTGCAAAGCGACGTGCGCCCTCCGGCTGGCCCTGGCAAATGCTGACGGTAAGTCGGCCATAGGCGTCTAGAGGCACATCGCGATAGCGTTTGCAAGCCCAGGCCGACAAATTCAGGGCATTACCGGCGAAGGGATTGCTGGAAATCCGGAACATACAGGCCAAATAACGGATTTCCGCAGACATCTCAGGTGCTTGCTGCAAGTCGCGCAAGTGGCTTTGCAACGCTGCCAAGTCATCTGCGTTTGCTCGGCTGGCGGCAAGTGCCGCCAAAACGGGCTCAATGGCGGCGCGCATGTCGGCAATATGCGGGTCAAATCTGGCAGCATGGTCGGTTTCAGCAAGACATTCCAGTACATCCGGGTCCCACAAAGCCCAGCGTGACATAGGGGCCACCCGGGTGCCGCGGCGCGGTTTTGCTTCAATTAACCCTTTGGCTCCGAGAATTCGAAACGCCTCGCGCACAACCGTGCGTGATACATTGTGCTGGCTCCCAAGTTGCTGATCAGAGGGGAGGGCATCGCCTTCGGTCAGTACACCGCATAAAATTGCGGGCATCAGTATGTTTACCAGTTCGTCCGTGCGGCGAATCACCTTCATAAAACCCATAATATCGAATTTTACGAAGAAATTTCATTAAAAGTATGACTATTTTTCCTTGAAACCTTAGATATTTTTGGAAATGATCCAATCTCGAAGGGCTGTGCCGATTTCATCCGGCGAATCTTCTTGCAAAAAATGATAGCCAGCAACTGTAACTTCCGTCTGGTTCTTCCACTTCCGGCACCCGTCGCGAACCTTGCCGACCAATATTGAACCCGGATCGGCATTGATAAACAGTTTTGGAAGGTCGGTTTCAGCCATAAATGTGGCATAATTCGTTGCAATTTCAACGACATCAGCCGGTTCGCCGGCAATCGGAATTTGCCGCGGCCATGTCAGCGTGGGGCGGCGCGCTTCGCCGGCCTCGGTGAAAGGTGCCCGATAGTGGTCCATTTCAGCGTCATCCAGCTTGCGCATAATGGACGAGGGCAGCACGCCTTCAACAAAAACATTTTTTTCCAGAACAACCTCTTCACCCGCGGGTGAGCGAAACGCCTGAAAAATATCGCGGGCATTGTCTGGCCACTCGTCCCAATTCGGAATTGGCGCGACAATGGCTTCCATATAGCAAATTCCGGCCACGCGTGACGCATGGCGTGACGCATAATGAAAGCCCAGTGCCGATCCCCAGTCATGAATGACCAGCACTGCATTGTTTGTCACGCCAAGGGCTTCCAGTGCGGCCTCGAAATATGCGCTGTGTTCGACAAATGTATAACGGTCGGGCCCGCTATCGGGAAGTTTTTCGCTGTCGCCCATGCCGATCAGGTCAATGGCGATGCACCGGCCCAAATCCTGCACATGCGGCATGATATTGCGCCATAAGTAGGATGATGTGGGATTGCCATGCTGGAAAATAATCGGCCGCCCATTTGGGTCGCCCAATTCAACATAGGCCATTTGGCGTCCATTTACCGTGATGTGCTCTTTCGGGTGGTTCTCTATTTGTGTCGGCATGTCTCGCTCCCTTTATGTTTTGCAAAGCTTTACACAACTGACCTGTGCCGACAATGGCCTGACGGATGAAACTGTTTAAAACTCCCGCTCTTTCAGTAGAAACTGAAGAAATTCGCGGTAGCGGTCCACGCGAATACGCTGGGCCTTGGCGTTTTTGAAATATTTCTGATGCAATTCATCAAGCACGGTTTCAAATTTGATTAGATGGCTTTCAACCGCATCGCGCACCGTTTGGCTTTGCGCTTCAAGCCGCCTCAATTCTTCTTGGATCATGGCCTGACGCTCCTGCGCAGCATCAGTCAGATTTTCAATTTCCTGACGTACATCGGCCATAACCTGTGCGCGCAACGATTTCATATCCTCCAGCAATTCACGCGTGCCTTCGCTTGGGTCGTTGCCTGATTGGAGGTCTGCCAGGGTTTCCTGCATGCGGAGGGACAAAAGTGATAAATCGCTGTTTTTTTGCGGATTTGCTGTGTCTGTTGCGACCCCGTCATCAAAATTGTCATCGGTCGTGTCAAGCTTGGCACCGGCACCTGCATCGAGCGTGGCTGGTGAGCCAAACGGATCGTCCGGCGAAACCGCAGGCGCTGTGCCATTTTGCGGGTCTGTGCCGTCAGCTTCACCTCTGGAATTGGAGGCTGGGTCCGCCGCTACACTGCCCGTTTCGGGGATAATGTCGGCGGCAATGGTGGCGTCCAACTCATCGTCAGCGCCATCATCATTGGCTGAGGTTGGTTTTGCCCTCGATTGCGACGCGGTTTCGATTTCCGAGGGGTCGTTTTGCAAGATTGTATTTATGGCGTCGGCGATTTCGGACATGCGCTGAGCTTCAATATCCTCGTCAGCCATGTTTACTCCCGTCATACCATCCACAATTTCGTAACATTGCAGTCATTACCAAAACCAAAAACACGACCGCCGGTCGGGCGAATCTCGTTACAATGTTATACTAAAGCAAAGTTTTGGTTCTGCTGCCCTTAATTCTTGAATTTTGTGAGAATTGGTGACGCAAGAGATACACAAACTCGGTTCCAACGACTCGCAAGCAGCCTATTTCGCCGCCGGCCAACAGGATCCTTTCGGCGCTGGAGCGCTGGCAGGTTTGTTTTTGCTGGAGCATGAATTTTGTCGCGGCCCCTTAAGCCACATTTGGTAGCCTTTTTGCTAATCGTATTTCAACTGTACGTCTGACTATTGAAAATGCCCATACACTATTAGCGTGTTATGTGCTTTGCGGGCCGGTGCGCACGATGCGCGCCTATTTAGGGCTCACCAGCGCTGATTTTCAAGTGCGGCTTGGAGGGCTGCCACGGCCATCGGTGTGCTGGCTCCGGCGCACAACACCATGCTGGCGGGCAGGGTGATGCGGCGGTCAGGCGGAAAATTTTTTCGCAATACCGGATGGGCAAAAACCTCCGTACCCCGATCAACGGCTTCGGGCGGAGAACCGATCATGAGCAAATAATCTGGCCGAAGCATCAAAACATGCTCGAGGCTGACAGCAACCATGCCGTCACCAGCAAAGCGTCCGAGATTTTGTGCGCCCGCACGATGAATAATGTCGTCAAGAATATGGCCTGCGCCTGTAGTCAGCCCGCGCCGTTGAATGTTCAGTAATCCCGCCGAGATGCCCTGCCGAACGAGCCGTGCCATTTGTGCATCGAGATTTGAGAGATAATCGCGCGCTTGGGCCTCGCGGCCAATGGCGCGTCCAAGCGTAATAATTTCTTCGCGCGCTGTTTCGTAGTCATTGGCGGCATTTAGCGTGAGCGTTGTAATGCCAAGCCGATGCAATGCCTGGCGGCGATTAGCCATCGAAAATGGGCTCAAAATAACGAGATCGGGGGACATTTCGACGACTTCTTCAAGCCGCCCGCCAGTAACAGGATAGCTCGCCGCGCGCGTCGAAAAAGGCGATTGCGCCGGGTCTTGGCTGTTCCATGTAACCGCTATAACCTGTTCACGCGCCGCAAATTCCATAAGGTAGGGGTCGGCGCATAGGTTCAGGCTCACAATTCGCGGTAGCGCGGGTTCGACTGGTTCGGCATGTACCGATTTTGGCAGCCATAAAAGCAGAACAAGAATAATGATGCGCATGTGCATTTGGATGGCATGGCACGGATTGTCCGCCAAGTCCAGTACACGCGAAAAGCTCTGTTTAGGGCTTGCCGCCCGCGGCGGGGGAGATTAGCGTGCGCCATATGTTACGCCCCAATATTGTCTCGCCGCTTTTGCTGGCGTTTTTGGTTTGCGCGGCCGGCCTTTCTTTGCTGGCCGGTGACGTGCCAATATCGGCCCTCGATGTCGGTCACTGGCTGGCGGGCACGGGCGCGGCCATGCCTGATATGATTTTGGCCGAAATACGCGCTCCGCGTATTGTGCTGGCTGCCTTCACCGGCTTTGTTTTGGGCTTGGCCGGTGCCGCGGTGCAGGCGTTTTTGCGCAATCCGCTGGCCGAGCCTTCATTGCTGGGCGCGTCAAATTGCGCGGCTTTGGGTGCGGTCATAGTCATTTATCTGGGCTTTTCGGGCACCATGTCCTATAGCGTACCTGTGGCAGCATGTATCTCGGCGCTGGTTTCGGTCTTGTTGTTGCTGGCCTTTGCCGGTCGCGGCGTTTCTTCTTTGCGGCTTATTTTGGCCGGATTTGCCGTCAGCGCACTGGCCGGTGCAGGCATATCGCTGGTGCTCAATCTGGCACCCAATGCCTTTGCCGCGCTCGAAATCGCCTTCTGGTTGCTGGGCGGGGTGGAAAACAGAAATTGGAACCATGTCTATTTGGCTTTGCCCGGCGGCGTGCTTGGTTGTGTTTTATTGCTGTGGCGCGCCCGCGCGCTCGACGCGCTGGTACTTGAAGAAGATGTCGCCCGTTCGCTGGGGGCTAATTTGAGCGCCATGCGGCTGCGCCTTGCATTGGGACTGGCGTTGGGAGTTGGATCTGTCGTTGCCGTAACGGGTGTGGTCGGTTTTGTCGGGCTGGTGGCACCACATCTGGTGCGCCCGTTTACCGGACACATGCCCTCGCGCACGCTTATCGCCGCCGGACTTCTGGGTGCGGTAATATTAGTGCTGGCGGATGGTTTTATCCGACTGGTGCCGACGCAAACCGAGTTGAAAATGGGCGTGGTGACGGCATTTTTGGGCGTGCCGATGTTGCTCTATCTCATCCGCCGTACCGTATAGATGATGATCGCGACCTCTTAACTTGATTCGAAAACCGACCCTTGTTAGTGTCGCGACGCGTCGATGGTGCCCCTCACGGGGGTAATAGGGAACGCAGTGCGATAAAAGGCCAAGAGGCTCGCTTATCAAGTCTGCGGCTGCACCCGCAACTGTCAGCGGATAGTAACCTGCTTTTTTGTCACTCGGTTTCGGGGAAGGCAGCAGGGATGCGATGACCCGCAAGCCAGGAAACCTGCCATGGTCGGTCGTTCATTCGGGCAGGCGGGACTGACTGCGCGAGACGGAAACTCCGTTAAAGACGACATATTAAATGAACGGCTCTCCGGTAGCTGAGGGCAGACGTTGATCTATGGAGAGAAAAGTGAAAAACAAACTTCAAAATAAAACCAGTATATTTGGCGCGAGCGCGCTGGTGCTGTCGGCTTTAAGTGCGGCGGCGCAAGACACATTGCCGGACGAAATCGTTGTTTCGGCAACTGGTGTGCCGACACCGGCGGCGCAAATCGGCGCGTCTGTGGATGTTATTTCGGCGGAAGATTTGCGCGACGGGCAGTATGTCTATTTGCAGGATGTTTTGCGCGGACAGGGCATCAACATTGCCCAAAACGGCGGTATTGGTACGTTGAGCAATGTGTTTTTGCGTGGTCTGCCCGGACGCCACACCAATTTAATCGTTGACGGCATATCGCTGTTTGATCCGCGCTCCAATCAGGTTTTGTGGAATGACGCGCTGGTTGATGGTACACGCCAGATTGAGATTATTCGTGGCTCGCACGGTGTTCTCTATGGCAGTAATGCCGTCGCCGGTGTGGTGTCGCAATTCACCGAAATTGGCGGCGAAACGCAGACCAGTGCCTATGCCGAAACTGGCGCCTACAGCACTAATCGCATTGGGCTTACGGGGCAGGGCGAACTGGGTCAGGCAGCTTACGGTTACGCCATAAGCCACCTTGACACGGACGGCTATTCCGCTGCTGATGAAGATGACGGTAATATGGAAGATGACGGTTATGATAACACAACGTTGCATGCCCGCGCCGATCTGGAATTGAGCGCCAATACGCAGGTTGAATTTGTCATGCGTCATGTGTCGGGTGAGGTGGAGTTTGACGGCGGGTTCCCACTGGCCGATGTCGTCGGTAAAGGCGAGGAGTATAAGCGTTTTGCTTATCGCGTTGGGTTGGCTCATAAGGTCGGAAGCTGGACGCATCACTTTAATGTAACGGGCTATGACAGCGAGATTGAGTCAGTAACCGATTTTGCGGTTTCCTCCACGACTGATGCAAAGCGGCAGAAATTGGCCTATCGCGGCTCCGGCAAGATGAGTGACACGCTAAAATTTGTCGTCGGTGTTGAAGATGAAACCTCCGAATATGCCGACACCAATGATTATGAAGTGGATGTTTCTGCGGCTTACGCTTTGGTGCAGGCAACCCCGTCCGAGGCACTGACCGTTACGACGGCGCTGCGTCATGACGACCACGAAACCTTTGGCACGGAGACAACGTATCGGCTGACAGCGGCCTATGCTCCGGACGGCCCGGCGATTTATCGGGCGGCTCATGGCACGGCCTATCGTGCGCCCAGCCTGACTGAATTATATTTGCCGCTTTATGGCAATGCGGATTTGCAGCCGGAAACCAGCGAAAGCACCGAACTGGGGGCTGATATTTTCCTAAGCGAGGTAGTGAAGGCCAGCGTCACTTTCTTTGAAATAACCATTGACGACATTATCGGCTATAATCCGGCCACGTTCCAATCGGTTCAGGTAATCGGTAAAACTCGCAGCCGCGGGGCCGAGCTTGGGCTGAGCGTGTCGGCGACGGACACACTGGGTTTGCGTTTCAGCGCGGCATATACAAACAGCCAGAAACCTGACGCCTCTGGATCGGGAGAACGCGTGCGCGAGGTTCGTGTGCCGCGTGTTCAGGCCGGTGCGTTTGCCAATTGGCGACCGCGCACTGACTTGTCATTGGGCGCATCTGTTCGCCATGTCCGTAATACGATTGATATCGGCAATGTCGTGCTGGATGATTACACGCTTGTGGGGCTGACCGGGCGCTGGCAGTGGCGTGAAAATACGGACCTCCTCCTGCGCATAGAAAATGCGACGGATGACGATTACCAGACTGTCAATGGCTATGGTACGTCCGGCAGCGCTGCCTATATCGGCATCAAACGATCATTTTAAGGAACGGCATTGACGCATGGATCTGTCACTGGTCAATCTAGGATTTAAGCTGAACGGCAGCCATGTGATTAGCGGCGTCAGCGTGCAATTTCCGGCAGGCCAGGTGACGGGCATATTGGGGCCAAACGGGGCGGGCAAAACAACCCTGCTCCGCTTGGCCGCCGGCCTGCTGACACCCAAAACGGGCCATGTCGCGTTTGACGACCCTTCTGCCGATTTTGCGCGGCCTGATATTCGCGTGCGTCATATTGGCTATCTGCCCCAGCACAATAGCGCCGCCTGGCCGGTGCGCGTTTGCGATTTAGTCGCTTTGGGCGGGTTGGCCGATGAAACATGGGCGGATGGCGCGTCGGCCTCAGTTCGCCAAAATCAGTCGGTTCTGAAAGCACTTGAGTTGTGCGATGCCGCACATTTGAGCGCGCGGGCCATCACCGCGCTTTCAGGCGGGGAGCAGGCGCGAGTGTTTCTGGCGCGTCTCCTGGCAACAGAGGCCGATATTCTGCTTCTCGACGAGCCGGTCAAAATGCTGGACCCGGCCCATCAGTTGAAAACAATGGGCCTGCTCGTGCGGTTGGCGGAAGCCGGACGCACAGTGGTCGTCGTCATGCATGATATTAATCTGGCCCTACGTTATTGCGACAATGTGGTGTTGATGCGCGATGGCAAGGTCGACGCGCAAGGGGCTCCGCAAGATGTCTTTACGCAGGACAGGCTTCAGCGTATTTTTGGACTGGACGTGTCGCTGGTCGCGCATCAGGGGCACCGCCTCGTTCATCCTTTGCGCGTCAGCGAGGTTGGCCATGAGCCGGATACAAATTGAAACGCTTGGCAAGAGCTTTGGCGGCAGGCATGTTCTGCAAAATATTTCACTGACGCTCGAACCCGGTCGCTCGCTCGCGCTGATCGGGCCGACCGCCGCGGGAAAGACGGTGTTGCTTAAATGTCTTGTGGGGCTTTATGCGCCCGATCAGGGAACAATCCGCATTGACGGGGCTGATGTCACCAGTCCTGACATGCGCGCCGAAACGCTGGATGACCGCATTGGCATGCTGTTTCAGCAAAATGCGCTTTTTGACAGTTTGAGCGTGTGGGAGAATATTGGCTTCCGGCTGATGGCACGCGGCATTACGCGCGCTGCCGCGCGTGCCCGAGCCGAGGAACTTTTGCCCCAAGTGGGTCTGTCAATTGAAACGGCTGACCTGTTTCCGGCGGACCTTTCGGGCGGCATGCAAAAACGTGTTGGTTTTGCCCGCGCGATTGCAACTGCCCCGGATATTTTGCTGCTCGACAATCCGACAGCCGGGCTCGATCCGATTCTTGCGGCACGCATCGATGCCATGATTTCATCTCTGGCGCGAAAAAACGGAGCGACAGTTATCTCCGCTACTGGCAATATGGTAGGCTTAACGCAAGCCTATGATGATATTGCAGTTTTGCATGATGGCGCGTTGCGTTGGCATGGCGGTGCAGACCGCGCGCAAAAAGACGATAATCCGTGGTTGCGGCAATTGCTGTCAGGCAGTCGTGAGGGCCCGATTGAAACGATTAATATTGAAGCGCAATAGGAGAGTTCAAGATGTTTGGATTGAACAAAAAAACCGAAATGCCAACACAGGAGACAGCCCTGCCGGGACGCGAGACGACCATGCTGGTACCCCCGCAACATTTTGTGCTGGGCACAGATATGCAGGCCCCATGGCCGGAGAACACCAAGCTTGCCATGTTCGGCATGGGGTGTTTTTGGGGGGCCGAGCGCAAGTTTTGGCAAGCGGAAGGTGTATATTCGACCCAAGTCGGTTATGCCGCCGGTCTGACGCCAAACCCGACTTATGAAGAAGTGTGTTCAGGTCGCACCGGCCACAATGAAGTTGTGCAGGTGGTTTTCGACAACACGCGTACCAGCTTTGCGCATATGCTTGCCGTGTTTTGGGAAAATCATGACCCGACCCAAGGCATGCGTCAGGGCAATGATATCGGCACGCAATACCGTTCCGGAATTTACACATTTTCGCCCGAACAGGCCGAATTGGCACAAACCAGCAAGGCTGATTTTGAATCCAATTTGCGCGCCGCCGGCTATGACGCCATCACCACGGAAATTCTGGTAGCCCCGACATTTTATTATGCCGAGGACTACCACCAGCAATATCTGGGCAAAAACCCGAACGGTTATTGTGGCATGGGCGGAACAGGCGTGACGTGCCCCATTGGACTTGCGGACCAGTAGGGGCTCAGTAAGCAGCTTTGACCGCAAACATGAATCGGCGCGGCTCACCGGGGAAGTAACGCTTGTCGCCGAACCAGACATCGGCGCGTTTTGCGTAATCTTCATCGAACAGGTTCAACACGCGGCCTTCGAGAGATACGCCCTCGCGAAGATTCAAATTGAGCGCAAGATTTATCAAATCGTGGCCGTCATATTTCTGGGTGTTTGACGCATCCATATAATAGCTGCCGACATGTTCCCATTGAGCCGCGGCGCTGAGACGCGGGGTGGCTTGCCAACGCAATGTGCTGTTGCCGAGCGTTTTGGGGGCACTATCGATGTAATTACCGTCGGTAATTGTTTCAAGCGCATTGCCGCCAGTCACATCACGATTGAACGCATACTCGTGTTTGGCCCAGCTGACACTATTATGTAGACTTAACGCGTCATTGATCTGCCAGTCTAATTCCAGCTCGACACCTTCATGCGACGTTTCACCGTCGGTTTCATAATAATCGCTACCGTCGCGGAAGTGATAATTTTCCTTCCTCATAGTGAATAGGCTCACTTCATATGACAGACCTGAACTAAAAGATCGGTAGCCAATTTCAAAACTGTCTAATGTTTCGCTGTCGACATCAGCTGGGTTCGGTTCCAGAGGACCTGTTCTGTCGGCATCGCGCAGCCGGTAAAGATCAGTGGTTTGCGGTGCCCTTGTCGCTCGCGTCAGGCTGGCAAAAACGCGCCGTGATTCGCTCAACCGATGTACGAGAGCCAGTTTCGGCGACACATCGGAAAAATCATCAGAACGGTCGGCCGGGCGGAACAATTTGCCCTGCAAACCGTCATCGGTGCGGTTGTCATAATCATATTCAGTGTACTCCGCGCGCAGCCCAGTGGTCAGATCCGTCTTTTCACTCAAATGCCAGACTGCGTGTACATAAGGCGCAAAGGTTGTTGCGTCCACTTCATAATCATAATGCGTGCCGACCAAATAGTTGAATGTGTGAAAAAACGGGGTGGCAGTTTGTGTCTGTATTTCGGTCAGTTCGCCGTTCGTAAGCTCGCTATCGAGACCGATCACGTAGGATACGCGGTCACTGTTGCGGGCGTATGAAATCTGGGCCCCAATGCTGGTATGCTCGTTTTCCTCAACTGCTTGACCAGGCAGAAAATGCATCAGAAATTCCATGTCGTTAGTTCGCAAATAGGGCGTTACTGTTAATGTGGCACCATCGCTCAGTGAACGTTCCATTCGTAAAAAACTGCGGAAGGCTTGCGCGTCCCTATAGGCTTCAGGAAATGGGTTAGACTTTGCGCATGTCTCGTCTTCATACGCTTCCTGCCCACTGGGGCAATCTTCGGTTTTTACATAACCGGCGGTTTCCTGGTTGAGGTTCATGCCAGCCAGCGAGAAATGATAATCTGTCGTGCCTGTGCGCCATTGTGTTTCGATTCGCATTTTTTGCTGCTCGAAACCCGAATCGGCACGATAGCCCTCCTCATCTCCAGTCAGCGAAATGCTGAAGCGTGCTGCTGAGGCATCATCGACATAGCTTGATTGGCCAGTCAGCGCATAGCGCCCATAAGAGCCGGCTGATGAATTAAGACGGGTCTCATTTTCCGTAATCGGGCCCGAAATGAAATTGATCAGACCATGCACTGCATTGGAGCCATAAAGCGCACTGCCGGGGCCGCGCACAATTTCAATGCTTTGGGCATGACCGGGCATAGCGTCCATCAACGCGTTAACGTTGGCAAAGCCCGGTGCACGCATTGAAATGCCGTCTTCCAGATACAAAAACGACCCTGCGCCCGCGCCGCCGACCAGAACCGGCGATCGGATGGCGGTCAAATGTTCTTGTCCATTACCGCGGTGGATATTTATGCCCGGTGCCTGATTGAGCAGGTCTGCGGGATAATTCGACAGCCGCGTATCGGGATCAAGGGTTGTGATGTTGCCGGGATTATCCAGTCTCGGGGCTTGCGCGCGAGTCGTAGTCACGACAAGTTCGTCGAGAACTTCCGATTCATTATTTTCCTGAGCAACAGCCGAAACGAGCTGCAGGGACAATACGAAAACGCACAGTATTGAACTGGCTTTGAAAGTACGCATGGGGGCTCCTTTGTTTAAGCTACCCCAATTTTAAGGAGGTCAAGTATTCGAACAAGACCTATTGGTGTGTCATTTTTACACACAAACAAGCACTGGATATTTCGGTCATTCATGATCTGCAGGGCTTCGCCCGAAACCAGATCGGGCGAAATGGTCACTGGTGTCGATGTCATGATATCTTCGACATTTTGCGCAAGCAGCTCTGCGCTCATATGGCGACGTAAATCACCGTCGGAAATAATTCCGGTAAGTTTGTCGTCGGGTGCTTGAATGCCCAGACACCCAAAGCCCTTCTCGGTCATGACAATCAACGCTTCATCCATGCGCGTGCCGACAGGTGCAAGCGGGAGCGCCGCGCCGGAGTGCATTACATCGTCAACCAAGACAAGGCCGGCACCCAGCTTGCCGCCAGGGTGAAAGTTTTTGAAATCGGCCGACGAAAATTTGCGCTTTTCAAGCAGTGCGATTGCCAGCGCGTCTCCGAGCGCAAGTTGCATGGTCGTCGAGGTGGTTGGCGCCAAACCATTGGGGCACGCTTCGGTGCTTTTCGGCAGAGTGATGCAAATATCGGCCTGACGTCCCAGCAAGCTGTCTGCACCCGATGTCAGCGCGATGAGGGGGATAGAAAAGCGTTTGGCATAATCAATGAGATTGGCGAGTTCAGCCGTTTCGCCCGACCATGACAGGGCGACCACAGCATCATTACTCGTGATCATGCCGAGATCGCCATGGCTGGCCTCGCCCGGATGGACAAATTGCGCAGGCGTGCCGGTAGAAGCCATGGTTGCGGCGATTTTGCTACCGATATGCCCGCTTTTGCCCATGCCGGAGACGATCACGCGCCCAGAAATTTCCGCCAGCTTGGTCACGGCCCGCTCGAAATTATCCCCAAGCGCGTCGGAAAGCGCCTGTAGCCCGTCAATTTCGGTTGCCAGCGTCCGCTGGGCAGAACTCAGCGAACTATCAGTCATTGAACAAAACCCGTCCCATTTAATTTGTATGCCCGAATTTTAAAGAATTGTCATTATGTTAGCGGCAAAGCTAGGTTTTCATAATGTCGCCCAACACTGAACGCAATTTTTCGCCCAGATCACCCTGTCTACCTGTGTCGCCCTGTGACAGCGCAAAAGCTAGGTTGGCCGCAAGAAATCCCAAACGATTGCCGCAATCATAGCGTTGGCCCTGAAACTTGTATCCGTGCAGGGGCTGTTTGCCGATGAGATTGGCCAGCGTGTCGGTTATCTGAATTTCCCCGCCCGCGCCTTTGTTAAAGGCGGACAGATCTTCCATGACTTGCGGGTCAAGAATATAGCGGCCAATAATCGCCAAATTGGAGGGCGCATCTGCGGGAGCGGGTTTTTCAACAAGACCCTTGATGGCCACCAATGTGCCGGTTTCAGCACCGGGCTCCAGTACGCCGTAGCGTTGCGTCTGGTCGTGGGGAACCGCTTCAATGGCGACGAGATTGCCGCCAAGCTTTTCATATTGTTTAACCATTTGTGACAGACAGCCCGTTCCATGCAGAACCATGTCATCGGGTAGAATGACTGCGAAAGGCTCATCGCCGACAGCCTCGCGTGCGCACCAAATGGCGTGTCCGAGGCCCAGCGGTTTGTCCTGAAACACTTCCGTTATTTTAGCGTTCTCGGGCAGGCCAGCCTGAAGTAGTACCATCTCGTCGTGCTTGCCGCGCGCCTGCAGCGCCTCTTCTTAGGCTGGTGCCGGAGAGAAATGCTCGAGAATGGCGCGCTTATGGGGTGAGGAAACAAAGATGAACTCGTTACATCCGGCGGCGGCGGCTTCTTCCACCGCCCATTGGATAAGGGGGCGATCGACAACGGGTAGCATTTCCTTGGGGACGGCCTTTGTGGCGGGTAAAAAACGAGTGCCAAGGCCGGCAACCGGTAAAACAACCTTTCGGACGGTTTTGGTCATGTAAAATCCTGCATAAACTTATCAAAGGGCGGGATGAATCTGATATATGCAAATTGTATCGGGAGTTTGAACATGGCTCAATGTGTTCGGGTTATTGTATTGGTTGGTACATGCCGTTGAAGCGGGTTGAGGCTGATCAATGGGGAGTTTGCTAACCTATGTTGGATATGTCAGAAGCAAAACTAAGCAAACATAGCCGGAAGCTCCGGCGTTTGTTTAGGCTGGTCGCCCTGCGTTCGGTTGGCATGTGTTTCTTGGTATTTGGCGGCGCATTGATAGCCAAAGCCGACCCCGTCTTTGACCGCTTTATTGCCGAAGTGCGTGAAGAAGCCGCTGCGCACGGCATATCGGAACGCCATTTGGATAATCTCGACCGGCTCACACCGGAGCCGGAAATCACCCGTCTTGCTTCGAGCCAGCCCGAATATGTAAAGCCGATATGGGCCTATCTCGACCATTTGATCACGCCGAACCGTTTAACACTGGGGCGCGAAAACCTTAACGCCTATCGACCTTATCTAGACAAGCTGGAAGCCCAATATGGCGTGCCAGTCGGCATTCTTGTCGCGATCTGGGGGGTGGAAACCAATTACGGCAGCAATAAGGGCAGTTTTAATGTTTTGCAGGCACTCGCAACCTTGGGCTATGAGGGCCGCCGCGCGAAATTCGGTCGCCAGCAATTGCTGGCCGCCCTGCAGATTTTGCAATCGGGCGATGTCTCTATAAATAATTTTTACGGCAGTTGGGCGGGTGCCATGGGGCACACCCAATTTATTCCGACCACCTATCTGGCCTACGCCGCCGACGGCACGGGAGACGGCAAGCGCGATGTTTGGACGAGTCCGCAAGACGCGTTGGCGTCTACGGCGAATTATCTGAAAGTTTCCGGCTGGCAGCGCGGCATGCCATGGGGATTCGAGGTAGTGTTGCCGGAAAATTTCGACTATGGCGTGGCCGGGCTTGACCAGCGTGCGCCGGCGGCGCGTTGGCGTGAAAGACAAGTGCGCGCGGCGCGCGACACCAAAGTTTTGGCCGACAGCCTTGGCGAGATATCTCTATTTCTTCCCAGCGGGCACCGCGGCCCCGCCTTTCTAGTAACGCAGAATTTCCGCGCGCTGTTGCGCTATAATACTGCACCGGCCTATGCGCTGGCCGTCGGTCGTTTGAGCGAGCGATTTGGCGGCACTATTCCGCTTGTCGGCAAATGGCCAGTCGCCGACCGGCCTTTGAAGCCGCCAGAGATTTTTACCCTGCAACGTTTCTTGCGCAAAGCCGGATATCTCGTCGGTGATATTGACGGAGTTGCCGGTCGCAAGACGATAAGCGCCATTCGCGGCTATCAGCGCGATGCGGGGCTGATTGCCGACGGTTATCCGACCCCCGGCCTGCTCACCCATCTCAGGCAAAAAAATAGGCTTAAAAACTAGAACCGCTAATGGTTTGTGCTATGTTTCGCGCCATGAGCGAGACAGTACAAGATGCGGGCAAAGACGCAAGCGCAGAAATTGAGGAGATACAGGCCGGCTATGCCGCGCGTGGCTATGTAAGCGACAGCCAAATCGCCACGGCACTTTTTCTGGCGCGAAAGCTGGAAAAACCCATGCTGGTCGAAGGTCCACCCGGTGTCGGCAAAACCGAGCTTGCAAAGGCGACGGCCGATTTTTTGAACCTGCCCATAATCCGGCTACAATGTTACGAGGGGCTGGATGAAAGCAAGGCGCTGTATGAATGGCAATATGGCAAGCAATTGCTCTACACGCAGGTTTTGAAAGAAAAACTGGGAGATTTGATGGACGGCGCGAAAACGCTGGATCAGTCAATGCAGCGGCTCGATGATTTCGAGGATGTGTTTTTCTCCGAACAGTTTTTGCAAACCCGCCCGCTTCTGCAAGCCTTGCGCTCGGAATCCGGCACGGTTTTGTTGATTGACGAGATAGACAAGTCGGATGACGAGTTCGAAGCGTTTCTGCTTGAAATTCTGTCCGACTATCAAATCTCAGTACCGGAACTGGGTACGTTCAAGGCCAAGACACCGCCGCTGGTTTTTCTAACATCCAATAATACCCGCGAAATAAGTGATGCGCTGAAGCGCCGGTGTCTGCATCTTTATATCGACTTTCCCGATGCCGCGCGTGAAAACGCAATTTTGCAGGCGCGCGTACCGCAACTGGATACGGTTTTGCGCGAAAAGGTCGTGGCTTTCGTTCAGGGCATAAGGCAAATGGATTTGAAAAAGCCGCCTGCGGTTAGCGAAACCATTGACTGGGCGCGCACGCTGGTTTTGCTCAATGTGCAGACGCTGGACAGTGCCTTTGTGCAGGACACGCTCAACGTATTGTTGAAGTTCAAATCCGATATTGAAAATGTGGAGAGCGACGTTACGCGGATGCTGCGGGAAATCAATAGCGTCGCGGCTAACTGATGATCGCAGACTTTATTCGCGTTTTGCGCGCGGCCGATGTGCGTGTATCGCCGGCCGAAGCGATTGACGCAGCCGATGTGATTGGCGCTGTCGGTTTTGATGACCGCGACATATTGAAATATGCGCTGAGCCAGTGTCTAGCAAAAACCGAGCCGGAAAAGCGCGCCTTCGACACTTGCTTCGACAGCTATTTCACCCTGCCCGATATGGCGCAAGAACCACGACCGGAAACCAACCCGGAAATAGAAAGTGACGCGGGCCAAAAGACGGATGGTGTCGAAGATAAAACGGGCCGAGGCCGGGAAGCGACACCGGAAGGCGAAAACAGCCTCGCGCAAATGATTGAGAAAAACGACCAGGCCGGTCTGCAGGAAGCTTTGGCGGATGCGGCGGCGGCATCGGGGCTGGATAATGCGCGCCTGTTTACCCAGCAGGGTATGTTCACCCGTCGCATTCTCGATGCTATGGGGTTGGAGGCATTGGATGCCACAATTTCACAAATGCGCGCGGAAAATAATGATGCACGTCGCCAGCAATTGGAAAGCGGGCGCGCGCAGGTTTTCGAAGAGGTTTCCGAATTCGTTGAGCGCCAGATTGCCATGCGGACAAAAAACGCTGGCCGATTATTGCGTGAAGAAGCGTTGAGCCGTATTCGGCTCGGCAATCTCGATAAAAGCGACATGAAAATCATGCGCGAGCTCATTCGCAAGCTTGCCAAGCGGCTGGCCACACGCCACGCGCGGCGGCGCAAAAAAGCCCATCGCGGCATGCTG
>CACNWB010000012.1 GCA_902624095.1 uncultured PS1 clade bacterium
GGCCTATGTTTCGGGCCGAAGCCCAGTTCGCACTTAATCTCTCTTTATCTGGCGCCACAAGCGGCAGAATGACCAATTAAAACCAAGGCCTGGAGCGGGTGAAGGGAATCGAACCCTCATCTTCAGCTTGGAAGGCTGTTGCTCTACCATTGAGCTACACCCGCCTCTTGCCATCTGGCCCAATCACCCAGCCCTGCAAGGCACCCAACCCATGTCGGTATCCTATGTCGGGCGGTTTCGGATGGTGGAGGGAGTTGGATTCGAACCAACGTAGGCATAGCCAACGGGTTTACAGCCCGTCCCCTTTAGCCACTCGGGCATCCCTCCGTCCGAAAACCGAGCCAAAGATGCCCCACGTAAAACAGGGCCAAAACGCCGGTTCAATCAAAAAAAATCGTCTCCTAAGCCCAAATTTCGGGCGCTTGCAATAAAGCAAATTCACCCGTTCGCGCCCTTCAAAATTTCAAAAATGGAAGAACGCGACCAAATGTTTGCACATCAATATCGCTAGCCTTATAAGGGTTTGCATGTCCAAGCGCAAGCCTAAGAATCAGCGAAAAAACAGCATGTCCGACAATCTGGACGCCCCGGTGAGGTTGTATGGCACGCATGCCGTTTGCGCCGCCCTGCAAAACCCGCTGCGGCGGGTGGTGAAACTAAGGGCAACGGCAAATGGTGTAAAGACCATTTCACATCTAAACGCCGCCCACAATCCGGCACCGGAACAATTTTCTCCACAGGAATTGGCGCGCCTCGTACCTCCCGATGCCGTGCATCAGGGGCTGGTGGCAGATGTATCTCCCCTACCCGACACGAGCCTAGAAACCATTATGGCCCTTAAGCGTCCCATTATCGCGCTCGACCAGATTGTCGACCCGCGCAATGTAGGGGCAATTTTGCGCGCGGCCGCCGTTTTTGGCGCGGCCGGCATTATTGTCACCCGCCGCCATTCACCACGAGCCGAGGGCGCCTTGGCGAAAACCGCCTCCGGCGCGCTGGAAATTGTGCCGATTGTCTCCGTCGCTAATCTCGCGCGCACGCTGTCCATACTGGCCAATTCGGGATTTTTGGTGTTGGGGCTTGATGAGCGCGGCAGCCGAACCATTGATAGGATTGACACGAACCAGCCGCTCGCTTGCGTAATGGGCGCAGAAGGCAAGGGTTTGCGCCGCTTGACCCGCGAAACCTGCACCGAATTGGTACGCTTGCCCACAGGCGCGCCGAACACAGACATGCACAACAAATTTGCGACGCTAAACGTGGCGACCGCCGCCGCCATCACGCTATACGAGCTCACGCGCTGAATTAGAGTTGGTTGTGTGCGCCGTCGCACATGGGTTGTTTGGCGGTGGCCTTGCACCCGCGAAAATAAACCTCGTCGTCTTCTTCAGCCGTGAATGTCACAGGTTCAAAATTGGTATCTTGGTGCGACCCTTCGCAATGTGGCTGGCGAGCGGATTTCCCGCAATCGCACCAGAAATATGTTTTTTTCTCCAGCACGTTTTCCTTAAACGGTGCTTTTTAGGGGGTGTCTGCTTCATTCATAATGATCTCCCCAATGGCGAAATGCCGGATTATCGCATTGATATATAGAATCAATAGATGCACGATCTCGCGAGCGATCTTCAGTTTTCATCAAAGAGGGAATGAAATGACGACCCCGAACGTTCCAAAACTCGAAAAAGTTATGACAATGGCTGCCACCATCGACCCGCCGCAACAGGTGGGTGACGATCTCAGCATTTACAATGTGCCAGGGGGGACAATTTTGGGTGACGGTTTCACCGCAGCGATAATCGCACCGTCGGCTGACTGGGCGCGGCCTGTCAGCGCCAGTGTGATAGGTTTGGACGTGCGGCTGAGCGCGCTTACCGAGACCGGGCGCTACTTGTATCTGACCTATAGCGGTAGGGTGGTTATTAATGACGAGGTCGCACCGAAAATGGTCAGCGGCGAGGAAATTCAAGGCTCGGAAATGTATTTCACCACCAATCCAGTTGTAAAAACCAACGACCCCGACTTGCTTGGATGAACGACACGATTTTTGTCGGCAGAATGCAACGCAACACAATGGCAGGGGCCAATGGGCAGGGGCATCTTGTCTATGACATCTACAAGGTCATCTAGCAAAAACCGGCCAGGCGAAAAAAAAACCCCCGCCCTAGGGCGGGGGTTTATCCTTCAAGTGATTGACTTATTGAAGGTTTTCAATAATCGTGACATTTGCCATGCCACCACCCTCGCACATGGTTTGCAGGCCGAATTTACCGCCCCGACGCTTGAGCGCATGGACCAGGGTAGTCATCAGCTTGGTGCCTGACCCGCCCAGGGGATGGCCCAGCGCAATCGCGCCGCCGTGAATATTCAGACGCTCTTCATCAACGCCCAGTTCCTTAGCAAAAGCCACTGGCACCGAACCGAAGGCTTCATTCACTTCGTAAACGTCTATATCGTTGACCGACATGCCAGTTTTTTCCAACGCCTTTTTGACCGCCGGAATCGGCGCTTCAAGCATGATCACTGGGTCGTGCCCTAGCACCGACAAATGGATGATTTTGGCAAGCGGTTTAACGCCCAGTTTTTTGAGGCCGTCTTCATTGACAATCATCACGCCCGAGGCGCCGTCACAAATCTGGCTGGATGAGGCAGCAGTCATCATGCCATCTTCGGCCAACAGCTTCACGCCTTGAATACCTTCAAGGCTGGCATCAAAACGAATGCCTTCATCGACTTTGTGCATTTCCTTTTCGCCATCTTCATTAGTCACTTCGACGGCAAGGATTTCTTCTTCAAATGCACCGGCTTGTGTGGCGGCAATGGCGCGCTGGTGACTGCGATAGGCATAGGCGTCAATATCGTCCCTGCTCAGCTCGTATTTTTTGGCGACCATTTCCGCGCCAGCAAACTGGCTGAACTGAACATTCGGATATTTCTGCTTCATCTCCTCACTGACGTAAAATCCGTGGCCTTCTTTGAACGGCAACGAAATTGGTAGGCCCATCGGCACGCGGCTCATGCTCTCGACACCAGCAGCGATAACGCAGTCCATTGTGCCCGACATAACAGCTTGCGCGGCAAAATGAATGCTCTGCTGGCTCGACCCGCATTGGCGGTCGACAGAAGTTGCAGGCACGCTTTCCGGCAGGCGCGATGACAAAACCGCATTGCGGCCGATATTTGCCGCCTGTTCGCCGGCCTGACCCACGCAACCCATAATGACATCCTCGACTAGTTCTGGATCTGCGCCGGAACGATCCAGCAATTCATTAATGACTTGACCCGCCAAATCAGCCGGATGCCAATCCTTGAGTTTGCCGTCGCGACGCCCACCGGCGGTGCGCACTGCGGCAACGATATATGCTTCAGCCATTTTAATCTCCTGTTTATAGCTTTCCCTTGGTTTACCAAACCGAAACGGGGGGCGACAAGTCATAATTCTGCCGCGGCACGAAAGCCGGAAAAAATAAAGAGGGTTTTATTTCATCGTCTTTGCGCTTACCGTACAGCCATCTTGAATTTGGTTCTTTTACGGGAGAGAGAAATGAAGACGCGTATTACAGAACTTTTCGGCATTGAGCATCCAGTCATTCAAGGCGGCATGCACTATGTCGGTTTCGCTGAAATGGCTGCGGCTGTTTCAAATGCTGGTGGATTAGGCATAATAACTGGCCTCACTCAAAAGACGCCGAAAGACCTGGCAAATGAAATTGCCCGCTGCAAAGATATGACCGACAAGCCTCTCGGTGTAAATCTAACATTTCTCCCAGGTTTTGAAGATCCAGATTATCCCGGCTATATCGAGGCGATCGTGGCCCAAGACATAAAAATTGTAGAAACTGCCGGGCGCAGTCCAGAGCAATATATGCCGTCGCTCAAAGAGGCTGGTATTAAGGTTATTCACAAATGCACCTCCGTGCGCCATTCGCTCAAGGCCGAAAAGATCGGCTGTGATGCTGTCAGCGTTGATGGCTTTGAGTGCGGCGGGCATCCGGGCGAAGACGACATTCCAAACATGATCCTGCTGCCGCGCGCGGCGGAAGAATTGAGCATTCCCTTTGTTGCATCAGGCGGCATGGGCAATGCCAAGCAATTGGTCGCAGCGCTGGCGCTGGGTGCCGACGGCATTAACATGGGTACGCGCTTCATCGCCACCAAAGAGGCTCCGGTTCACCAGAATGTTAAAGACGCTCTGGTTGCTGCATCAGAATTGGACACTGAATTGGTTATGCGTCCTTTGCGAAATACTGAACGGGTGCTGAAAAATGATGCTGTAGACCGCATTCTTGAGAAAGAAAAATCACTTGGTGATGACCTCAAAATTAACGATATCATGGACGAAGTCGCCGGTGTGTATCCAAAAATTATGTTGGATGGTGACATGGACGCGGGCGCCTGGAGTTGCGGTATGGTTGCGGGACTTATCCATGACGTGCCGAGCTGCAAGGAACTCATTGACGCAATGATGAAAGAGGCGGACGAAATTATCAAATCGCGCTTGTCGAAATTTGCCGCCTAATCGGAAGCATATTTGACATCAAACGGGGGTCTTTTGGCCCCCGTTTTTTTGTTCGCGAATCTATGTGCTTTACGGCGTAACGATATTGAACCACGGATCAAATTCCTGCATACGCCCAAATACGCGCGTCAATGCCAGCGGATTACCCGAAAACTTTACATTGCCCAGCACAATTTCCTTGGCAAAATTAGTCTCCCCGAGCGCGACGCGATTAAACAGCGCGCGGGTGAGTTTCAAGCTTGCATTAGCTTCGGGGTCTTGCTTACCCGGAATATTATTGAGCACGCTGTTTTCGAGCGACAGCACAAATTGTTCATCCGTATCAGTGAAATCAAGATTGATTTTGACCTTCAAATCATCCGCGTCCTCGGGGTCAAAGCGCACGCCCATAAAGTCTAGAAACATAAATGTCGGTACGCTGGCGATGAGATCCCGGCTGACGGTACGCACGCGCTCCGGTTTCAAAATACCGCGCCGCAATTCCTGCGCGCCGGTCAGGTAGAAATTACGCCACGGCCCGCTTTCCGCCTGGTAGCCCATTTGCTCATAAGAATCGGCCAGCAAATTTTTGGCAGGTTCATTGTCGGGCGCGGCAAACACCAGATGATTGAGCAACTCTGCGGACCAACGATATTCACCCGCATCAAAAGCTGTTTGTGCGTTTGCCATGACACCTTCCGCACCGCCTGCCAGCGCGACATATTTTTCCGCGCGTACGGAAGGTGCCAGCGGGTTGAGGTTTGCGGGCACGGCATCGAAATAGCCCAGGTAGAAATTATAAACCGCTCGCACATTATGGCTCACCGTGCCGTAATAATCGCGGTTGTAAAACTCCTGTCGCAAGCTGGGCGGCAGGTCGAGCATGTTTGAAATTTCGGTGGACGTATAACCGCTATTCATGAGCCGCACAGTCTGGTCGTGCATAAAGCGGTACATGTCGCGCTGCTTAGAAATATACTCAAACGCGTCTTTGCGGCCCCAGCGCGGCCAGTGGTGGCTGCCAAAGGCCAAATCCATTCGGTCGCCGAACAGTTCCAACGTATCGGTTAAATGCCGTGACCAAATCAGCGCATCGCGGGTTTTGGCTCCGCGCGGCGTATACAGATTATGCATTACCGCATTCACTTCCTCAGCGACGCACAAGGCCTTGAACTCCGGCAGATAGAAAATAAATTCCGCCGGTGCTTCGGCTCCCGGCACGTTTTGAAACTCGAAAGTCACGCCGTCCAGAACCAGTTTCTGTCCGGTCGCCGTAACAACATCCGTCGGGGTCAGAAGCGATATTGTGCCAAATGCCACACCCTTGCCCAAGCCGCTGTCAACATTGCCCTGAACCGAGGCTGGCAGCAGATTACCGAACATATAGGTCGCACGCCGTCCCATCGCGTTGCCGGCGATCACGTTTTCGCTGGCCGCTTCCTCAACGAAACCCGCAGGTGCCACAAAGCGTATTTTGCCCGACGCCAAATCTTCTTCATTTGCCAGGGCGCGAATTCCGCCAAAATGATCGACATGGCTGTGTGTTGATAAAATCGCTTTGATCGGACGCTTGCCGAAATGCTCGTCGACGACTTCCATGGCCGCGCGAACGGTTTCGGTCGCCGTCAGAGGGTCAACAATTATCCAGCCCGTATCGCCTTCAATCAATGTCATATTGGCGAGGTCAAACCCGCGTATCTGGTAAATGCGGTCGGTAACCTGAAAGAGCCCGTAAATGGCGTTTAATTGTGCTTGCCGCCAAAGGCTAGGATTGACCGTATCAGGGCGCGGGCCATTCAGATAGTCCAGCCCGCTCATATCCCAGATAATTTCACCATTATCGTTTTTGATGATGAGGGGGTCGGGTCGCGCAATCAGACCGCGTTTTGCTAATTCGAAATCTTCCGTATCGTCGAAAGGCAAGCTGGTCAGCACCTGCGCCTGGGCTTCCTTGGTGGCCTGCGTTGCCGGTTTGCCGGCAAGGGCCGTGTTCGCGGCCAGAACAAGCGCGGCTCCAATAAATATATACTTCATGTGAGTGTCTCCCTTAGAAGTCTTTAAGGCATGTTTTTGCTGTCGCCAGATATTTGCGGCGCAAAAATTTTCCCCGCACTGCCCGATTGCCAGCGGTCATATTTTTCCATTACGCTCAAAAATAGCGGCAAATCCAGAAAAGCTGTCAGCCATTTCTGCACATTTGGCAGGCCTAGCTCTTCATCGAACCAGACAGGATCGGCTATCCGGTACTGGCGCACAAAAGGTAGCACCGCAATATCGGCAAAGCCCAGACGCGCCCTACCAATCCAGCCATTTTTCAGATGCGGCTCCAGCTCTGCCAATACGTCGCGGGCCGCTGAACGGTGGGCTTTGGCGTCGGCATCGTCATAGCGGCTGGCATATTTATATCTGTCCAGATGATGCTTGAATATGTTGTCAAACAAAGCCACCCGGCTTTGCGGGTCGGGAACACCAAGCCAGCCGAATGGATCATGCTGCGCCAGCGCCCAGTGCATCACATCAAGACTTTCATCAATCACCCGGCCACCCGGCAGATGCAGCACTGGCACCGTTCCTTTTTGCGACAGCGCCAGCATTTCCGTCGGCTTGTCGCGCAAAAGCACCTCGCGCAATTCACACGCAATACCGGCCACCCCCAGGGCCATGCGCGCGCGCATTGCGTAGGGGCACCGCCTGAAACTGTACAGCACCGGCAATTCGCGCCCGTTTTGTAGCCGGATCAACGCCGGGCCGCCTTGCCAATATGGGTTTGCCCGCGCTCTTTCGACAGGCGTATTTGCTTTTGCCGCTCACGAAAACGTGCGCGGTCATCATCGTCATGCGCATCAATGCAGTGCAGACAGCTTACGCCATGTTCAAAACTGGCACGCTGCTTGTCTGCCAGCGTCAGCGGTGTGCGGCAGGCATGGCACTGGTCATAGGCGCCGGGTGCAAGCCCGTGTTTAACCGACACGCGCTGATCGAAAACAAAACACTCACCACGCCATGCACTGTCTTCTGCAGGCATGGTTTCCAGATATTTCAAAATACCGCCTTCGAGATGAAACACATTTTCATAGCCGCGCGAGCGCAAATAGGAGGTGGCTTTTTCGCAGCGAATACCGCCGGTACAAAACATGGCGATATTTTTGGGGCGCTTTTTTTCTGGCAAATCTGCCATGTAAGTTTCAATCCATGCCGGAAAATCCCGAAACGAAGCCGTTTCGGGATCGACAGCGTTCTCAAACGTGCCAATGGCAACCTCGTAGCGGTTGCGAGTGTCAATAACCAACGTGTCCGATGCGCTTATCAGCGCGTTCCAGTCCTTTGCTGACACATAGGTGCCGACGCTGTTTTTGGGGTCGATATCCGGCTGACCCATGGTCACGACTTCCCGCTTCAGCCGCACCTTCATTCGGTAAAAGGCCGGCTCTTTGGCAAAGCTATATTTGGGCTGAATGTCGAAAAAATACGGGCTGTCTGCGAAATGCGCCATCAACGCGCAAATGCCCTCGCGCAACGCGCAAACCGTGCCGTTGATTCCCTCATGCGCTATCAGTATTGTGCCTAAAATGCCGGCGGACTCACAAGCTTTTTGCAAGTCGTGCTGTACAGCAACGGGGTCCGACAGGTGTATGAATTTATAAAAAGCGGCAACAATCACCCCCTTTTCGGAGGGCGTTTCCGGAACCGGAGGAGAACTTGTCTGTGTCATGTGCCCATCCCAGATTTTCGCTGAATTCTAACCAGAGGTTTGGGTTGATCTGATCCGATAATATCTATGTGCGCTGAACGGAATGCATGCATAGTAGATTATACACATCAGGCTCAGAGTCATCCAAGGGAAAGTGAGCAGCATGATACCCCAGACCCCAATGACAATCATAATCGGCAATGCAAGATTGCGTCGAATTGTCGTTGACGAGCTCTTCACCGAAAAAGTTGGCACGCGGAATATCATTAAAAACGCGACCAAAATGATATTGGCCATCACAACCAATGTGTTATCTTGCAATGAAACAAAGTCTCCGATTTGCAGATAAATCGGCCACATCATCAGCCCTGCTGCAACGGGGGAAGGAACGCCGAGAAAAAAACGGCTTTTCCAGTCCGGCCTGTCGGGTTCTTCCATATCGACATTATAGCGCGCCAAACGCAACGCGCAGCAAACCGAGAAAATCAATATGACCGCCCAGCCCAGACGTCCAGTTGACTGCAACGCCCATAAATAAATCACGAACCCGGGTACAATTCCGAAATTGACAAAATCAGACAATGAGTCGAGATGCGCACCCAGCGCCGTTTCAGCCTTCAGCAAGCGCGCCATCGTGCCGTCCAGACCATCAATAAACCCGGCAGCCACGATACAGAACACAGCCAAGTCAAAATATCCGTCCAGCCCCAGACGCAAGGCCGTCAGACCAAGGCACAGAGCCAGCAATGTCATCGCAGACGGGATAATCTGACGTATCGGAAACCGTCGCCGCCCGACCCCGCTTTCTTTTGTTTTGGTCAACGTCTCGTCCAAATCAGTCATCTGGCTCAACCGGTTATCATTTGCAGCTGATTTTTATAAAAAATCTGGATGACTGGTTCCATATCGCGCCATCATTGCCGACAAAATTCCTTCTGCCGCGGGAACATGCCATGTTGTTCCAGGCAATTCAATATGAAACCGTCAAAAGCCGGACGCGCGATCATCCTCGCCACGAGTGTAATCAGCGGCCCCTTCGCGTCCGCCATCAACACCAATAAGCACCGCCTCGACGCGACCCAGCTCATATTTAAAACGTGGCCAGGCATAAAGACGGTGTCCGCGGCGCATCAGGCCAATCTGGGTTGGCACACTCAACGTGCCGCGTTCCAGCATCACCATATCGGGTTGCCATTGGCTGTGGGCTTTTCGGGCGTTGACGCTTTGCTGCGCACTCATGCCGAAATCCACCACATTCATAATTGTCTGAAAAACCGAAGTGATAATCGTGGCACCACCCGGCGTTCCGACAACCAGCCGCAAATCTCCATCTTTGGTAACAATGGTCGGTGTCATGGAAGAAAGCATGCGTTTGCCCGGTGCCACGGCGTTTTGGGAATTGCCCAAAAGCCCGAACTGGTTGGCGTAATCTAGCTTGATGGCGAAATCATCCATTTCATTATTCAAAAAAAAGCCGGCACCGCGCACCACCACTTTTGAACCAAAATTGCCGTTCAAGGTCGTGGTCATGGCGACCGCATTGCCGGCCGGATCGACAATTGAGACATGCGTGGTCTCTACGCTTTCAATGCGGTCAACGTGGCCCTCGCGAATTTCGGTGCTGTCGGTCTTTTGCCACGGGTCGATCGAGGCCATGCGTGCCTTGACATAGGCGTTCGACACCAGTCGGTCGACGGGCACATCAACAAAATCCGGATCGCCCAAATAGCTGGCGCGGTCGGCATAGGCGCGCCGCTCCAATTCCACCATCATGTGAATATGCGCCGCCGAATTATGCCCCATTCGCCCAACTTGATAGGGCTCGGCGCCTTTCAGCAATTGCGCCAGAGCCACACCGCCGCTTGAAGGCGGTGGCATAGAAATCACCTCATGGCCGCGATAGGAAAACCGAATAGGCGCGCGCCAAACCGGCCTGTAGGCGTCAAGATCAGCTTGTGTTATCAGCCCGCCGCCTGAACCCATTTCCGCCACAATCATTTGCGCTGTTGGCCCTTTGTAAAACCCGTTGCGGCCATTTTTGGCAATTCGCGTCAGCGTTTCGGCCAGCATGGGAAACCGCGCCGTATCACCTGCCTGCCACCCTCGGGCTTTCAGCACATTTGGCGTATGTATATTTAGTTCGGAAAAATCGCTCTGATAGCGGTTGAACATGCGCGCGCCCTTGTGCGACAGAACAAAGCCGTCGCGCGCCAATTTGATCGCCGGTGTCAACAGGTCAGCCCAAACCATAGAACCGAATTTTTCATGCGCCACCACCATCCCAGCCACCGTGCCGGGCACGCCGACAGCCAAATGCCCGCGCAGGCTTGCATTCTTAATCACATTGCCGTCAGCATCGAGATACATATCGCGCCGCGCCGCCAAAGGTGCTTTTTCTCGAAAATCCAGCGCTCCGTTTGTGCCGTCGGCCAGCCGGTAGACAATAAACCCGCCTCCGCCAATATTGCCGGCCTGTTGATAGACAACGGCAAGCGCAAAATTTACCGCCACGGCAGCATCAAAAGCATTCCCGCCCGCCGCCAGAACATCACGGCCAATTTCAGACGCAAGCCCGTGCGCACTGACTACCATCGCCTTGTCGCCATGCGTGTCGGATGGGGCCAAGCGCCAGTGATAGCGCAGATAATCAAGCTGGAGGGCAAGTATAGGTGCAAGCAGTGTCAGCACTGCACCGAAAACAATTGCAGTTGCAACGCGGTGCGTTTTTTCCATTTTTTCGTTCCCTGTTTTGCGTCAGACACTAGCAGTGTGCCTGCTGCATCGCAATATTGTGCAACCGGATACAAAAGCACCGAATTTATGAAGATATTGCCATTGCCGCCGCGCACTTTTATCCTATTTGATTGGCAGGGAGATGATCATGAGTGCAGCCATAGAAACTTCCGGAGAGCAATCTGAACATCCCGGACACACGAAATACAAGCGTCTTTTCACCCCATTGAAAATCGGCTCGGTGACGGTTAAAAACCGCGCAATTATGGGCTCTATGCATACCGGCCTTGAAGAAAGCCCGAACGGGTTTGAGCGCATGGCCGCCTATTTCGCCGAACGCGCCGCGGGTGGCGTCGGCATGATTATTACTGGCGGCATTGCCCCGAATGAAGAAGGCGGCATGGTGTTTCGTGATGAAAATGGCGATGCGGTTTTCACCGCGTCAAAACTCTCCACCGATGCCGAAGCCGACGGACACAAGCTTATAACAGACGCGGTTCATGCCGCCGACCCGGATGTGAAAATCTGCATGCAGATATTGCATATGGGGCCGCTTGCAATGAATGATCAGCTTGTGGCGCCGTCTGCGGTTAGGTCGCGTATCAGTAAATTCACGCCAAATGAGCTGGACGCCGAAGGAATTGAAAAGCAGATCGAAGACCACGTAAATTGCGCGCGCCTCGCGCAAAAAGCTGGTTATGACGGCGTCGAGATTATTGGCTCCGCCGGCTATCTTATTTCCACGTTTCTTGTCGAAAAGACCAATATGCGGACGGACGAGTATGGCGGGTCGTACGAAAATCGCATGCGGTTTGCACTTGAAGTCGTGCGCCAGTGCCGCGCCGCAGTGGGCGAAGATTTTATCATTATTTTCCGTATTGCCGGCATGGATATGCTGGAAGGCGGAATGAGCTGGGACGAGGTGGCCCTGCTCGCCCGCGAATTGGAGAAAGCCGGCGCATCCGTCATTTCCACTCATTTCACATGGCATGAATCAGCCGTGCCGACCATTGCCACTATGGTGCCGCGGGCCGCCTTTACCTCTGTCACCGCACGCGTGCGCAAGGAAGTCTCGATACCGGTCATTACATCAAACCGCATCAACATGCCGCAAGTCGCCGAAGACGTTCTGGCGCAAGGTGATGCAGACCTTGTCTCAATGGCGCGGCCCATGTTGGCTGACAGTGACTTTATGAACAAGGCAGCAGAAGACAGGGCCGATGAGATAAACACTTGTATTGCATGCAATCAGGCGTGTCTTGACCACACATTCTCGGGCAAGACTACCTCATGCCTTGTCAATCCGCGCGCCTGCCATGAAACGCTTTTAAAATATGAGCCGACAGAGAACCCGAAGAAAATAGCCGTTGTCGGCGCGGGGCCCGCGGGGCTGGCTTATGCAACTGTTGCCGCCGAACGCGGCCATCACGTATCCCTTTATGATGCCGCGTCTGAAATCGGCGGCCAGTTCAATCTGGCAAAACTGGTGCCCGGCAAGGAAGAGTTTTACGAAACACTGCGCTATTACACGCGCATGATCGAAAAACTGGGCATTGATCTGCATTTGAACACACGCGTTGATGCCGACATGCTGGCCGATGGTGGCTTTGACAACATTATCATCGCCACTGGCATTTCTCCGCGTGTACCAGAACTGGAAGGTATCGACCATCCGTCGGTTGTAGGCTATGTCGACGCGCTACGCGGCACGAAGCCGGTTGGCAGCAAGGTCGCGATTATGGGCGCAGGCGGCATTGGTTTTGATGTTGCCGATTTCATTTCCCATGACGGCCCTTCGGCGGCGCAAAATATTGATGTTTTCGCCCGCGAATGGGGAATTGATTTTACAAACCACCCGCGTGGAGGGGTTACCGGCATTGAGCCGGAGGTTGCCAGCGCACCGCGCGAAATTTTCCTCTTGCAACGCAAGGAAACGGCCGTCGGCAAGGGTTTGGGCAAAACCACGGGCTGGACCCACCGTCTGACATTGTCTCGGCGCGGGGTCAAAATGATGAACGGCATTGAATATCTGAAAATCGACGACCGTGGCTTACATTTTCTGCGCGACAATAAGCCTGACCATCTTGAGGTAGACACGATAATCATCTGTGCCGGCCAGGAGCCATTGCGCGAGGTTTTCGATACCGCTCAAGCGCGCGGGCTGCCCGTTGAACTGGTTGGCGGCGCATTTGAAGCCGCCGAACTGGACGCCAAGGCGGCGATTTATCAGGCCAGCCACATGGCGGCGGCCGTTTAAGCCGAAAGCCGTTTTTCAGGTTCCAAGCCAGACATCGGTGGTTTCAATATTAAGCTGTCCGGCAAGCCCGGCGTCACGGTGTGGCGCAATTTCGGCATAAGCGGGCGACATCATCATGTCGAGCATGGCCTTGCGGTTTGGATATTGGGCAATTGCCACCTGATCCCAAAGCTCTTCAACCTCGCCCAGAGCCAAGCGATCGACAGTGCCCGAAAATACTATCCCGCCGCCCAGTTCGACAAGCAATTTGGAGACACCCTGCCCATAAATTGCATAAGCCTCGGCACCGGTTAAGTCGGTTTCGCGACCGTCGGAATATTCGGCTTTTTCCTTGAATTTTAGCAAATTGACCATGCTTATCGGTCCGCCGTGATTGTCCTCGGTAAAGCCCTCTAACTGTTCTTTGTTCGGATAGACCGCGTTTTCGAATTTCATGCCTGCCTCCATGGTATGTGCAAGTGAATTTCCGATTTACTAGCACCAATTCTGCGGTTTCGAAACTTGAAACTCTACGCCCGCCCCTTCAACGGAACGTTGTCATTTTTAAATATTCTTCCAAGTTATTCTTATGTTTGGTTGACGCTGGAACCCTGCCATGTTAATAGTCAAAATGTGCTGATATATCACGAATTGAGATAGGTAAACTATGCTGACCTAATCCATTTTAGCTCTTCAGACTTACTGTCCCGCGAATTGGCACGCCTTAAAAATCCAACCTCCTCAACCATTTCCAGCTTCCATAGGAAAATGAGGCAAAAAGTCCTATATTTACAAAGAGATTTCAGGTCACATAAAATATTCTGATGGAATCACTGCTTTATATGAGCAGAAACACAATCTGAACGCTTGCGAGAGTTCGAATGGCATTTGACCCCAACCAGCAAGAAAAAACACCTATTCTGAAAAGGTTGCGCGCCGCGTTGGCGCGCTTTCAGGTCAGTCGTTCTGTCCTCACCTCTTTGGGCGTTTTGCTGGCGATCGGCCTCTGGGTCGGTTCCGGCGTTTTCAACGGTGATGCAAACACGGTCGAACCGGCCCAAGCGATTAAAACACGCAGCGCAGACGAAACCCCATTCTCTGTGATTGCGCGTGAGATTTCCGCCCGCGACACCACCTCAATTGTTCGGTTGCAAGGCCGTACCGAAGCTGACCGGATTGTGACGCTTGCATCGGAAACATCGGGCACCATTGTCAATTTGCCGATCCCTAAAGGGCGCCGCGTTCAAAAAGGACAATTGATTTGTGAAATTGATGCGGGGGCACGTGCGGCAATGTTGGCCGAAGCAAAAGCCAAGCGCGACGCAGCCCGCATTAATTATGAAGCCTCGCAGAGGCTGTTTGAAAAAGGCCATATTTCAAAAAGCCAACGTGCCACAAGCAAAGCCAATTTTGACGCCACCGCTGCTGCCGTCAAAATGCACCAGGTCGAATTGTCGCGCACGCGCATAAAAGCGCCCTTTGACGGTATTCTCGATCAATTGCCGCTGAAAGCCGGCGCGTTTATCGCCCCCGGCCAACCTTGCGGCACACTAATCGATAAAGACCCCCTGCTTATTGTTGCCCATGTTGCCGAAAGCCAGATCACCAAAATTCGCAATGGCGCACCCGCGAGCGCAATTCTGGCGACTGGCGAAAATGTAACGGGGTTTGTGCGTTATGTCGCGGAAAGCCCAAGCCTTGCCACGCGCACATTTCAGATTGAGGTCGAAGTTGAAAATAAGGATTTTCTGCTGCGCGACGGCGTGAGTGCCGATCTTAATATCGAGTCCGCACGCGTCCGCGCTTCGCAAATTCCGCGCAGTGCACTGACACTGGATGACACCGGGCGTCTTGGCGTGCGCGTGCTGGAGGGCGAGGTGGTCGCTTTTCGCGAAGTAGCGATTTTGTCGGATCAGTCCGAGTATTCCACCGTCACTGGGCTGGGCGAAACCGAAGTGGTTATCATTAGTGGCGGGGATTTTACACGCGCCGGCCAGCGGGTAGATGCCGAAATCCAGACGGAAGCATCGGTCAAAGCCGCCGGAGCCATGTAGCCCATGTTTGGATTTATAACCCAGGCGATGCGGCGCAGCCGCGCCGTTGTTGCAATTTTGTTCGGGCTTTTGTTTGGCGGCATAACCGCATATCAAACCCTGCCGATTGAGGCAGACCCTGATATTCCGATACCCTTTATTTATGTGGGCGTGGTGCTGCCAGGCATTGCACCCGAAGATGCCGAACGCCTGCTGGTCAAGCCGATGGAGCTGGAACTTCGTAATTTGACGGGGCTGAAAGAAATGCGCGCGGTTGCATCACAAAATTACGGCGCCGTCATTCTCGAATTCGATGTCAGCTTTGATAAAGATCAAGCATTGCTTGATGTCCGCGAAAAAATAGATCGCGTTAAATCCGAACTACCTGACGATGCCGAAGAGCCGGATGTACGCGAGTTTAACGCTAGCTTGTTTCCAGTCATGATGGTCAGCCTTTCAACAGAAGGCTCCGAGCGAGCGCTTTTTAAACACGCGCAAATACTAAAAGACCAACTTACTGCGCTGCCCAATGTGCTGGAAGCCAATATGCTGGGCAACCGTGAAGAAGTGCTTGAAATAATCATCGACCCGCGCACGCTGTTGCACTACAAAATTTCTGCCGAAGAGATTTTCGCTACGCTGTCGCGCAATAATCAGCTTGTCCCAGCTGGCAATATTGACAGCGGCGTCGGCCGGTTTTCGATTAGCGTGCCCGGGCTTATTGAAAACGCCGAAGACATCTACAATCTGCCGATCCGCCAGGAAGCCGACGCCGTAGTGCGACTTTCCGATGTAGCTGAAATTCGCCGTGGATTCAAAGACCCTGACACCTATGCCCGCTTCAACGGCACACCGACCATCTCAATCGAGGTGACCAAGCGCATCGGGGCCAATGTGGTGGACACCACACGCAATATTCGCGCGGCCACGCAAGAAGTGACCGCCGACTGGCCAGAAAATATTAAAGTCGATTTCTCATTCGACATTTCTAGCTTTATTTTCGAAATGATCGGCACGCTGCAAACGTCAATTACCAATGCAATCCTGCTGGTGATGATCCTTGTGATTTCTGCACTGGGCCTCCGGTCGGCCATGATGGTCGGGCTGGCCATTCCAACATCCTTTCTACTCGGTTTTCTCATCATCGATCTAATGGGTATGACGGTCAACCAGATGATCATGTTCGGGCTGGTTCTGTCTGTCGGCATTTTGGTCGACGGGGCCATCGTGGTGGTTGAGTATGCAGACCGAAAAATGGCCGAAGGGCTGAACCGCAAGGAAGCTTACGCCATGGCCGCGGACCGCATGTTGTGGCCGATAATTGCCTCAACCTCGACAACCTTGGCCGCCTTCGCCCCGATGCTTTTGTGGCCAGGAGTTACGGGCCGCTTCATGTCCTATCTGCCGCTGACTGTGATTATAGTTTTGTCGGCTTCGCTTTTAACGGCCATGGTTTTTTTACCGGTTGTCGGCGGGTTGATCGGGCGCTCAGAACAACGCGGTGACAAATTACTGACCAGCCTGAGTGCGGAAAATGAACTTGATATCGAGACCGCGCCGGGCATGACCGGCAAATATTTGCGGTTGCTGGAAAGGTGCATTCGCCACCCGATTATTTCCGTCTCATCGGCTTTGGCAATTCTTTTTGGCGTGATTCTACTTTACGACAGATTTGGCAATGGCGTTGAATTTTTCACGCCGATCGAACCCATACAGGCCAATATTTTCATCAAGGCGCGGGGCAATCTGTCGGTCGACGAAATCGATGCGGCCACACGCAAGGTAGAGAATATAGTTCTGTCAACACCCGGCATTTTCGCGGCCTTTACCGAAACCGGGCCCGGCGTTAGACATGGGGGCAGCAATCCGGCATTTGATGAAGATGCGCCGCGCGATATGGTCGGGCGCTTACTGGTTGAGTTCACGCATTTTTCCTCGCGCAAACCCTCGTCGCAAATCCTTCAAGATATTCGCGATCAAACCGCCTCCATTCCTGGTATTCAGGTGCTGGTCGTTGCGCGCGAGCAAGGCCCACCAACCGGACAGGCCTTGCAGGTTGAATTGAGCGGCACGAATAATCAAAACCTCTATGACGCCGCCACGCAAATTCGCGGCTTTTTGGAAGAGCGCCCGGATTTATTTGCCTCCATTGAAGACACCCTCCCATTGCCGGGCATCGAATGGGACATCACCGTGGACCGCGAGGCAGCCGCCCGCTTCAACGCAGATATTGAGACACTGGGCTCGATGGTTCAGATGGTGACGGACGGTATTTTGATCGGTCATTACCGACCCGATGACTCCGAAGACGAAATTGAAATTCGCGCACGATATCCCTATGCCGATCGCTCATTCGATCAACTCGACCAGCTCAGAGTCAGCACTCCTGCAGGCAATGTGCCGATTACCAATTTCGTAACGCGCACTGCCGATGAGGAGACTGGCAGCGTCAATCGCATTGACGGTGTGCGCGTTGTCGATATCAAGGCCGAAACAGCCATTGACCCCGAAACCGGCCTGCCCTATCTCGCTGTCATTGGCGAACAGGCATTTTTGTCCTGGATGTCGACCCAGACCCTGCCCGACGGAGTGCGTTACCGCCTCCGGGGAGCCAATGAGGAAACTGAAGCGGCGGCAAACTTTTTGGGCTTTGCCATGCTTGCCTCTCTGATGCTCATGTTCGTTATTTTGCTAATGCAATTCAACAGCATCTACTACACCTTCCTGACCCTTTCAACGGTTGTGCTGTCAACCGTCGGTGTATTGCTTGGTATGGTCGTTACAGGCCAGACCTTCAGCGTGATTATGAGCGGTACCGGCGTTGTCGCATTGGCCGGGATTGTGGTGAACAATTCGATTGTGCTGATCGACACCTATCAGCGGCTCCTGGAAAACGGCATGGATCGCGTCACGGCAATTTTGAAAACCTCTGGACAACGCCTGCGCCCGATTTTGCTGACCACCGTTACCACCATGATCGGGTTGTTTCCAATGGCGATACAAGCTTCGGTCGACGTGATGAACCGCACCATTCAATTTGGCGTACCGACCTCGGCCTGGTGGGTGCAAATGGCGACGGCGATAATTTTCGGGCTGGGCTTTTCAACGCTTTTGACCCTCATTCTTGTCCCGGTAATGCTAGCTTTGCCAGAACAATTGCGCAATACCGTGTGGCGCCAGCAAGTTGCCGATTTAAGCGGGCAAATGGGCCGGCGCAGTTGAAGCCCATTTTTTAATCTGTAAGCGTGTCGCGCACTGGCTCATTACTGTCGAGGTCTGCCAGCACAGTTTCTCCAGCAATCGCCGTTTGCCCGATGCTGACCTGCGTTACGGCCCCGACCGGCAAATAGACATCGCAACGGCTGCCGAAGCGTATGAGGCCGAAGCGTTCACCGGCGGTTACTTCCTGATCCTCATGCACAAAGCACAAAACCCTACGGGCCACCAGACCGGCAATCTGCACGACCACCAGCGTTTTGCCGTCTTCGTTCTCGACCAGCAAAGATTGGCGCTCATTGGCTTCGCTGGCCTTGTCCAAATCGGCGCTCAGAAACTGGCCAGTGCGGTATAGTGATTTGCGGACCGTGCCGCTCACCGGCATACGGTTCACATGCACATTGAATACATTCATGAAAACCGAGACACGCGGGCGCATTTCCAGTCCCAGTCCCAATTCCGGCGGCGGCACGGCCTCGGTAATCATGTTGACGACGCCGTCGGCGGGGCTGACGACAAGACCGTTGCGCTGAGGGGTCGTGCGCGCCGGATCGCGGAAAAACCACGCGCACCAGAGTGTCAGCACCAGACCGGTATTGCCCAGAAATTCTGAAATGAAATATAGCAGCACGGTCAGCGCCGCGAAAACACCGATAAATTTGTAGCCTTCAGGATGAATAGGGAACAAAAGAGCTGTTAACGCGCGCATAAAGCCTCCGAAATTACTTAAAGTTTACTTTTAAACTGGAGGCTTGTCACCACATCCAATTATGACAGGTTCAGGCGGGTTTACGCTCGGGGTCGGCGCTCGCCCCGTCACGAAGAAGTTTGTAATTGACCGCATCCAGCAACGCCTCCAACGAGGCGACAACAATATTGGCGTTTACACCAATGGTGCGCCATGACTGCCCCTGGCCATCCATACTCTCAATGGTTACGCGTGTAACGGCCTCAGTGCCGGAATTCAGAATACGCACCTTGAAATCCACCAGTCGCATTTCGTCTATATAAACGGCATAGCGGCGCAAATCAGCGCGCAAGGCCATATCCAGCGCATTAATCGGGCCATTGCCCGCGCCTTGCGTTTCAACCGTTTCGCCGTCAATAACTAAAGCGAGCTTGGCAACTGAGCGTGTGCCATGCTCGCGGTCATTGCTGACATTGACCTCATAAGCCTCAACTTTGAAAAATTCCGGCAACTGCCCCAAATGGCTCAGCGCGAGCAGCTCAAACGACGCGCCAACTCCATCATAGCTGTAGCCTTCGGATTCTTTTTGCTTCACTTCGCGCAAAATATGTTCAATCGCCGGGTCTGCGGCATCAAAAGCAATACCAGCCGATGTCAGCCTGTCGACCACATTGCTTTTGCCCGCCTGGTCGGACACTAGAATTGTGCGGCGATTGCCTACTAGTTCAGGCGCGACATGCTCGTAAGTGGTCGGGTCTTTCATCACTGCTGAGACATGAATGCCACCTTTATGGGCAAAAGCCGATGCGCCAACATAAGGCGCGTGGCGATTGGGCGTCTGGTTTAGTAATTCATCCAGCAAATTGGAAACACCGCGCAAGGCAGGCAGGTTTTCAATATCAATGCCAGTATCAAAACTGTCAGCATAGCTGGGTTTGAGCAGGAGGGTCGGAATAAGCGACACCAGATTGGCATTGCCGCAGCGTTCGCCCAAACCGTTAATTGTGCCCTGTAGCTGGCGCACGCCCGCCTGCACCGCGGCAAGCGTATTTGCGACCGCATTTTCCGTGTCATTATGCGTATGAATACCAAGGTGGTCGCCAGGAATATGATGGGCGACATCCGACACGATTTCGAAAACTTCATCCGGCAATGTGCCGCCATTGGTGTCGCACAACACCACCCAGCGGGCGCCGGCTTCAAGGGCTGCCGTGGCACATGCCAGCGCATAATCGCGATTGGCTTTATAGCCGTCGAAAAAATGCTCACAATCGATCATAGCTTCGCGCCCGTACTGGCCGACAGCCGCCACGCTGTCGTGAATGCTTGCGAGATTTTCATCATTGCTGATGCCCAGCGCTACATCGACATGATAATCCCAGCTTTTGGCGACAAGGCACACCGCGCCTGCTTGTGCGTTGAGCACTTCCATAAATCCGGGGTCATTGCTAGCGCTGCGGCCGGCACGCTTTGTCATGCCAAAGGCCGTCATCACGGCGTTGGTAAGCTTGCGATCTTCGGCAAAAAATTGGCTGTCAGTCGGGTTGGCACCGGGGTAACCGCCCTCGATATAATCAAGACCCAGACTGTCGAGAGCATTGGCAATGCGAATTTTATCGGCCAGGGAAAAATCAACGCCGGAGGTCTGCTGCCCGTCGCGCAAGGTAGTGTCGAATAAATACAGGCGTTCGGCCATTTCAGTGTTTCCCGGCCGCTTCCAAACGGGCGACCACCTCATCATAGCCGATATGATACAGCAAATGTTGCATTTCCGGCCCGTGCGACTGACCGGTCAGGGCCATGCGCAAGGGCATGAACAAGGCTCGCCCGTTTCGGCCGGTTTCGTCTTTCAAGCGTCCCGTCCAGTCCGACCAACTTTCCGTGTCGAGCGGCGCATCTGGCAGTAAAGCGCGGGCTTGCGCGAGATATTCGGCATCATCGGTCTCGACCACAGGCGTAATGGGCCCGTTTATGAGTGCCACAATATCTTGCATGTCGGCAAATTTCTCAATATTGCCGCGCATCGCCTCCCAGAATTCGACTTGCGCGGGCGCGCCAATTTCTACTAGGCGTTCGGCCACCACCGCGTAGGGTGTTTCATGTAAAATGCGCGCGTTCAGCCGCGTCACATCTTCCGGGTCAAAACGTGCGGGCGCGCGACCCAGCCGCGCCATGTCAAACCCGTCAATAATTTTCTGCATGGTATGCGCTGGAACCACAGGATCGGCCGTGCCCAAACGTGCAATATGCGCGTTCAGACTTATCGGTTCCAGACCGCTATCGCGCAGGTCCGCCAGTGCCAGCGATCCAACACGTTTTGACAGGCCGCTACCATCGGCCCCCAGCATTAGTGAAAAATGGGCAAATTCAGGCACTTCACCGCCCAGCGCCGCGATCAACTCAACTTGCGCGGCGGTATTTGTTACATGGTCTTCGCCCCTGATGACATGGCTGATATTCATATCCAAATCATCCACCACACTGGGCAGCGTGTAGAGCCAACTGCCATCGGCGCGGCGAATAACCGGGTCTGATACGCTGGCGGTGTCGATTTTTTGCTCTCCGCGCACGAGATCGCGCCAAGAGACCTGGTTGCCCGAAAGTTTAAAACGCCAATGCGCAGACCGGCCTTCGGCCTCCAGAGCGGCTTTCTCATCAGACGACAGAGCCAGACCTGCGCGGTCATAAACAGGCGGTTTGCCCCGTGCAAGCTGGCGTTTGCGTTTGCGCTCCAATTCTTCTGGCGTTTCATAACAGGCATAGACATGGCCTTGCGCAACAAGTGTTTCAAAAACCGCATCATAACGCTCAAAACGGTCAGACTGGCGGGCGGTTTCATCCCATTTCAGCCCCAGCCAGTCGAGATCGGCCTGAATGGCATCGGCAAAGGCCTGCGTCGAGCGTTCGAGGTCAGTGTCGTCGAGCCGCAGTACAAACTGGCCATCATGTTTTTTGGCGAACATGAAACAGAACAGAGCGGCGCGGGCATTGCCGACATGCAGCAATCCCGTTGGGCTGGGGGCGAAGCGCGTTCTAATGGACATTTGGGGGCGACCTTTTTAATCAGTGTTAGCGGGTCAACGCGTCTCGAAACCCGTTGGTAATTGGATAGCGCCGGTCGCGCCCGAAATTGCGGGAACCTATTTTGGCACCAGGCGCGGCTTGACGGCGTTTATATTCGGACACATATAGCAGATGTTCGATGCGGCGCACGACATCCTTTGCATGTCCGCGAGCGACAATTTCATCCACGCCCAGCTCATCCTCTACGAGACAGAACAAAATATCATCCAGCGCTTCGTAAGGCGGCAGGCTGTCTTCGTCTTTCTGGTCGGGGCGCAGCTCGGCGCTGGGCGGCTTTTCAATAATGGTTACAGGTATCACCACCCCCGCCGGCCCCATGCCAGTTTCGGGAACATGTCCATTGCGCCAAAGTGCCAGTTTGAAAACTTCCGTTTTGTAAATATCCTTGATGGGGTTGTAGCCGCCATTCATGTCACCATAAAGCGTCGCATAGCCCACCGACACCTCCGATTTATTTCCGGTGGTAACAACCATGCTGCCAAATTTGTTTGAAACCGCCATTAGAAGCGTGCCGCGCAAGCGCGATTGGATATTTTCTTCCGTAATATCCGCATTGGTGCCGACAAACATATCCGACAGAACGGTTTCTACAGCCTCAACTGGCGGCGCAATCGGCACGGTGTCGAGGCGAATACCAAGTGCACTGGCACAGGCCAAGGCATCGTCAAGGCTCGACTGGCTGGTGTAGCGCGATGGCAGCATGACAGCATGTACATGTTCTGCGCCCAGCGCATCGACCGCCATGGCCGCGCAAATGGCACTGTCAATGCCACCCGACAGCCCCAGCAAAACACCCGGGAAGCCGTTTTTGTTTACATAGTCGCGCAAGCCCAGCATCGCCGCCTGATAAATCTGGGCCAAATCATCGGGCACGGAGGCAGCCGCCTGCGGCGAACAGACCCAAGCCCCTTCGCCTGCGCACCACTCTGTTACAATAACATCAGACGACCAGACGGCGCCCTGCACCGCAATCGTGCCATCGCCCGCCATGACGAAACTGCCGCCGTCAAACACCAGCTCATCCTGCCCGCCAAACTGATTGACATAAACTAGCGGCAGGCCCGTTTCGCCCACGCGCGCGCGTGCATGTGCACATCGTTTTTCATGTTTGCCGCGCTCAAATGGCGACCCGTTGGGCGACACCAGAACCTCTGCGCCTTCTGCCTTCAAATGCGCGCAAACATCGCCAAACCAGATATCCTCACAAATCGGCACCCCTATACGTACCCCGCGCATTTCAACGGGCGCCGGCAAGGGCCCGGCATGAAACAGGCGTTTTTCGTCGAACACCGCATAATTCGGCAAATGATGCTTGTGGCGCACCGCCATTTGCCCGCCATCGGCGGCGACCACGCTATTGTGCAACTGCCCGCCATCAATCATGGGCGCTCCAAAAATCAACGCCGGGCCGCCATCGGCGGTCAGGGCAACCAGATCATCAACCATTTTGCGCGCGCGTGTTAGAAAAGAACGCTTGAGCACAAGATCTTCCGGAGGATAGCCGGTCAAAAACAACTCACCGGCAACAACAATATCTGCCCCAGAAGCCGCAGCTTCGGCGCGCGCCTGCTTGAGAAGCACGGCATTGCCCGACAAGTCACCCACAATTGGGTTCAACTGCGCCAGCGCGATTTTGAGTGTATGGGTTTTTGTTGTCATAACTGTTATTTAGCGCGAGCCGCGGCCACGAACAAGCATTGCGGCATTTGGGCACAAAGGCTTTTTCGAACTTTGGGATTAGGCTGTTATCACAACAGAAAGACGGGTTACCCCCTTTAAATTTCGAGATAAACCCAGTATATCAGTCTAAAGTTCACCCGGATGGTTACGATGAACGAAAAATGGACTTTGAACAGCTGGCGGGATTTTCCGATCAAGCAGGTACCTGCATATGAAGACGCGGAAGCCTTGCAATCCGTGGAAGAACGCCTTGCAGGCTTCCCGCCGCTTGTTTTTGCTGGCGAAGCACGAAGCCTGAAAGCTCACCTTGCCGAAGTATGCGAAGGCCGCGCCTTCCTGCTTCAGGGCGGCGACTGCGCCGAGAGCTTTGTGGAACACCACGCCGACAATATCCGCGACACATTCCGCGTCTTGCTGCAAATGGCAGTTGTACTGACGTATGGTGCCAAGCTGCCAGTCATCAAAGTCGGCCGCATGGCTGGACAAT
The DNA here is from genome assembly GCA_902624095.1 of uncultured PS1 clade bacterium. Lineage (GTDB taxonomy): Bacteria > Pseudomonadota > Alphaproteobacteria > RS24 > RS24 > UBA7378. The sequence continues at coordinate 24,344 of CACNWB010000012.1, forward strand.
TTGCCAAACCGCGCTCGGCCGATACCGAAACAATCGACGGCGTTGAACTGCCCAGCTATCGCGGTGATATCATCAATGGCATTGAATTTGACGCCGCCGCGCGCGTGCCCGACCCAGAACGCCAGATCTCGGCCTATCGGCAAGCTGCCTCGACGCTCAATCTTCTGCGCGCATTTGCCAAGGGTGGCTATGCCGATTTGACGGAAGTACATCGCTGGAACCAGGGCTTTATCGCCGAAAGCCCACAAGGGGCCCGCTATGAAGCTATGGCAAACCAAATTAATGAAGCGATGGATTTCATGGCGGCCTGCGGCATTACCAGCCTGACCGCGCCGCAAATGGGCATGGTGGATTTCTATACTAGCCACGAAGCTCTGCTGCTGGGCTTTGAGCAGGCATTAACGCGCCGCGATAGCACCAGCGGCGAATATTACGACACATCCGCCCATATGCTGTGGATTGGCGACCGCACACGCCAGCCCGACGGCGCGCATGTCGAATTTCTTTCCGGCGTCAAAAACCCGCTGGGCTTAAAATGCGGGCCCTCGCTCGAGCCGGATGAACTCATAACTTTGTTAGATAAGCTGAACCCTGAAAACGAGGTCGGACGCATCACGCTGATTGCCCGTTTCGGCCATGAAAATGTCGAAGCGCACCTGCCCGCACTGGTACGCAGAATCACCGCCGAAGGCCGCAAAGTTGTATGGAGTTGTGACCCAATGCACGGCAATACGATCAAAGCCTCAAACGGCTATAAAACGCGCCCCGTCGACCGCATTTTGACAGAAGTTCAACGTTTCATGGCTGTGCATCAAGCCGAGGGCACTCATGCGGGTGGCATTCATTTTGAAATGACCGGCCAAAATGTCACCGAGTGTCTGGGCGGGGCGCAGGCCATTTCTGAAGAGGATTTGTCGAGCCGCTATCACACGCATTGCGATCCGCGCCTGAACGGGTCGCAAGCACTGGAGCTTGCCTTTTTGATTGCCGAAGGCTTGGTCGGCGACAGCGCCAATAGCCGCGTCGCTTAAACCTCTTCGCTAGTCGCTCACTTCACCGGTAAGGCGTTCAGCCCGCACTTGCGCTCCCGTAATCCCAGCGCCTATTTGGGTTTGAATTTCATCAAGAAGCGCTCCCGACAAATCGCGTTCAATCGTGATCGGGTCTGCAAAAACCATTGCCAGCTTACCAAATGGCAGCGGCACGCGCAGCTGATCCCAGCTATTGCGCATTCGTATTTGATGCGCACGACTGATGCCCAACGGCACAATCGGCGCGCCCGACCTTGCGGCAAGATGGATCATGCCGGGGCCAGCCTCACGGGCCGGGCCCGGCGGCACGTCTGCCGTTGCGATGACGCTCTCGCCACGGCGCAGCACCTGTAACATGGCGCGATAGGCTTGTGCGCCGCGCTTGCGTGGATTTGTCTGCTTATTGGCCGCCGCGCCAGTGCCGGAGCCTTGAATATTCAACATGCCGAACTTTCGCATAACATTGCCGATAATCGCCCCGTCGCGGCTGCGTGAAGTCAGCGCGTGCAGCGGACGTGGACAAAAAGATGTAATGCTGGGCACCTGAAATGTGCGCTCGTGCCACAACAGAATAATCACGGGCTTTTCGTCCAGTTGCAGTTTGTGTACCGGAGCGACATTTTCCACCACATGGCGCGAGGACAAGGCAACCGCTCGCAAATAAGTGTTAATGCCGCCGGCAAGCACGCGCATGCCCAAAGGCAGAGCTGTTGCATCATATTGATGCGCGTGAGTTGGGCCTGCATTCGGTGCGGCTTGCTCGTCCATGCTCTAACCCCTCGGTTGCTTGAACGTAACTAGCTCTTCGGCCGCCGTCGGATGCACTGCAATCGTCGCGTCAAACTGCGCCTTTGTCGCCCCCATAGTCACAGCGACACCAAAGGCTTGTATCATTTCGCCACTGTCCGGCCCGACAATATGCAAGCCGAGCACCTTGTCGGTTTCACGGCAGACGATGAGCTTCATCAGCGTTTTTTCTTGACTGCCGGACAGGGTATGTTTCATCGGCCGAAACACAGAAGCATAAATATCAACCCCCTCGCCTGCTTGTGTGGCAGCGCGCGCCTCGGCTTCGGTCAGCCCGACCGTGCCAATCGGGGGTTGCGAGAACACCGCCGTCGGAATAATCGAATGGTCAACTGTGCTCGGATTGTCATTGTAAACGGTTTCGGCGAAGGCTGCCCCCTCGCGAATGGCGACTGGCGTCAGTTGCGCGCGTGCGGTGACGTCACCCACCGCATACACAGAGGCAATATTGGTCTGCGAATAGGCATCCACTGGCACCTCGCCGCCGATGCCCATTTTTACTCCGGCATTTTCGAGCCCCAATCCGGCCGTGTTGGGCACGCGACCGGTCGCATACATGACAAGCCCGGTGCCAGCTTGGGTTCCGTCCGCAAAGGTCAGGTCATAACCATTGCCCGTTTGCACAATCTCAGAAATATCGTTTTGCGTTTTGATGGTGATGCCTTTTTTCGCCATTTCGGTGTGCACATGCGTGCGCACCTCATCATCAAACCCACGCAAAATTTCCTCGCCGCGATAGACGAGCGTTGTCTCCACGCCGAGCCCGTTGAAAATGCCGGCGAACTCAACCGCAATATAACCGCCGCCAACGATGGTGAGGGAGGGCGGCAAAACGTCAAGATGGAAAGCCTCATTGGAGGTGATGGCGTACGCGCGTCCCGGAATATCCGGAATGAATGGCGTCGCCCCCACAGCAATCAAAACGCGTTCAGCCGATATTTCGCGCCCGTCCACCAGAACAGTCTGCGCGTCCACAAGCTCTGCGCGATGCGGCAGAATTTCAACGCCGCTGGCTTCGAGGTTTTTTATATAAATGCCGTTGAGCCGGTCAATTTCGGCGTCTTTATTTGCCAGAAGCGTCGGCCAGTCAAATTCGGCTGCGCCGACACGCCAACCAAAACCGCAGGATTCTTCGAACAATTCGGCATAATGGCTGGCATAGACAAACAGTTTTTTTGGTACGCAACCGCGAACAACGCATGTGCCGCCCACCCGAAACTCCTCGGCCACCGCCACACGCGCGCCATAGCCCGCACTCATGCGCGCCGCGCGCACGCCGCCGCTACCGGCTCCGATGACAAACAAGTCATAGTCAAAACTCATAAATCGCCCAACTCCGTCAAACTGTCCGCGCCCGCAAGCACGGCCCCTGTTGCATAGGTTAAAAACAGCCCGTGTTCAACCACACCCGGCACGAGCACCAGTGCAGAGGCCAATTCATGCGGCGCATCAATTTTCCCTAAGGCGCAATCATAAATAAAATGCCCGCCATCGGTTTCAAAAGGCGTTTCGCCGCCGCGTAATGCTATCGCCCCAGAAAGCCCGCATTGTGCGAACACGCCATGCAAAGCGGCGGCGGTGGCATCATGGGCAAATTTGCTCACCTCGACTGGCAGGGCAAAGGCACCTAAATGATCTTTGAGTTTTGTGTCGTCAGCAATCACGATCATGGCATCGGAAGCCGCAGCCACGATTTTTTCGCGCAAGAGCGCGCCCCCACCACCCTTGAGCAAATGCAGGTCGCGGGTCATTTCATCGGCACCGTCTACCGTGAGGTCAAGCCGGCCCAGCGCGCCAAGCTCGGCCATCACAATGCCCAGCTCGGCGGCTTGCGCGCGTGTTGCTTCGGAAGTCGGTACGCACACTACCTCCAGCCCGTCGGCGCATTTTTGTCCCAGCCCGTCGACAAAATAGCGCGCCGTGGAGCCGGTGCCTAGCCCCAGCTTCATGCCCGGACGCACACATTCCAGCGCACGCAAGGCTGCTTTTTGTTTCATAATTTCGATTGGTTCGGTCGGTTGCAAAAGGCTCACAGTCCACGTTCCTTTCTGATGGTTTCCCAAGCATCATTAATGGCCGCCATGCGCGCCGTTGCAATATGCATCATCTCCGGCGGCAGGCCGCGCGACTGCAACTGGTCGGGATGATTGGCGCGCACCAACTCCAGCCAGGCGGCGCGCGCAACCGCATCACTGCTTGCCGGTGCCACGCCCAACACCGCATACGGGTCTTGAACCGAACCGTCATGGCGCGCCTGCACGCGGCGTATGCCGCTTTTGTCAATTTCGAAAATCTCCGCGACAATATGCAGAAATTCCTCTTCCGCCGGATGCAGATTGCCGTCTGCATAGGCGATGTAAAACAGAACGTCCAGTACATCCTCCAGCACTTGCGGGCTATCGGCATAAATATCGCGAATCTGGCGGGCATAAGTGTCGAAACCGGCAACATCTTCCTGCGCCAGCCGGAATACGCGCACCATATTGGCGTGTTCGGTTTCGGGTACGCGCAATACGCTTTGCAGGGCCTGGACCTCAATCGGCGACACAATGCCGTCGGCACGGGTCATTTTGGCCGCCAGCGAAATGAGCGCAATGGTGAAGATCACCTGACGGTCATTAATCCTGTCGAGAACAAAATGACCGGCCAATGCCCCGAACACGGCTCCGGGCACGCCCCCGATTGCGTATCCTGCGGCAACGCCAGCAATTTTCCCCCAAATGGACATCTGATCTCCTTATAGCGGCAATTCTAGGTGATATTTTACGCTAAGACGACCCTAAGCCCTCATGTTATAAGTCAGACATGACACAACAAGATCAAGTTCAATTGACCGGGTGGCAGTTTGCGATTGATCGGGGCGGCACGTTTACAGATGTCATTGCCCGCGCGCCGGATGGTTCCGTCAACACACGAAAGCTACTGTCCGAAAACCCCGACCAATACGAAGATGCCGCTGTTCAGGCCATTCGCGATTTTTTGGGTTTGCAAGCCCATGAAACGCTCGCCGACGCACCGATTGACCGCGTGCGCATGGGCACCACTGTTGCCACCAATGCGCTGTTGGAGCGCAAAGGCGCGAAAACAGCCTTCGTCACGACGCGCGGCCTCGGCGATATTTTGGACATAGGCAACCAGAACCGCCCGAAGCTGTTTGTACGCAATATCGAAAAGCCGACACAATTATATGCCCGCACCATCGAAACAAATGCGCGCATGGATGCCGCCGGTATTGAACTGACACCTCCGGATTTGTCGGAAGTTGAACGCGCACTTCGTGACGCGCATGCCGGGGGGTGCGACTCCGTCGCCATTTGTCTTTTGCACGGCTATCGCAATCCAGCGCATGAGCGCCAAATCGGAGCACTGGCCAGCAATCTAGGCTTTGCCCATATTTCGATGAGCCATGAGGTCATTTCGCTGATGAAGCTTGTCGGACGCGCCAGCACAACTGTGGCTGATGCCTATCTCACACCGGTTTTGCGCGACTATGTGAGCCGCGTAAGCAAGCACTTGCCAGAAACAGATGAGGCCGCCACGCAGCTTCAATTCATGATGTCGTCCGGTGGGCTGACCGCCGCCAGCCTGTTTCAGGGCAAGGACGCCGTGCTGTCCGGCCCCGCCGGTGGCGTGGTCGGTGCGGTGCATGTCGGGCGCGCGGCAGGTTTCGACCGCATGATCGGATTTGATATGGGCGGCACGTCAACGGATGTCTGCCATTTCGCCGGGGCCTATGAGCGAAGTTTCGACATCGATGTTGCCGGCATTGCCTTGCGCGCACCGATGATGCGCCTGCACACAGTTGCCGCGGGCGGCGGATCGGTTTTGCATTATGACGCCGGCCGCTTCCGTGTTGGCCCCGAAAGCGCAGGCGCTTTTCCCGGCCCGGTGGCCTATCGCAATGGCGGACCGCTAAGCGTGACGGATGCCAACATCATGACTGGCCGCATCACGCCCGACCATTTCCCCGCCCTGTTCGGGCCCAATGCCGACCAAGCACTTGACACTGACGCCACGCGCGCTGCATTTGAGAAACTGGCCAATACAGTTGCAGCAACCACCGGACATCGCCAAAGCGCCGAAGAATTGGCCGATGGTTTTTTGCGCATTGCCAATGAGAATATGGCACAGGCAATAAAAAAAATATCTGTGCAGCGCGGATATGACATCAGCAAATATGCGCTTGTATGTTTTGGCGGCGCGGGCGGACAACATGCGTGCGATGTTGCAGATTTGCTGGAAATGGACATTGTGCTCATTCACCCCATGTCGGGGCTTTTGTCAGCTTGGGGCATAGACAAAGCCGCGGTGCGAGCTTTGCGCGAAGATGCGGTGGAAGTTCAACTTGACGAAGACTGCCTGGCCGTGATTGCCGAGCGGCTAGACAAATTGCGCGCCTCTGCCGAAACCGAATTGGCCGCACAGGGGCTTGTGTCAGCCACACGAAAAACGGAAGTGCTTATTCGCTACGATGGCAGTGACACTTCCCTGCCCGTGCCGTTTGACACAATTCAGACCATGCGCGGGACCTTTGAGACAGCACACCAGCAACAATTCGGGTTTGTTTATGACAATCGCGACATGATTGTCGAAGCCCTGACCCTGGAATGTGTGACGGCGGAAAGCGAGAACGCCGTAGGCACAAACAGTGAAAAGCAAGGCCGGCATGTCGAGGCGAAACCTGAAAATGACCGCCTGTTCATCAATGGCTCTTGGCTGGAGGCACAGCGCTGGCCGCGTGGTGCGCTCGAAACCGACAGACCTATTATCGGCCCGGCCATTATCTGCGAGACGCATGCCACGATTATTGTGCCGCCAGATTGGCAACTTGTTTGCAGTGCGCGCGATGACCTCGTGTTAACCCGCCATGTTGCGCGCCAGAAGCGGGTTGCGACCGGCACGGCGCATACTGGCACAGCCGATCCGGTCTTGCTTGAAGTGTTCAATGCCAGATTTATGGCGATTGCAGAACAGATGGGCGTGACGCTCGAGAAAACCGCCAGTTCAGTCAACATCAAGGAGCGACTAGATTTTTCCTGCGCGCTGTTTGATGCCAATGGCGGCCTGATTGCCAATGCCCCGCATATGCCGGTTCATTTGGGCTCCATGGGTGCCAGTGTACAGGCTGTGCGCGATGCGCATGGCCCCGACATGCGCGAGGGCGACGCTTATGTCGTCAACGCGCCTTATGCGGGCGGCACGCATTTGCCTGATGTGACGCTGGTGCTTCCGGTTTTTATGGATGGTGAGGCAACCCCGCGCTTTTTCACCGCGGCGCGCGGGCACCATGCCGATATTGGCGGCATCTCGCCTGGATCCATGCCGTCATTTTCATCGACTATCGAAGAGGAAGGCATTTTGTTCCGTGCATTCCGCGTGCGGCGCGACGGCATTTTTGACGAAGCGGAGCTAATGGCACGGCTGACAGAAGGCCCCCATCCGGCGCGCATTCCAACTCAGAACTGCGCCGATATTTTGGCCCAACTTGCGGCGTGCGAAACCGGCGCGCAAAATATTCGCACCATGTATGCCGAATTTGGCGGCGACACGGTCAACGCCTATGTCGGATTTGTGCAGGACAATGCGGAAGAAAATGTACGCCAAGTCATTGACCGCCTGCACGATGCTTCCTTCGGTGTCGATATGGATTGCGGCGCCATTATCCGCGTCGCACTCACGGTGGACCGTGCGGCGCGCTGTCTCAAAGTCGACTTCACCGGCACCAGCGCGCAGATGGACAATAATTTCAACGCGCCCAGCGCGATTTGTCGCGCGGCTGTTCTTTATGTTTTCAGATGTATGGTCGATGCCGATATTCCGATGAATGAGGGGTGCCTCAAACCCATCCATATTGAAATTCCAAACGGTTGTCTGCTCGCGCCCAAACCGCCCGCCGCCGTGGTTGCCGGCAATGTTGAAACCAGTCAGGCGATTTGTGACGCGCTGTTTGGCGCATTGGGTGCCATGGCCGCGTGTCAGGGCACGATGAACAATTTGACCTTCGGAAATGACCATTTGCAATATTATGAAACCATTTGCGGAGGCGCCGGAGCCGGAGACGGATTTCACGGAGCTGATGCCGTTCACACGCATATGACGAATTCGCGCCTCACCGATCCGGAAGTGCTTGAATGGCGTTTTCCGGTGCGCTTACTGGACTTTTCCGTTCGCAGCGGAACCGGCGGCGATGGTGCATGGCACGGAGGCTGTGGCATCAGGCGCGAAATCGAGTTTCTCCGGCCGATGGAGGCTTCGCTTCTGTCAGGGCGCAGAACAACGCGGCCCTTTGGTCTGAATGGCGGAGCGGATGGCGCACCCGGGCGCAATTATTTGCGCCGCGGCAGATCGCTTATTGAGCTTGAGGCTTGTGTGCGCGTGACGGTTGAGGCTGGAGATGTGCTCGGCATTGAAACACCGGGCGGCGGCGGTTACGGCTCCTCTGAGTAAGGGCCCGTCGACTTAAGAAGGTGTATAGGCCAAAATCGGCGCCAGCCATTTTTCGCATTCGGCAAGGCTCAACCCTTTGCGTTCGGCGTAATCGGCCACCTGATCGCGGTCAATTTTGCCGACACCGAAATAGGCGCTTTCCGGATGGCTGAAATAGAGACCCGAAACAGCGGCCCCCGGCCACATGGCAAAACTTTCCGTCAATGAAATACCGGCCGCATTTTCCGCGTCAAGCAAGTCAAACAACGTCGCTTTTTCGGTATGGTCGGGTTGCGCCGGATAGCCCGGTGCCGGACGAATGCCGCGATAGGCTTCTGCGATCAGTGCATCATTGTCGAGGTTTTCATCCGCCGCATAGCCCCAAAACTCGGTGCGCACGCGTTGGTGCATCCGTTCGGCAAAGGCCTCGGCCAGCCGGTCGGCCAACGCCTTTGACATGATCGACGCATAATCGTCACCGGCTTCTTCAAAACGCTTGGCGACGTCATCTTCGCCATGCCCTGTGGTTACGGCAAAGCCGCCAACATAATCAGCCGGACCGCCTGTCGGCGCAATGAAATCAGCCAGCGCGAAATTCGCCCGCCCGCCGCTGTGTTGCATTTGCTGGCGAAGAGAGTGGAGCCGCGTTCGTTCTTTTGTGCGGCTTTCATCTTCATACACAATAATGTCATCGCCGTCGCGCGCCGCTGGCCAAAAGCCGATCACCGCCCGCGCGGTGAGCCATTTTTGCGAAATCATGTCGTCTAGCATGTTTTGGGCGTCGGCAAACAGGCTGGATGCCGACGCGCCCACCACACTATCGGTCAAAATGGCCGGATAGGTTCCGTGCAAATCCCAGCTCTGGAAAAATGGCGTCCAGTCAATATAATCGCGCAGTTCCGCCAGATCATAATCATCAAACACTTTCGTGTTGGTAAAACACGGCGCGACCGGCGTGTGTGCAACTTGCGGCGAAAACGCGTTGGCGCGCGCATCAGCCAGCGAGCGGCGCTTTGCATCGGCCCGTCCGCGCGCATGCGCTTCGGCCATGGCTTCATAATCGCTGCGAATTTCCTGCTTGTAAGCGGTACCCTGTTCTTCCGACAATAACCGCGAGGCCACACCGACCGCGCGACTGGCATCGGTGACATAAACGGTCTGACCGCGCTTGTAATGCGGATTGATTTTGACCGCCGTATGCACTTTCGATGTTGTTGCCCCACCAATCAGCAGAGGAATTTCCAGCCCCTGCCGCTCCATCTCGGCGGCAACATGGCACATTTCATCAAGGCTGGGCGTGATAAGCCCCGACAGGCCGATCATATCGACCTGCTCTTCAACCGCTTTGGAAATGATATCGGCGGCCGGCACCATGACGCCCATATCGACAACATCGAAATTATTGCACTGCAATACGACGCCGACAATATTTTTGCCAATATCATGCACATCGCCCTTCACCGTTGCCATCAGCACCTTGCCATTAACGCGCGCCACGGTTTCGGCGTCCGATGCCTGCATTTCGACCTTTTCAGCCTCCATAAACGGCTTAAGATAGGCGACAGCGCGTTTCATCACGCGCGCGGATTTCACAACTTGCGGCAAGAACATTTTTCCCTCGCCAAATAAATCACCGACCGTGTTCATGCCGTCCATCAACGGGCCTTCGATCACATTGAGCGGGCGCGGCAGTTTGAGGCGCGCCTCTTCCGTGTCGTCTTCAATAAAATCAGTAATGCCATTGATCAGCGCATGCGACAGCCGTACTTCCACAGGCGTTTCGCGCCAAGCCGTATTGTGTTCCTTCGATGCACCTTGCTGCCCGCGAAATTCCTCGGCAATTTCAAGCAGCTTGTCCGTGCCATCTGGCCGCTGGTTCAAAAGTACATTTTCAACCGCCTCTTTTAGCGACGGCTCAATATCTTCATAAATGGCAAGCTGACCGGCATTGACGATGCCCATATCCATGCCCTTGGAAATGGCGTGGTAAAGAAACGCCGAATGCATGGCCTCGCGCACCGGCTCATTGCCACGGAAGGAAAACGAGATATTCGACACGCCTCCCGAAACATGTGCGCCGGGCAATTCTTTGCGAATGCGCGCTGTCGCTTCGATGAAGTCAACAGCATAATTGTCATGCTCGGATATGCCAGTCGCCACGGCGAAAATATTCGGGTCGAAAATGATATCTTCGGGCGGGAAATCAAGTTCCTCGGTCAGCAAATCATATGAGCGTTTGCAAATTTCGAATTTGCGCGCCGCCGTATCCGCTTGGCCCTCCTCATCGAATGCCATCACGATGACAGCCGCGCCGTATCGCTGGCACAATCGCGCCTGTTCGAGGAAGTTTTCAGCGCCTTCTTTCAAAGAAATCGAATTGACAATGGCCTTGCCCTGAACACATTTCAATCCGGCTTCAATAACTGACCATTTTGAACTGTCGATCATCACTGGCACACGGGCAATATCGGGCTCGGTGGCAACAAGGTTCAAAAACCGCACCATCGCCGCCTCGCTGTCGAGCATGCCCTCATCCATATTTATATCGATGATCTGTGCGCCGTTTTCGACCTGCTGGCGGGCAACATCCAGCGCAGTGTCGTAATCACCCTCGGAGATGAGTTTCTTGAAGCGTGCCGAGCCGGTCACATTGGTGCGCTCGCCAACATTCACAAAACGGGTTTCTGAGCTTAGCGTGAACGGTTCCAATCCCGAAAGGCGTAAGTGCTGTTTGGGCTTAGCCGGAGTGCGTGGCGCAGCTTTTCCCGCCGCCTCTGCGATTGCAGAAATATGCTCCGGTGTTGTGCCACAGCACCCGCCCAGAATATTAACCAGACCGGAAGTGGCGAACTCGCCGACAATCAACGCCATTTCGTCAGCCAGCTGGTCATATTCACCAAACTCATTTGGCAGGCCAGCATTCGGGTAAATGCAAATATTCGTATCGGCAATGCGGGCAATTTCAGCCACGTAAGGCCGCATTTCTTCTGCTCCCAGCGCGCAATTCAGGCCGACCGCGAAAGGGCGTGCATGACGCACGGAATTCCAGAATGCTTCCGTCGTCTGCCCCGATAAGGTGCGCCCCGACTTATCGGTCAGCGTACCGGAAATCATCAATGGCAAAGTGGTTTCGGTTTCATCAAAAGTGTCCTGCACAGCGTGAATCGCCGCTTTTGCATTCAACGTGTCGAATATAGTCTCAATGAGAATAATATCAGCGCCGCCATCAATCAGCCCGCGTGTGGCCTCGACATAGGTCTCGCGCAAATCGTCATAAGTTACATTGCGCGCACCCGGGTCGTTCACATCCGGAGAAATCGAAGCCGTGCGATTGGTTGGGCCCAAAGCACCGGCAACATAACGCGGTCGGTCGGGGGTTTCGGCTTCCATCGCATCGCAAGCTTCGCGCGCAAGGCGCGCGCTTTCCACATTGAGTTCATAGGCCAGATCTTGCATATCGTAATCGGCCTGCGCAATCGAGGTTGAGGAAAATGTATTGGTGCTCACAATATCGCTGCCAGCCTGCAAATAGGCGGCATGAATATCGCGGATAATATCGGCTTGGGTCAGCGATAGCAGGTCATTATTGCCTTTTACGTCGATATGGAAATCGGCAAAGCGCGGCCCGCGAAAATCTTTCTCAGACAGGTCATGACGCTGGATCATCGTCCCCATCGCCCCGTCAAGAATCAAAATCCGGCTTCCGAGAAACTCGCCCAACAGCTTGTTTCGCCTATCACGACTCCAACTCATCCCACATCACTTTCTTGCCGGTTGCCACCCAAACCCAGAATTCGGCAGACTGCAAAAGTCAAATCGGCCTGGTTCAGCGTGTAAAAATGCAAGTACTCAAAACCCTCATTGATTAGCGTACGACATTGGTTTGTCGCAATCGATGCGGCAATATGTTGGCGCGTCTCAAGGTCATCATCCAACCCTTCATAAGCCGCCGACAGCCAATCGGGAACAGCCGTACCACATGCAGCAGCCATACGTCGGGCACCCGCAAAATTCGTCGTCGGCATAATGCCAGGGATGATGGGAATCGAAATGCCTGCTGCCGCGACTGCATCACGGAACCGCAAATGCACGGGTGTATCAAATACAAATTGCGTGATTGCACGCGTCGCGCCTGCATCAATTTTAGATTTCAACAGGTCAATATCATCTTCGAGGCTGCACGACTCGGGGTGCTTTTCAGGATAGGCACTTACCGTGATGTCAAAGCCACCGCGCGCCGAGATCGCCTGCACCAGTTCGACGGACCCTTCATAGCCCTCAGCATGCGGCTCGAAACCGCCCATATCGGGCATGTCGCCGCGCAAGGCCACGATATGGCTTATACCGGCCTCGGCATAGGACTCAACCACGCCGTCCACCTCGGCGCGGCTGGCGGCCACGCATGTCAGATGTGCGGCCGGTTGCAGGCCTGTCTCATCGATCAAACGACGCACACACGCATGGGTGCGGTCGCGCGTCGAGCCACCCGCGCCATAGGTCACCGACACAAAATCCGGTGCCAGCGGTTCCAACCGCTCTACCGACCGCCAGAGCTTTTCCTCGGCTTCGATTGATTTGGGCGGGAAAAATTCAAATGAAATGCTGGTCATTCAGGCCTCCGCTTTCACGCCGGTCCATATACCGACCACAAGGTCGCCGTCGCGTCTCGGCTGCAAGTGCCGCGCTTCAACATTGACAATGTCGGCTTCGTTCAGCCATTCGATAACTTCGTCATCGGAAAATCCGAGCCTGCGATGGGCGTGTTCATTGCGCAAGGCCTCCACCTCATGCGGCAAAAAATCGGCAATTAACACGCGGCCAGATGGCGCCAGCACACGTGCCGCCTCGCCCACGGCACGCGCCGGGTCATCGAGAAAATGCAAAACCTGATGGACAATAACCACCCCGGCGGCTCCGTCTTCCAGCGGCACGTCGGCGCAATCACCCTGGCGCACCTGACAATGCAAACGATCGGGATGGTCAAGGCGCGCGCGCGCAATCGTCAGCATATTGGCGTTGATATCGAACCCGACCGCGCGCGATGCGTGCGGCGAGAAAATTTCAAGCATGCGCCCCGTGCCAGTTCCCAAATCGACCAACAGGTCGCATTTCGTGTCAGACAGAAGGGTCGTCATTTCAGCCTCTACCAGATCTTCGCGAATGTGGCGGGCGCGCAAATCATCCCAGTCGGCAGCATTGGCGGCAAAATATTCCTGCGCGCGCGTGGCACGCTCGGCGCGCACACGGTCAAGCCTCTCGCGGTCACGCAACAAAGTTTGGTCATCGGGCGGCAAAAGCGCGATCAACTGATCGACCAAAGCATAGTTTTCATTGGTTTCATTGAGCCGGTAAAACACCCAGCTTCCTTCGGGAAACCGCACGACCAGCCCGGCATCGGCCAGCAGTTTGAGATGCCGCGAAATGCGTGGCTGGCTCTGCAAAAGGGCTTGGGTCATTTCGGACACAGTCATTTCGCCCGTCGACAGGATCGACAGAATTCTGAGCCGCGTCGGTTCACCGGCAGCGCGCAGAAGAGCTAACAAATCATCCATAGACTTTCTCTTTCTAATTAATACATAAGTATATCTTTATATGTCAAGAATGAAAACAATTACGGCGTGCCATTTTTCGGTTTTTTTTTACTGCCAAACCGCCTAATTTCAGGGCAATGACACGGGTTACGAATCGCGTGATCTTGGTTTCTTAATAGCAAACGTGAAGTAGTTTCCATGGTTAGAATCCAATTTATTCCGTTACTGCTGGCTTTTTCGCTGGCGGCATGTGCCAGCAATCAAGCGGCGTCACCGACTTATGCCGATGACAATGACCCCTATGAGGGATTCAATCGCAAAATGTTTGCCGTGAATATGTCGCTTGACAGACATATCTTGAAGCCGGTGGCGAAAGGTTATCTGACCGTGCCGCAACCGGTGCGCGCCTCGGTGCGGAATTTCCGCAACAATCTCATCTCGCCGGTCACACTTTCAAACGACACAATGCAAGGTTCGTGGTCGCGAGCCGGTGTTTCCGCGTCTCGTTTGCTGATTAACACAACCGTCGGTGTGTTGGGGCTTTTCGATCCCGCCACGGCAATGGGTTTGCCGCGTCATACGGAAGATTTTGGGCAGACGCTGGCTGTCTATGATGTGCCCGAAGGGGCGTATATGTATGTGCCACTGCTGGGCCCGGGCCCGCCGCGCGACGTGGTGGGGTTGATTGTTGACACAGGCCTCAACCCGATTACCCATATGGGTGATAATGAAGCGGAGGGAGCCGCCTTGTCATTTGCTGTTGGCGGGGTAGACGCGCGCGCCAATAATCTGGACGTGATAGACGAGATTGAACGAAGCTCAGTTGATTTTTATGCCAGCGTGCGAAGCCTTTATCGGCAAAACCGCGAGAGCGAAATTCGCAATGGCGAAACCGATTTGGATGAACTGCCGGATTTGGGCGAGCTTGATAATAACTAATTGAGGTTTCCAGCATGCGTCTTTTTGCATTTGCGCTCATTCTACCGTTGGCCGTCGGCTTGGCGGCACCAGCCTGTGCTGATGACACGCAGGCGGATGAGAAACGGGCAAAAACATTCGTCACCGAACTGGCCGATGAAGCCATCACCATTCTCAAAACGCAAACTACCCGCGAGGGCCGAGAAGCGGGTTTTCGCAAAATTCTGGACGAGCGCGCCAATATGCGCCGGATTGCGCGTTTCACGCTGGGCCCGTTTGCACGCAAAATTTCAGATGAGGATTTTGCCACCTACCAGCAATTGCTGAACGAACTGATTATCAAAGTTTATGCCAACCGACTCGGCCAGTACGGCAATGAACAATTGGTTGTAGGGCGCAGCCAAAGCAAAAAGAAGAATTTTATCGTCAACAGCCAAATCGAGTTTGACAATGGGCGCCAGCCCATCGCCCTCGACTGGTGGCTCTACCGCGAAAAAGATGGCAGCTTTTCGCTGTTTGACGTGCGAGTAATCGGCGTGTGGATGGCGCAAGAACAACGCGACAGCTTTGCGTCTGTGCTGAAAAACAATCGAAGCGACATCTCTGCCCTGCTCAGCCATATCCGTAAGCAGATCAATGCTGGCGGCGGCGCAGAACCTACCGGTTAAACTGCTTGTATTTTATGCGCTTGGGAATTTCGGCATCGGGGCCCAACCGGCGCTTGCGATCTTCTTCATAATCGGCGTAATTGCCCTCAAACCACTCGACATGGCTGTCGCCTTCAAATGCAAGAATATGCGTGGCGATGCGGTCAAGAAACCAGCGATCGTGGCTGATGATGACCGCACAACCAGCAAAGCTTTCCAAGCCCTCTTCCAGAGCGCGCAAGGTCTCAACATCCAGATCATTGGTTGGCTCATCGAGCAATAACAAATTGGCGCCGGATTTCAGCATTTTCGCGAGATGCACGCGGTTGCGCTCACCCCCCGACAGGAGCCCCACTTTTTTCTGCTGGTCGCCGCCACGAAAATTGAAAGCCCCGACATAGGCGCGCGAATTCATTTCCCGCTTGCCAAGCTCCAGAATATCCAGCCCGCCAGAAATTTCCTCCCACACAGTCTTGTCGTCCCCCAAATTGTCACGGCTTTGGTCGACATAGCCCATCGCGACCGTATCCCCTACCCGCAAATCGCCTGTGTCGGGCGTTTCGGAGCCGGTCAGCATTTTAAACAACGTCGTCTTGCCAGCACCATTTGGGCCGACAACCCCGACAATGCCACCCGGCGGCAGGCGGAAAGACAGATTGTCAATTAGCAGGCGGTCGCCAAAACCTTTGCAGAGATTTTCCGCCTCCAGCACAATGCCGCCCAGTCGCGGACCCGAGGGAATGGTAATTTGCGCGCGCCCGACATCCTCACGGTCTTGGCTGGCCAACAGGTCTTCGTAAGCCGTAACACGAGCTTTGCTTTTGGCTTGGCGCGCCTTGGGAGACTGACGTATCCATTCCAGCTCACGCGCTAAGGTGCGCTGTTTGGCTTCGTCTTCGCGCGCTTCCTGGGCAAGGCGTTTTTGCTTCTGCTCCAGCCAGTCCGAATAATTGCCTTCGTAAGGGATGCCCTGCCCGCGATCAAGCTCCAGAATCCAACCGGTAATCTGGTCGAGGAAATACCGGTCATGGGTTACCAGAACCACCGTGCCGGCATAATCGGCCAGATGATGCTGCAACCACGCTACTGTTTCGGCATCAAGGTGGTTGGTCGGCTCGTCGAGCAAAAGAAGGTCGGGCTTTTCAAGCAGTAATTTACATAATGCTACGCGGCGCTTTTCGCCGCCGGAGAGATTTTCGACAGAGGCATCGCTTGGCGGGCAACGCAGCGCATCCATGGCCTGTTCGACCTGACTTTCGAGATCCCATAAGTTTTGCGCGTCAATTTGATCCTGAAGCGCGGCCATTTCATCGGCCGTTTCATCAGAATAATTCATTGCCAATTCATTATAGCGTTCAACGAGGGCCTTTTGTTCGCCCACGCCTTCCATCACATTGCCTAACACATCCTTTGTCGGATCGAGCTGGGGTTCTTGCTCCAGATAACCGACCCGCGCGCCCTCGGCGGCCCACGACTCACCCTGCACTTCCTTGTCTAGCCCAGCCATAATTTTAAGCAGCGTTGACTTACCGGCACCATTGACCCCGACAATGCCGATTTTCACACCGGGTAGAAATGACAAGCGGATATCTTTCAAGACCTGTTTGCCGCCCGGATAAGTCTTGGACAATCTGTCCATAACATAAACATATTGATACGCTGTCATCGGTTTTCCTTTTCCGTTAGCCCAGCTGTGTAGCACACCCGGCCGCACCCTTTTTCCCGTTCTGTTTTGCCATGTCGAGACCCGCTCTGGCAACCAGCGTATCAGCCTCCAGCCGCTGCACAAAAGCGGCCCGCACACCGCGCCATTTGAATCGCATGGAGTTGACGACAATTTCATGATCAAGTTCCTTTAACATGTCGATAATCGGCGCAAGCTCAATCAGGGCTTGCGGTGAACGCTCGAAAGCGTTTTCGGGCTGCGCCCGCGCCGACCAGTCCACCAGCTTGATGCGTGCTGCAAAATTATGTGCATAGACCTCCAATTCGCCTTCCGGCAAGTCGGCTTCGGCAAGCTCGTCAATGGCGTGGGCCATAATGCGTACGCTAAGCGCTTGCATCGCCGCAGGCGAAAGCCCAGTACGTTCTCCAATAACCGCAACGCAATAGAGCGCAAGGTCTTCAACACAAACAAGCATGAGGCGTGAGCGCGCTGGACGTAACATCCCTGCGAAGGTTTCATCTGTGAACAGGTTGAAATGTTGCATGCCCGCCCGGGTGCGCAAATAACCGTAAAGTGTGGTTTGGGCAATATGAGCGCACTGGGCGAAACAGAAATCAGCCAGCGCCGCAAAATCGTCAATTGGCGCAGGTTTGATCCAGAACCTACAGGCTCGGACCATCGCACCAAAATAGTTGCCAGCATTTTTGATCATGGGTGCGCCTTCGACTGATTTGTGATTGAACGGCTTGAGAACCTTAACTAACATTACCACGATTGTCGGGCCTCCAATAATGCTTTGGGGCGGGGAGTGTTTTCGCCTCACCAAGAGGGAGTAATAAATGTCTGATCAACTAAGCCGTACGGCGACGCACTGGCGGCGCACGCGTAATTTGACATTTGTCACTTTGGGCATCTGGTTTTTCTTCGCATTTTTAATTCACTGGTTCGGTGCCGAACTGAACAATTATTCGTTCCTCGGCTTTCCGCTCGGTTTTTACATGGCGGCACAAGGCTCACCCATCGCCTTTGTCATATTGTTGTATCTATCAACGCGCCGTCAGGAAAAAATTGACGACGAATGCGGCGTTGCTGAATAGGGGCCGGGCAGGAGATCGATATGAACGGACGTTTTATTGACAATCTGCCGCGTGTCTATGGTCTGTATACGGGCGGCTTCATTGTATTTATCGGCTTAATGGCGGTGCTGGAGCAAATGGGCGTGTCGGCAGATACGTTGGGCATTCTCTTCGTCGCATTTACCATTGCAATTTATGCCGGCATTGGCTGGCTGTCGCGCACCATGCAGGTTGACGCCTATTACGTCGCGGGGCGCGAAGTGCCGGCCTTGTATAATGGCATGGCAACCGCCGCCGACTGGATGTCGGGCGCGTCATTTGTCGCCATGGCGGGCGGTGTGTATTTCGGCGGTTATGGCTATCTCGCTTTCATTGTCGGGTGGACAGGCGGCTATGTGCTAGTTAACTCTCTGCTGGCTCCATATTTGCGCAAATTCGGCTGCTACACGGTGCCCGATTTTATCGGCACGCGCTATGGCGGCAATCTTGCCCGTTTGTTTGCAGTCATCGTGCTGGTGGTTGCCTCGTTCACCTATGTGACGGCGCAGATTAATGCCACGGGCACCATCGCGGCACGGGCACTGCAAATTCCGTTTGAACTGGGCGTCTGGTTCGGTCTGCTGGGCATTTTGCTGTGTTCCATGCTTGGCGGTATGCGCGCCGTCACATGGACACAAGTTGCCCAATATATCGTTCTGATTATCGCCTATCTGGTGCCCGTGTTCTGGATGTCCAACGTGCAGGGCTTTGGCCTCATCCCGCAATTTTCATATGGTGGGGCCGTTGAACGCATTGGCGAATTGGAAACCTTGCAAGGCGTTGGCACATTGATGCCGACAGAAAGCTACGCCGACATGCGGGCACTAACCACCCCACACGCCTCGGCACCGGATTCTGCCATGGCAAGCTGGAAATTCGTGACGCTAGTTTTGGTTTTGATGGCGGGCACGGCTTCGTTGCCGCATATTCTGATGCGATATTTCACAACACCATCCGTGCGTGACGCACGCCGTTCGGTTGTGTGGTCACTGTTCTTCATCTTCCTGTTGTATTTCACAGCTCCGGCTCTGGCGACATTCACCAAGCTGCAAATCATGGATCCGAACCTTGCAACCGGCATTATCGGTAAATCCATTGTCGAGGTGCAGACGCTGGACTGGATTGAGAAATGGAGCAATGTCGGCTTCCTTGCCATTTCTGACAGCAATGGTGACGGGCTGCTTCAGATTAACGAGTTCTTTATGCGCGGCGATATTGTTGTCTTGGCAACACCTGAAATTGCCGGTCTGCCTTATGTCATCTCCGGTCTGGTGGCTGCCGGCGGTATGGCGGCGGCCATGTCCACAGCAGACGGGCTGTTGCTCGCCATCGCAAATGCGCTGTCGCATGATCTGTATTACAAAATCATTGACCCGAATGCCGATACGCGCACGCGCCTTATCGTAGCGCGGATTTTGCTCATAATTATCGGTGCCGGAGGCGCGCTGGTTGCCAGCCTCAAGCTTTCAAGCATTTTGGGCGCAGTGGCTTGGGCGTTCAGTTTCGCGTGTTCCGGCTTGTTCTTTCCTCTGGTGCTTGGCGTCTGGTGGAAACGGGCCAACCGTCAGGGCGCAGTAGCCGGCATGGGGCTCGGCTTCCTTGCCGGGTCAGCCTATCTCTATCAGGTGCGGTTTGTTGGCATGGAGCCGTGGCTCGGAATCGACCATTTGCGCTTCGGCGTAGTCGGTATGGCCGTCAGCCTTGTCGCAATGGTGGTCGTCTCCCTACTCACGAAAGAGCCTGACGCCGAAACACAAGCTATGGTTGATGAAATTCGTGTACCGGGCGGGGCAACGGTTCTGGAACAAGAACATTAATCCATCGTAAAAACTTGATGGATGGAGCTTACGAGACATCCGTCGTTTTACACGCAACAGGAGTAAACGCTTATGGCTGGGGCTTTTCCTCTATGGGTCATCATCATTGATTATGGACTCGGCGTGGTAATGTGGACATTGATCGGGCGAACCGCCATGAACATGTTCCAGTCTGAAAATTCCGACTTCTTTTTCATGAAGGCTTTTGTGAAACTTACCGATCCGCTCATTCGGCTTTGGAAACCCATTACCCCGCAATTTCTACTACCGCCGCTCGTGCCGCTTTATGTAGCATGGTTTATCTTTTTGGCACGTTTTTACCTCATGCCTTATCTATTGGGCTATTCGGTGATGGGCATGTTGTCATTCCCGCTGGAAGGCGAAATCGCCGCCAGCCTTTATGCAATTTTTATCCGATAAAAAACGGCCGCCTGAAAAGGCGGCCGTCTCTCTCACGATCACGGGGTCAGCTTAGAAAATGACCAGCGCCTCCCGAATCGTCATAACCAGCAAAACGACCCATGAAAGGGCGAAAACACCGAAACGCAACATCACGAGATTGACCGTACTCTGGATCAATGAATGTACAACCCGCAAAACCACAAACGACCAGGCGCAAGTGACAGCCGTTTGGTCACCATGACCCAGTACGGCAATCGAAATTGCGATTGCATAAAACAGGGTCGGTTGTTCGAACAGATGGTTATAGTTATCTGCAATTCGAGAAACTTCTGACGGCAGCGTCATAGCACCTGGGTGCGCCGCATCTTGCGGATCAATTCCTGCCTTGTTCATGGCTGGAATGCGCGTTGCATACATCCAAAGCATCATAACCCCAGTCCACAGGCCCAAGGCGATAACGGGTTGTAAAATTGCTGTAGGTTCCATTTTTCCCTCCTTCAATATCAATTAAACGCTGAAAGACTGCCCCGTTTTGCTACCATGAAGCAACAGGAAAGCACCGGGACAACATCAGGACAGGTTTTGGCGAGGAAATTATGAACGATCTCATTGTGTACACGGCGCGCAAAATCCACACAATGGAGCCCAGCCAGCCGGTTGGACAGGCGATCGCAGTGCGGGACGGCACCATTCTCGAAGTCGGCACGCTTGAAAGCTTGAGCCCATGGCTTAAGCGATTTCCGCACAAAATCGACACGACCTTTGAGGACAAAATCATCCTGCCGGGCTTCATTGACCCGCACTTGCATCCGAGCATGGCATCGGTGATTTTGCCCATGCAGTTTATCACGGCGTTGGAATGGAAACTGCCTTGGGGCACTTCGCCTGCTGTCGGCTCGCGCGAAGCCTATCTGGAAGCACTAGCTTCCCATGCATGCGAAGAGAATGACTCACCATTTTTCACATGGGGCTATCACCGCGACTGGCACGGTAACATCGCCCGTCTCGATATTGATGCGATTTGCCCGGACCGGCCGGTTATTATCTGGCATCGGTCATTCCACGAAGTCATTATGAATTCGGCCGCACTTGCCCATTTTAATCTGAAGACAGACGCCATCGCCGCGCATCCGCAAATTGATCTGCCGGCGGGCAAGTTTTTCGAAACGGGGTTGCGGCTTGCCATCGCCGCGCTTAATCCGGTTTTAATGTCGCATGACCATTTCGGGCTCGGCATGACGCGCTTGAAACAAGTGGCGCATTTTGGCGGCCACACGCTTGTCGGCGATATGGGCATCGGCATTTTCAATTTTGACATGGAGTGGCAGGCGGCATGTACCAGCCTTGATACAACTGACACGCCGTTCCGCGTACATTTCACCCCCAATATTCTGGCGCTGTCGCCAACCAGCGATTTCGAGGAAACGCGCAAATTCGTCGAAACCCTGCCCGAATTGAACACCCACCGGCTGTTTTTCACCGATCACGTCAAACTGTTCACCGATGGCGCGTTTTTCTCGCAATTAATGATGGTCGCCGAACCTGGATATCTCGACGGCCATGAAGGTGAATGGCTGATGGTTCCGGAAAATTTCGAGGCCGCCGCACGCCTCTTTTGGCATGCAGGCTATAAAATACACGTGCATTGCACCGGTGATCTGGGGTTGGAACTCGCCTTGGATGTTCTAGAAAAATTGCAATTTGAAAAGCCGCGCGTGAACCACCGTTTCACCATTGAACATTTGGGGTTGTCGCGCCCCGAACAAATCCGGCGAATGAAAGATTTGGGCGCTCTGGCTTCGGTAAATATTTATTACCTGCACGAATTAAGCGACATTTATGCGCGCGAAGCGCTGGGCACGGCACGGGCGCACACTATGGCACGCGCCGGAACGCTGAGCCGGCACGGCATCGCGTTCGCACTTCATTCGGATTACACCATGGCACCTGCCCAGCCTTTGAACTCGGCATGGGTGGCGGTCAACCGCAAAAATGTTGCCGGCGATATTGTCGGCCCGGAGGAGCGTGTCAGCGTTGAGCAGGCTTTGCGTGCTATCACCACAGATGCCGCTTATGTGTTGGGACTGGAACATGAGGTTGGCACACTCCAGCCCGGCAAGCGTGCGGATTTCACCGTGCTGGAACAAGACCCGTTCGAAGTGCCACCGGAAGACTTACGCGACATAAAAATATGGGGCACGGTTTTTGACGGCACGCCCGCACCGCTGAAAGACAATTGAGATGAGCATTCCACTTGCAATCTTGGGAGGTTATTTAGGGGCTGGCAAAACCACCCTCGTGAACCGACTGTTGCGCGAACCGCACGGGGCGCGCCTAACCGTGCTGGTCAATGACCTCGGCAAAGTGAATATTGACGCCGGACTTATTGCCGACCATGACGGCACCACGCTCACGCTGACCAATGGTTGCGCGTGCTGCCAGATGCAAGAAGACCTGACCAGCCAGTTGATGATGCTTGTGGCTGACAGCCATCCGGCCGACGGCGTTCTGATCGAGGCCAGCGGCGCCGGCGAACCGGCGCGGCTTGCGCTGGCCGGTGCCGGTATTGAGGGGCTCCTCCTCACGGGGGTTTTTGTGGTGGCCGACAGCACCACCCTGCCGCAAAAACGTCATGACAAATTTGTCGGCAAGCTGGTGACACGACAATTGGCCCAGGCCGACCTTATTTTGCTCAGCAAAACCGACATGATGCTGGATGATGGTACGGCAACGCGCGGGCTGATTGCATCGCTGACGGATGCCCCCATTTTGAACACGGCACGAATTGACAATTTTGCACGCCTGTTGCTGACATCGCCGCAAAACCCAACACAATCGCGTGCCGCGAAAAACCTACATAAGCTCCAGCCCGAAACGGTCAATGCGGGTGATGTTTTTGAGCATATTCATGTTTCGCCCAAATATCCGCTCGACATTACGATGCTGGAAGACCTGCTGGGTGCTTATGCCGGAAAACTGGCGCGCGCCAAGGGGCATACCGGCACACATCGGTTGCAACTTGTGGAGACTGACTGGAAGCTGACGCCAGCAACGCCCGCCGCACCACAGCTTGTTTTTATCGCCGTACGGGGGATATGCGACCTCGATGCACTGGAAAATGACCTCAAACAGGCGGAAATGGTGGGCCCGGCAGGACTTGAACCTGCGACCAAACCGTTATGAGCGGTTCGCTCTAACCAACTGAGCTACAGGCCCCCAAGTAGCGTTTTAAGCGTTTTCGGCAAGAAAGACCACGGGATTATGTGTCCTCGCTGCCGCTTCGTCCATTTGCGCATAAGCCAGAATGATGACCAGATCATCGGGTTGGGCCAGCCTTGCCGCCGCCCCATTTATGCCGATGGTTTTCGACCCGCGGTCTGCGCTAATGGCATAAGTAGTGAAGCGCACGCCCGTGTTAATGTTCAATACATCGACTTGCTCGTTCGGCAAAATGTTAACCTCATCCAGCCAGTCTCGGTCGATTGAAATCGAGCCTTCATAATTCATGTCGCATTGCGTCACGCGCGCACGATGAATTTTTGCCTTGAGCATGGTCAACTGCATGAGATATTCCTCACCGTGCTAACAAATTTTAATTATCCAGGAAACTGCGTAGTTTTCGTGACCGGCTCGGGTGTTTCAGCTTGCGCAATGCTTTCGCCTCAATCTGGCGAATGCGCTCGCGCGTCACGGAAAATTGCTGTCCAACCTCTTCCAGCGTATGGTCAGTGTTCATGCCAATACCGAAACGCATGCGCAAAACCCGTTCTTCGCGCGGGGTCAAAGAGGCCAGAACGCGTGTCGTCGTGTCGCGTAAATTGGACTGAATGGCCGCATCGATCGGTAAAATGGCGTTTTTGTCCTCGATAAAGTCACCAAGCTGACTGTCTTCTTCATCGCCAATCGGCGTCTCGAGACTTATCGGCTCCTTGGCAATTTTGAGCACTTTGCGCACTTTCTCAAGCGGCATGGACAATTTCTCCGACAGCTCCTCGGGTGTCGGCTCACGCCCAAATTCATGCAACATCTGACGCGATGTCCGCACCAGTTTGTTGATTGTCTCGATCATATGCACCGGAATCCGAATGGTGCGCGCCTGATCAGCAATCGAGCGCGTAATGGCCTGACGGATCCACCAGGTCGCATAGGTTGAGAATTTGTACCCACGGCGATATTCGAATTTATCGACCGCCTTCATTAGGCCGATATTGCCTTCCTGAATGAGGTCGAGAAACTGCAAGCCGCGATTGGTGTATTTTTTAGCAATTGAAATAACGAGCCGCAAATTGGCCTCGACCATTTCCTTTTTCGCGATGCGCGCTTCACGTTCGCCCTTTTGAACGGTGCGAACAATGCGCCGGTACTCGCCGATATCAAGCCCGGTTTCATTGGCAAGCTCCTGTATTTCAGAGCGCACCTCTCTAATTTCATTGCGATTGTCCTGGACGAAGTTTTTCCAACCCTTACCGGTCAGGCGCCCGACACGGCGTGACCAGTTCGCCTCATATTCGTTGCCCTGATATTGCTTCAGGAATTCTTCGCGCGTTACACCGGCTTTGTCAGCCAAACGCCAGAGCCGCGTTTCAAGGCCGACCAGACGCTTATTAATGGTGTAAAGCTGGTCGACCAGTGCCTCGATGCGATTATTGTTGAGCGATAGCTCTTTTACTTCGTCAATGACCTCGGCGCTCAATTTCGTCAGGCGATTGCGCTGTGCGGTAGAAAGCTCTTTATTGCTGGCCTGCAATTCAACGCTTTGGTCTTGCAAACGGCGCAATTTTTTATAGGTCCCTGCAATCACGTCAAAACTAGCCAGCACTTTCGGCTTCAGTTCCATTTCCATGGCAGACAGCGACAGATTATTTTCATTATCGTCGTCATCTTCATCCGGTTCCCCTTCGGCTTCGCCCGATGGCGCACCCGACGGAGGCGGGGCAGCACCTTCCGCACTACGGTCAATTTTTTTGGCTTCGGGTCCCGCGAAAGTCGCGTCAAGATCGATGATATCGCGTAGCAAAACCTTGCCTTCGTTCAATTCATCGCGCCATATGATAATCGCCTGAAATGTCAAAGGGCTTTCACACAAGCCTGCAATCATGGTTTCGCGACCCGCCTCAATGCGCTTGGCAATCGCT